>CACGDL010000012.1 GCA_902571795.1 uncultured Prochlorococcus sp.
AATAAAGATCCATTTCCAATCTTTTCCAAAGTCTCTGATTCTTCTTATATCAATAGCTATTTGAGGAATGACACAAACTAATCCATAAGCATTGAAACCAAACGTTTTTAAAAATATTGGGATAGTTAACAAAGAAATTATAAGATTCGCTAATTGAACCAACCACCAGTCTGATCGAGATGTGAATCCTTTGAATTCTGTAGCTTTAATCCAAAACTCTTTATATGCATTAAAAAAGTTATTAAGCATATATTAAAAATTCAAAGAGTTTAATACTATCAATTTAATCTTCAATATCTCAAAATGTTTTTTATTTACTAAATAGGATCAAATAAATTTATATCA
This sequence comes from uncultured Prochlorococcus sp., assembly GCA_902571795.1. Classification (GTDB taxonomy): domain Bacteria; phylum Cyanobacteriota; class Cyanobacteriia; order PCC-6307; family Cyanobiaceae; genus Prochlorococcus_A. The sequence goes on from CACGDL010000012.1 coordinate 346, forward strand.
TTTGAATCTTGTTTTGGGAGCTCATCTCGATTTGGTAATGAACAAAATCCGTCTTTGCAAATCATCTTTTCTTTTTCAATACTTGCAGTTTCTGAGAATATATTTTTGTTATTGTTATTTGAAGATTCTTTCAGCATTTATATAAAAAAATTAAATCCAATATTAAATTAATAACTCAATTTATTTTGATAAGCAATAAATTTAATATTAATTATTTATTTACTTTTTTTGATTTGGCAAGTCTCTCCAAAACAGCGCCATTATATAAATGAATAAAGATATAGAACAAATATAAAGTAAAGAATTTAGATGCATTTTTATTTTTTAAAGTAATAACAACGAGGGCCTTTCATAACAATGGGATTTCAACAAATTGGTAATTTGTTGGCTTAGCAATCAATCAAATTCTAGTATTTATTTAAGTTTTTTATGCTTTTCCCAAACTTTCAGAAGGCAAAGTTTTTAAATTTTAGGAATATATCTATTTATTTAGTAAAACTTATAAATGTAAGAGTTTATAAATCTAATCAAATTCTACATTTTTAAATGTTTTTTGAGATCTTTACTATCTATCCTTATTTATTTCAGTTAGAGCTTTTCTACCTTCTTTAAGGGTTCTTAAGACAAGCCAATAAAGAGAAGAAAAAATAAGAATGGTAAGTGTTATTAAGGAAATATGAGTTATATCAAGATTGTTGGCCAATTTAATTAAATTCTTTATGAGTCTTTAATTTAAAAAATTCAAAACATTCAAACGTCTGATCTAGAGTAAGCAGGTATTAGCATTCCACCATCTTGATCGTCATTATTGTCATCATCAAAACCACCCCCCAGAAGTAATTCAATAATTACAAGCACAGCCATTGGATAAAGGCACCATAATATCGCTGTAAAAGGACTTACTGAGGAAGAGGCTGAGTAAAATTCTGTCATGAATTGATACTAATCTAAAGAAACAACAATTGTGGATGCTCTGGGTAGGGTTTTATTCAATATTTCTATAAATATTTTTAAAAACTTTTCTCTTTCGCTCGATTAGATTTTTGGTATGTATTGATATTTTTATTCTTAAAATCGATTTGAATAATAATTTCCTTGAACCTACTGATAAAATAATAATGACATAATGAATCGCGTTATTGTTATTTTTTATACTTAACAATAATTGTACAATTTTGATTCAAAAACTATTATTTATCTTGATTTTATAAATTCTATGTTTTCTTTCACTTTTGATCCTTTGGCTGCGATATTTGGTATATCAGGAATTGTAGGCTTCTTTTTCTTCGTTTCTGCTGCTAAGGGAACTTCCAGTATAAATACAAAACCAAAAAAGGAATTAGATTAGAACTTATTGTGTCAGAAAACTAAATTGAAATTTTAAATTTAGTATTTAAAGGGTTTGTTAATTATTACTTATTCCATTGTTTAGAAATAAATTCAAGAAAATCTTTTAGATCCTCTTCAGGACAATTTGTTTGTTTTTGTAAATCAATGCAAATTTGCTTAATATTTTCAAAGGCCTTCTTTACTATTTCGTTTTTTTCAATAACCTCAAAATATTCTTGATCAGTAAAAGGCATAATATGAGTTTCCTTCTTGAAAATTATTTATTAACTATATTTTATCTACATTGACTTAACAGTAAATAAGAAAAAATCTTTTTTCTTAAATCTAGCTGCCCAATCGATAATGTTTTTTAATACTTTTGGTTACTTCCCATTCGCAGTTAAGTCCAGCAGGAAACTCAACTAGATCTCCAGCTTTAATCACGTACATGTCACCGTTTTGGGTACTTATTTTCGCTTGACCTTTAATAATTAAGCAAATTTCCTTATCATCGTAATTCCACTGAAATTTGCTTGGCTCACATTCCCAAATAGGCCAACTTTTTATTCCATATTGAATTATTACGCTTGCACTACAAGGGGAAGATATTAGAACTTTCACGAAATAGTTCGGATGTGTTTTTTCATTTTACAAATAAAAGAAATATTTATTTTCGAGAATGTGTATTTCTTTACTGTCTTTTATTTTTTTTCGTTTATCATAAAAAAAATTTCTAATTTATGGATGAGCTTTCTGTATTGTCAATTTCGCTATCTATAGCTTCTCTAGGAATATTTTTTTTATTTTTCGCTTCAAATGATGATGATGACCAAGATGGAGGTAAGTTGATTAAATCATTAGAAAGAATTAATTAATTCCAAGTAAATAAAACATTTAATAGAGATTTATAACCTATGAAGCCTGCATAAATACAGATTAAAAAAATAACATAAACTTCTAATAAGCCAAGTCTTTTTTTCTTTAATGTTTTCATTTTTTTGAGTGTTTATAGGGTAATTTTATTTAATTTGATTTTTATTAACATGAGTATTTTTTACATTAACTCAGAGATTAAAGAATTATTAATATCAAGCCAAAAAATAAAAAACAAGTAAAAAATATTATTTTTTTGGTAATTTCTCTTTCCTCAGTCTTAGCAAAAAATAAGGAAATTACTGGAGATATGCTTAATAAGGCCCATCCTACTCCTATGGGAAGGGTTTTAAACACAACTTGTTGTAGAAATATTCCTATATTTGTTCCAAGAAGTATTGAAATAAAAAATCTTTTTTGTTGTTTTTTGTCTATGTTTTTTAAGAAAAAATTAATCTTAAATCCTTTTAGACTAATCAAAAAAATTATTGCACCTAATAGTCTTATTTCAGTTGTAAGGAAAGGAGATAAATTGCTTTGAAGGAAAACCATCCTAGATAAAAGACCTCCAAGAACAGCACATAAAACTGATAAAAAAGGAAAAGCAAAAATCTTAAAGTTATTTTTTTCTGAGAAAGAGGAGTTTTCCTCTTTAAAATCGTTACCTTTTCTGAGAATTATGAATAGCGAAATCGTTACTATAATTATTCCAAACCATGATTTAGTTGTTAAATTTTCATTAATAAAAAATTCTCCTGACAAAGCTGCCATTAACGGAGAAAGAGTTTCTATAGATAAAGTTTTTCTTGTGCCAATTGTTTGTAGTGACTTTAAATAGAAAGTATCACCTAAACCAATACCTATTGTTCCACTAATTAGTAGGATAAATATGTTTTTTAATTCAGTTGAAGAACTTAGATTGATAAAAGCAGGTACAAAAATTAAAAAAGCTATTATATTTTTTATTAAATTAATATCTATTGATTTATATTTTTGAGTTTGCGAGCGCCAAATAAAGCACGCATATGTCCAAGATGTAGCAGCTCCAAAAGCAGAAAGGATTCCAATCAAAACGAATAATTTTTAAAAATTTTATTTTATAAATTGAGTAAATGCTAAAAAGAATACATAAATAAGAATCAAAATTCCCGGTAAGTACTGAATTAGTGATTTGAAATTATTTATCTTCATATTTACTTAGAATAATTTATTAATTCTAAACAGTTTTTTTATTACTAGGGTACAAACTCTCTAACTTCTTTCTTCTTTGAACTTTCGCATTAATTCTTTCTTCTTTTTCTTTTTTCTTGATCTCATCATTTATCTTGTTTTGTCTGTAACCAAACCAAAGTAAAACCCAAATAACAGAAGTTATTAAAAGAAGAGCCGTATATTGACCAGTCATAGGAAAACTGGCCTCAGAATATTTGACGTAAGAAAATATTGGACTCATCTAATTAAGTTAAAGCATAAAAATAACGACTGCGTTGATTTTTTTTGATTTTTAAAAATTAGTGAATTGCAGCTATTTATTATGAAGTTTTTTATTTATTTTTTTGATAGTTTTTGGAATGCTTCTTTATAACACCTTGCTATTATCAGATAGAAGCATATTGAATGATAAGTTTTTGGAATCTTTTGATTTAGCAGTTGTTGGAGGCGGTGCAGCTGGTTTTATGACAGCAATAACTGCTGCTGAAAATGGAGTAAAAAAAATAATAATTCTTGAAGGAACTTCAAAACTTATGGAGAAAGTAAGGATTAGTGGAGGTGGAAGATGTAACGTCACTAATGCGACATGGATACCGAATGAACTAGTTGAGAATTACCCCAGAGGTGGAATTCAGCTATTGGAATCATTTAATCGTTTTGCTGCTGGAGATGTATATGATTGGTTTGAGAAAAAAGGGCTAAAACTAAAAATTGAGGAAGATCTAAGAGTTTTCCCAGTATCTAATTCTTCTTCAGATGTTATTGATTGCTTGAGAAAAAGTGCTTTATCAAAAAAAGTACAGATATTAACAAAATTTTTTGTAAAGGAAATTTCAAAAACTCCAGATAATATATTCAATATTTTTAGTCTTAAAAAAGCAAAGGTAACTGCAAAAAAAATTATTCTTTCAACTGGAGGTAATCCAAGCGGATATAAATTAGCTCAAAACCTTGGACACACCATTATTAAACCGGTACCATCGCTTTTTACTTTTTCTACAAAAGAACCAAATTTAGATGAATGTAGTGGGGTATCGATAAAGGACATAGATATAGAAATTAAATTAAACAACAAGAATTTTCAAAATAGAGGCGATTTACTAATAACGCATTGGGGTTTTAGTGGGCCAGCAGTATTAAAACTTTCATCAATTGCAGCAAGGGAACTTAATAGCCAAAAATATAAATTTAATCTAATCATTAAATGGTCTTCTTTAAGTTATGAGGAGTTAAAAGAAAAAGTTAATTATTTAAGATTAAATAAAGGCAAGGTGAATCTTATTAATAGTAGACCTGTTCCACTATTAACAAAAAGATTATGGATTTTTTTATTAAAGAAAACAGGTATTGATAAAGAGAAAAAGTGGGCTGATTTACTGGCGGATGAAAGAGAGAAAATGATAAATACTCTAATGAGGGATAAATATATAATTTCGGGCAAAGGACCATTTGGAGAGGAATTTGTTACTTCCGGAGGCGTAAAAATTAATGAGGTTAATTTTAAAAGTATGGAGAGCCTAATTTGTCCAGGGTTATTTTTTTCTGGAGAAGTTTTGGATGTTGATGGGATCACTGGTGGATTTAATTTTCAACATTGTTGGACAAGTGGATGGATCGCTGGGATGGCAGTCTCAAAGTAAAATCATTAAATAATAAATTAATTAATAATAAATAAGTAAGTAACAATTCAATAAGTTTATCTTTTTTTTATTAAGTATTAGACGGATAAAGTTTTTTGGAGAAATTTTAATTTTAAAATTTTAATTATTGGTGAAGATTAATGCAGAATCTTGTATCAAAAAAAGAAGAAGAGCAAAGAAGATTAAAAGCTTTAGCAGAATATAGGATTTTGGGAACCAAGCCAGAATCATGTTATGACGATATTACAAAAATTGCTGCTACAACCTGTAATGTGCCTATTTCTTTAATGACTTTGGTAGACAAAGATAAACAATGGTTTAAATCCAAAATAGGACTTCAAATATCAGAAACTAGAAGAGATTGGTCTTTTTGTACACATGCAATAAAAGAAAATAGTCCATTAATTATTCATGATGCTTTCCAAGATGAAAGATTTATAAATAATCCATTGGTAACTGGAGATCCAAAGATTCGTTTTTATGCAGGTTTTCCCCTTAGAAATAGTGATGGTAATAAGCTTGGAACTCTTTGTGTTATAGACAGAAAGCCAGGAAATCTAACTACACAACAATTTAATATTATGGAATTATTATCCAAGCAAATAGTTTCATTTTTAGAGCTTAGAAAAAAGTCATTAAATTTGCTAGATGCGTTATCTAACTTGCATAAACAGGAAGGGATTTTATCTGTATGTTCATATTGCAGAGAAGTGAAAAATAAGGAGGGCGATTGGATGCATTTAGAAAAATATCTTTCGAAAATTAGTGATATTAGATTCAGTCATGGGGTTTGTGATAATTGTATGGAAAAACATTTTCCAGATGTAATCGAAGTATGGAATAAAAAGGATTTTTTTGAAGATGGTCAAAAAAGGTTTTTAGAGTCCTAGAATTAATTTCTTGCTTTTGATTGTTTAATCTATTTTCTAAACAAATTCTTCATTTGGTGGTTAGTATTGTATAAATTTTGACTAGAAAATGTTATTAGGAACTTTATTAACGGGTGAAATTGCTAAAAGTGCATTAGTAGCATATTTTCATTATTTAGGAATTGTATTGTGTTTCGGTTCTCTTTTGTTTGAAAGATTGACTCTAAAAGTAGGTCTTAATAGAAATGAGACGATTTCAATGATAATTGCAGATGTGGTCTATGGTTTGGCAGGAGTTGCAATATTGGTTACTGGGATTTTGCGCGTTAAGTATTTTGGTCAAGGAGGTGATTTTTATACAGGTAATCCTGTGTTTTGGATAAAAGTTTCTCTTTACATTCTGGTTGGATTACTTTCTTTATACCCAACAACAACCTATATCTTATGGGCCATTCCATTAAGTAAGAATAAATTACCTGAAATATCTGAAAATCTAGTTAAGAGGTTCAGACTCATCATTACTACTGAATTAGTGGGCTTCGCAACAATACCTTTGTTTGCCACTCTTATGGCTAGAGGTGTAGGTTTAGGTTGAAAAATTTATTTCTAGAAAGAAATTGTCTTATAAGTGCTAACAAACTATATAGATGGAGTTTAAGTTATAGGATTTCTAAATCTACAAAGGAAATTATTTTTATTGGTTTAAATCCCTCATTATCGGACGAAGTTTTTTTGGACAACACAACAAAAAAGATAATCAAAATTTCGAAAAACAATAATTATGGCAAAGTAAAATTAATAAATCTATTTGCTCTTATTTCAAGCAAACCAGAAAAACTTTTTAATCATAAAAACCCTGTGGGTTATCTCAACAATAATCATATTTATAAAAACTTAAAACACTGGTCTGAAAGTAAAAATTGTGATTTATGGTTAGGTTGGGGTAACAAAGGTAAATTTCTAAATAGAAATAAAAGAATATCAAAAAAAATAGTGCAATATAACTTAATCAGGAAAAATAATTTTGATAATCCTCTTGGACCGCTTTTAATTAAGAAAACAATCAAAGATAATCCAATTCATCCTCTATATTGTTCTGATAATTCCATCCTCCAATCTTCTTTTTAGGTAGTAAGGCTCAAATGCAAATCAGTATTTTTAGCTATTCCATTAAATATGTGTTAATTTCTATTTGTTAAGTTAACCTAATATGAAAATTTCAAAGCAATTAAATAAACTAAAAAACTTGAATGTTGAGGCAGAAAAATGTTCTACAAGAGAAGAAGCAAAAAAAATAATTATTAAAGCAAATAAAGCACAAAGTAAAATCAACAAATAAATAAAAAGTAATTTCACTTATTAATAATTTATAATTTTCAAAAATATTTAATTTACACAAATACACCATATTTATTACTTATTATTTATGTCTTTGAAAATAATTAAAATAAGGAAATCGCACAAAAGATTTAGATCGACTAGAGAATGGCTAAATTCGATGCATTCATTTTCTTTCGCAGAGCATAGAGACCCAAAATGGGATAATTTTGGGAAAATTAGAGTTATAAACGAAGATATTATTTCTCCTAATTCAGGATTTAATACACATTCTCATGCAAATATGGAAATAATTACTGTCGTAACAAAAGGAGCAATAACTCATAGAGACTCTTTAAACAATCTCGGAAAAATTCACAAAGATGAAGTACAAGTTATGTCTGCAGGTACTGGAATCTCTCATAGCGAGAAGAATGAAGAAAATGAGAACTGTAAGTTGTTCCAGATTTGGATATACCCTCAAAAAGAAAATATCAAACCTCGATATGATCAAATTTCATTAAATGAAAAGTTGTGGGACAATCTTATTTTTAATTACAAAGACGGTAAAAATAATAAGCTTTTTCTAAATCAAAGTATCTCTTTATGGCGTTGTAAATATAAGCCAATTAAAGAAAAAAAATTGCCATTAAAAATAGATAAATATAATTGGATACAAATAATAGAAGGTAATCTTTTATTAAAAAGTAAAGACTCTAATTCAAATATCTTTCTCGAATCTGGAGATGGCTTGGGTTTTGAAGTTAATTATTATGATGATGTCTCTATAGATACTGAAAAAGACTTAGATTTTCTCTTATTTTCAATGCCTTCCTTATAATCTGATACTTTTACCCATCAACTCCTTTATTAAATGCATTTAAAGCTTGCAAAGCCATATTAAGGTGAACTTCCATAGCACCAAGTGCAATTAAAGAATTTGGTGATTTATCTTTTAGTAAATTCTCTTTTCTTTTTGATAACTCATTAACTACCTTCTTAGTTGAAACTTCCCAATTATTTATTAACTCTTCAAATTCTCTTTTTTCTGGGATTTCTATTTCTGCTAATTCATCAGAAAAATGAGAATCTTTTTGTGCCTTAAGCATCAAATAGCTTAATTTTTTATGACTTATGGCTTGAGGTAAATTGTTAGATTCACTCATTGCTAGTAGTTGATTTATAATCAAAATCTAACTAATTAAGTGAATATTTGCTAGAGGGTAAACGGTTGTGATGACCGACCTGAAAATTACGAAATGATACTTGAACAAAAAATTGATTTATTAACCTTTAATTTTTCACTTATTAGTTTCTTGAAATAATCTCCACGCTCTTCATAATTTTTAAATTGATCAAAACTAGAGCATGAAGGTGAGAATAATAATGTTCCAACCCTATTATTTTGTAAATAATGAAAAACAAAATTTAAAAGCTCTTTTAGTTCTGAAAATTCAAAAATATTTTTATTAAATCCTTCATTAATAAGCGCCATTTTTAGGACTTTTGAGCTTTCTCCAAAAAGGAAAACACATTTAACTTTTTTCTTTAAAACTTTTATCCACTCACTATATTCATTACCTTTTAATCTACCCCCAGCAATGATTATTATTTGACCTTCAATTGAACTTATTCCAGCAATAGATGAGTCAAAATTTGTAGCTTTACTATCATTAATGATTTCCAAATCATTATTTTTATAAATTGTTTCCATCCTATGGGGTAATTGTTTGTAATTAGATAAAGAATCTTTAATCCTCTTGCCAGATAATCCAACTTTTCTTGCTGCTGCAATTACCAATAAAAGATTTTGAAGATTATGCATCCCTTTTAAAGAAAAATGTTCAAGTTTGAATAATTTTTTACCTCTCTCAACAATGTATGCTTGATCATCTATCCAATAATCGCAATGAATAAAATTTGATTTATCGAAACTAGTTGTTATCCAAACCCCTCTTGATAGCGAACTATAGTGATTTCTCAGGTTTTTATCGTCATAATTATAAATTCTAAAATCAGATTTTTCTAACAAGCTTTTTTTTATTTTGAAATAGTTTTCAAGTGTTTTATGTCTTTCAAGATGATCTTCTGTGAAGGTTGTCCATATTCCAATATTAGGTTTTACTTCTGGAGATATTTCTATTTGATAACTGCTTAATTCAGCTACAACCCAATCAATTTTTTCATGTTTTTTGGAGTGAGCATATTTACATAAAGGTGTACCAATATTTCCAGCAAAAGGAGCATATAATCCAGTATCGCAGAGTATATGGCTTAGGAGATGAGTAACAGTAGTCTTGCCATTAGTGCCAGTAATTCCTATCCAATTTGTGTCTTTTAAAATTTCCCATGCAACATTAATTTCTCCAATTACTTTAATTCCCTTTTTTTTTAATTCAATAATAGTTATATGGTCATAAGGTATTGATGGACTTACGACAACAGATTCGATCTCTCTCACAAAAGGTTGAATTTCTTCAAATACAAATTCTTTATTTAGAGAAACTATTATATTAAGCTCTTCTAATGCTGTTTTTCTTTCTAAGAATTCTATACCATCTTTACTTTCCCAAACAATTACTCTCTTATTTATGCTTCTCAAATACTTGGCAGCCCAAAATCCAGATTTACCTAATCCAATTACAAGATTAATATTTCTTTTAATTGAATGATTTTCTATCATTAAATTTATAATTGCATTTATATTAATTGTGTTTAGGGGGTAATTCAATCATGAGATCTTTCTTCAATATTTATAGTATTCGCCCAAGAAAAGTTAATTAATGGAAGATAATAATGCAAAATATTGGTTCTCTTGGTTTTATGAAAAGTGGGAGAAAAATGCTCCAGGGGAATTAATTGAAAAGGGTTTAACTCCGTCTCAGATTGCTGAGCGCTTTGTTAATGAAAACCATGATAGTTTTATTCAATTGTCAAAAAAAATTGATGAAAAAAATTATGATGCCTTGACAGAATTTATGAAACTCTCAGAGAGTGAATTACATATCTTGAAGTATTTTTTAAAGTTAGTAAAAATGAAAAATTTATAAGAAGTTATTAAGTATTTCGAGGCTTTTTTCCCATAAACTTTTTCTTTCTTTTTTATTCATGGCGAAAGGAGAAGTAGGGGATAGTTTTGGATGACCTCTGAAATTAAATCTAGGACCATAATGATCACCGCCTCTTGCGTCTGGTGAAGTAGCTGCAAAAAGTTGAGGTAATGCACCCATCTCAGCAGTTTGAAAAATAGGGCTAAATAATTCCAATGAGAATGTTTCTAATGGACCAGGGTTAGGTTTTTGAGCAGTAAAGAGATTTGTTTTTGCAATTCCTGGGTGAGCAGCTAAAGAAAGTATATTTTTGCTCTTTAATTTCTCATTTAGTTCCAAAGCAAACATTACATTTGCCAATTTGCTATTGGAGTAAGATTCCCATTTATTGTAATAGTTCTCGGCTTTCAAATTTTTCCAACCAACTTTCCCAAAAAATTGTGCTCCGGAAGTAACCGTCACTATTCTAGATTCTTCTTTTTTTTCAATAATTGGAAGTAGCTTTAGAGTTAAAAGCATGTGAGCTAGATGATTAACTGCAAATTGTATTTCATATCCCTGGGCACTAAGAGTTCTAGGAGGATGCATAATGCCTGCATTATTGATTAGTAAATCCAAATTTTCAAAATTATCAAAAATTTTGGACTGAACTTCAACAATATTTTTTAAATCTGACAAATCTAATTCTAAAGGTGTAAATAATCCTTCTGGATTAAGACCTTTGAGTTTTTTGATAGTTTGATTAGCTTTTTCAATCGATCTACAAGCTATAACAACATGAGCATTATTTTCTGCTAGGGCCTTTGCAGTGTAGTATCCAAGACCACTATTCGCACCAGTAATTAGCGCTGTTTTGCCAGCAAGGTTTGGAATATTAGATGTTTCCCAGTTAGAGATTTTAGGTCTTGAAATAGTGGCAGTCATTTAGTAATCCACCAAATTGCTTTGGAATTTAACCAAAAATTTAATTACATTTCCACTGTAAATACTGGAAATCAGTATCGTGAGCTCTTTTTGAAGTTACTACTTAATATTATTTTGAATTGCATATTGCCATTCGTTATTTTGAGATAAACTTTTCTCTCTAAGTAACTGTAATTTCCTACTATTTATTTTTATAACTATCCCATTAGTAGGATATTTCGCAAATATTTTTTTCTCTAACCAATTTTTTTTATATATTTGGATTTCGCTTGTATGATTTGTGAAGTAACTTTCAGGGGTGCTGAAGCCACATTTTTTAAGATAGTTAAGGGTTTCGTATTGATTAAGTCTTCCATTAAGTATTTGGAAACAGCAAAAGCGGAGACTTTCTCCAATCCCTTTCTTATCATTGAGGTATTTTCTTGCAATTCTTTGGGAAATGCCGGCAACGTGGTTTGTAGCGTATAGTTCACCTCTAATTTGAAAATCTCGTTTGATAGGAATACAATCGGGGACATTTTTAATTTGTTTAATTTTGCTTGAGACATCTAATCCTTTTTTTGTAATAGCTTTATTAAAATTGCCATCTATATATCTAATTGCAATAGCACAGCCATCAATTTTTGGTTGAATGCTTAATCTTGTTTTTGTTAATAAACTTTTTAAAAATTCTTTATAGTTTTCTTTAGCTAATTTTGGCAAAAGTTTATTATTTTTTTGATTAAAGTAGTCATGTTCTGGATAGGCAGGAATAAAGAGCTTATCAAGTTGCTTAAATGCTTTATCCGAAATTATGCCTTTACCTATTCTGTATTGTTCATCTAGATACTTAATATCTCTCACTAATAAATTATTCATAATAATTTTGATAAATATTTAAAAACCTTTTAGAAAAAATAATTTAAATAAAGATTTGAAAATTTAAATTAGATTTAAAAAGTAATTGACCACTAAATATCCTCCTACGCAGAAAGCGATTTGCGAGTATAAAATGTACGAATTAAGAGTTTAAATTAAATACTTCAATCAAACATATTTACTAAAAAGTGAAATAGAAAATTTCAAGGATTAATTCGCAGACAAATTTTTGAGATTTCAATCAATACAAAAAAAAATATTTTAAAGTTATCAGAAAATGTCATTTTTATTAAAAGCTCAAAATACTTGGGAAAATTTTGCGAAATACAAAATTAATGACTATGCAAAATTAAGAAATTTTGATTTTGGACCAAATAAAGAAAGTTCAGTTTCAAAATTATCGCCTTTCATTACTCATAGAATTTTATCGGAATATGATCTGATTCATGATATTAAAAGTAAGTACAAAATCAAAAATTCAACTAAATTTGTTGAAGAAATATTTTGGAGAGTTTACTGGAAAGGGTGGTTGGAAAATAGACCTAAAGTTTGGAGAAATTTTATTTCAGAAATCAATCTCGATTTTGATTATGACCTATATGAAAGTGCAATTAATGGCAATACAGAATTAGATTTTTTTAATTCTTGGGTCTATGAATTAAAGCAGTACAACTATTTGCATAACCATACCAGAATGTGGTTCGCGAGTACTTGGATATTTAATTTAGGCCTTCCATGGCAATTGGGAGCAAAGTTTTTCTTTAAATATCTTTTTGATGGTGATGCTGCGTCTAATCTCCTTAGCTGGAGATGGGTCGGAGGATTGCAAACGAAGGGAAAACAATATCTTTTTTCATCATCAAACCTAAGAAAATTTTCAAATAATAGATTTAATGCAGAAAAAATCAGTAATCAAAAAATTTTTCTTGAAGAATCTAATCAAATACCATTAGAAGATGAGATTTATAAAAATAATATGTATCCTAAATCAGATAGTCTGATTATGTTTGAAAATGATCTGCACCTTGCAACCCTTAAAAATTTACTTACAAGCTATAAAAAAGTATTTATTATCCTTTTAAAAAATGCACAAAGACAAATTAAATTGTCTGAATCTGTTTTGAAATTTAAACAAGATTTGGTCTCTGAATTTGTAGAGAATTTTGATAATGTTGAACAGATTGATTCTTATTCACTAGAAAATATTTTTAAAAATACCAACGATATAGACATTATTTATCCTGGAGTGGGAGAAAATTATGATTTCATAACTAAATTTAAAAATTTACACCATAAAAAAATTTTTAACCTTGTTAGAGATGAAGATTTATTTGCTTGGAAATTCGCCAAAAAAGGGTTTTTCAAATTTAAAGAAAATATTCCGAAAATCAATCAGAGAATATTAGAAAATTATTCAAAAAATTATTTTTAACTTAGTTGAATTCCTAATCAGATAAAGAATTCATTAGAGCACTAAGTATAAATACTTAATTAGGCGCGACTTTTGCGGTTTAATCCACGATGGATACTGTGAATAGTTATTTTTACTTAAGGATAAATTTTTTATAGTGCTTTCAACAATTCTTACCAAGTCGTTTAGCAAAGATACTGCTTTATTAATTCTTAGAGTTATAACTGGAACTGTTCTTATCCATCACGGTTATGAGAAATTAGCAAATATAGAAAATTTCGCTGATGCTTTTGTCAGACCTTTACATCTTCCATTCCCAATATTTTTATCATACATAGCGGCATTCTCTGAAATAGGTGGTAGTTGGCTACTTATTATCGGCTTAGCTACAAGATTCGGGGCATTGGCAATTGTGGGAACAATTTCTGTCGCTATATACCATGCACTTGTTACTTCAGGTTTTAATATTTTCTTACTAGAGCTTTTACTTTTGTATTTCGCTTCAGCAACATCAATTGCATTAACAGGCCCTGGTAATTTTTCCTTAGACGAAGTTATTATCAGAATTTTGAAATCAGAAGATGAAGAGGAAATCATTCCTTCAACAAAATCTAAAAATTCTAAGGAAGTCTCAGTTAAAGAAGAAACAAGTAAAGGTGGTTTATTTCAATTTTTGCAAGCGAACATACTTTCAGATACTTCAAGCTAACTTTTTAGGATAAAGGTTACTTATTAGTTCTAACCTTTTTCTATAACTGTTTCTCTTCTCAAGTTTTATCTTAATTGTTGCTTCAGAAAGACTTATAAATAGCCCTATAGCAGTCACCCAAGATAAAAAAATAAAGGGGTTTTCTGGAATTTCTGAGAAATTCATATAAATAATACTTCTTTTTTAAAATTGACTGATCACTATATTTTTTTCAACCTAAATATACAATTTAGAAATATTTAAGGATTAATTTCAACTTTTTCCCATTTCTTACTCTTTTCCCAAAGATATCTTTTGTGAACAGGCTGTTCTAATTTAAGAAGATCTACTGAATCGATTTCAAAATTTAGAACTACAAAATTTTCTGACTTGGGAAGATTGGATAATATTTCATAAGCAGATTGGACTTTTGGGTTTTTTTTCTCTCCAGGAGATCCCCAAAACCAAGTAAATTTTGATTTTTCTGATAATAAATCCCAATAATTTTTGTTATCACTTAATTCATGTATTTTTCCTTTGAACCTATATTGTGATTTGGTTTTCAAAAAGAACCATAATATTTCTGCATTAGGGTTGGATTTTAAATGCCCAATTTTTTCACTTCTTCTATCTGTAAAAATAATCATTGAACTATCTTTATGCCATCCTCTGAAAACAACTGTTCTTAATCTTGGCTCATTTTCTTCGCTGACTGTTGCAAGCTGTATCCATCTATTAGAGGGTGATTTGCCCTCTTTTTTTCTAGAAGATTTTAAATCTTGCCTCCAACTGGGTAAGTTGTTATCAGGCATTTAATTTAGGCAATATAAGACCACTTTTCCTTTTGTATTCTTCGAATGAATCATATTTTGAGAGCGATTTATCTTTTTTTATCATTCTTGGTAAAAAAACTATAGAGAAAAATATTGCAAGAATTAATAGTGGTATGAAACTCATTGAAAGTATGGCGAATGATAGATAAATTAGTATTTCTCCTAGATAATTTGTATTCCTTATATTTTTGAAAAATCCTTCTTTAATTAGATCTTTTTTTAATTTAAGAGAAAAATATTTTTGGGCATCACTAGCAAAGTGTAGAAAAACACCAATTATATTTATAGATACAGATGCGGCTATTACGATATTTGGAACAGATTTCTGAGATGAGATAAGAATGTAGGGAGCTACCCAGTAACTTCCAAGGAAAATAAAACCAGTAACTGAAGTTAAAAAATTGATTTTTTCTTTAAAATAAGGATCTGGGAATATCTTTTCTTTTAGAAGCCAAAGTAATCCATAAGTACCATGCAGAGCTAAATAAACGTAAGGAGCGATCGTAAAATTATCAAAAAAAATCATAAGACCTATAACTACAAATGCAGTGAGCCCCTTATGTAGATTAATTATTTGATTAAGTTTCATCTTTTTTAATAATCTAAAAAATGAAATTATTTTCTGTGGATATAACCTAGGTCTTCAATAGTTTTAATGGGCGATACTGGATTCGAACCAGTGGCCACTACCGTGTCGAGGTAGTGCTCTACCACTGAGCTAATCGCCCCAATTGAGGAATTATTAATCCCCCTTATAAGAAAATAGCAGGTTGCGTTTCATTTTCTAAGTAATTTAACTTTCCATCGTTCTCTTTTGGTTATTTCTAAATTTAGAATTTCGATAAATCCTTTATTTTCAAGTTCTAGTTTGTCGCCAATTTTTAGATTAATTGTTGGCTTATTAACTTTGCTTCCATTTAATCTGAGCATTCCATTTTCTATCCTTTCAATGATTTTGGTTCTTGATACCCTAAAGCCAGCTGAAGCTATAGCATCTAATCTTGTTGAAGCTTCTACTGTATTGACAAGTTTTTTTGATCTTCCAGAAGGTATTTGTAATTCATCTATACCTACTACATTAACTTTTACTTTTACGTCTCTTAAATAAAAAATCTTTTCATCTAGATGCTTAATATTTGAATTATCAATTATCCCTTGTGCCCCCCTATCGCCAATAGTCCATATATCTCCAACTTTTATTTGATTAACCCCATTTTCAATTAAGAGGGATCTAAAGTCGTCTTGTGTAGCATTATCAAATAAAAAATTTCCATTAATTTTTATTCCTTGAGCTGGAAAATTACTTTTTAGCGCATCCTCTTCAGGAATATTATCTCCTCTAAAGCAAGCTATCCTAGATCTTTGAGAAGAGGAGAATCCTCCATAAATAAAAAATTTAAAATCATTTAAATTTTCAAAATCTTTTAAAATCTCCTCGCAAACATAAGTTGAATTAAACCCAGTCCAATAAGTTTCCCAGTGTTTGTAGGCTAAGTTAGCAATATTTATTAATTCCTCAGTTTCTTTTTTGTAGTTTGAATTTATTAAGATCTCTTTTAAGTCAATCATTTAGCCTTCTAAAAAAATTATATCTTTTGCTTCTGATTGTTTTATCAAAGCCCATGGTAATTCAGCCCCAATTTGATTTTCAAGTAGAACAAGCCATTTACCCTCTTTATTAAAATTAATAATCGATCTTAACTCTTTATTTCTATTAATGTTGATACTTGCAGAAGAAACAATGCTTCCTAAATATCCTGAACCCATTCCTAAAAGACCTCCAATTAATGATTCCCCGATGTTATTTAAACCAAGAAAGCTGAATGTAGATAAATTTGTCATATTAGAAAAAGCGATTCCAGCTATAAACCCAAATGGCATTAGCCATCTACTCATATCTTGTTGTCTGATCTTTCTATCAAGTTTAGGATTTAAGATTCTTATATCTTCAAAATTTTGAGATTTAAATAAGATATTTGCTTTCTCATTGAGCAATTCTGTTTCGTCTGATGATATTTTCTCACTTATTGGTGGGATCAAAATAGCTTCAGAGAGCATTACTGATTTTTCTTTGAAAACATCAAATAGCTGGATACATTTATCAATGTCTTCAAATATCACAATACTTTTAGTCAAATTTCAATCCTCAAATGTTTGTGTGTTATTCAAATTAATAAAATAAGATACATACACTATAGATTAAGTTAAAGTAAAAGATTAAAGAACCAATCTTAAATGACAAAAGTTCTCATTACAGATCCAATTGATCAAACAGGAATCGATATTCTTTCACAAGTTGCTCAGGTTGATCAGAAGATAGGAATCTCAGACTCTGAGTTAGCTTCCATTATTAAAGATTATGATGCTTTAATGATTCGCTCTGGTACTCAAGTAACTGAAGAGATTATTAACTCTTCAAGTAAACTGAGAATCATTGGGAGAGCAGGAGTTGGAGTCGATAATGTAGATGTTAAGGCTGCTACGCAAAAAGGAGTCCTTGTTGTTAATTCTCCAGGGGGTAACACAATAGCTGCGGCTGAACATACTATAGCTATGATGTTGGCCATATCTAGACATATTCCAATTGCTAATAGTAGTACTTTGCTAGGTAAATGGGAGAGAAAGAAATTCGTTGGGAATGAGCTTTATAAGAAAAAATTAGGTGTAGTAGGTTTAGGGAAAATTGGCGCTCATGTAGCGAAAGTTGCTAATGCATTAGGAATGGAAGTTTGCGGATATGATCCCTTTGTTTCAACTGAAAGAGCTCAACAAATCCAAGTTAAACTAT
This sequence comes from uncultured Prochlorococcus sp., assembly GCA_902571795.1. Classification (GTDB taxonomy): domain Bacteria; phylum Cyanobacteriota; class Cyanobacteriia; order PCC-6307; family Cyanobiaceae; genus Prochlorococcus_A. The sequence goes on from CACGDL010000012.1 coordinate 18,138, forward strand.
CTGATCTAGAGGATTTATTCCAACAATCCGATTATGTAACTTTGCATTTACCTCGCACACCAGAGACAGAAAATTTAGTAAATATGGAGGTGCTTAAAAGTATGAAAAGTAGCGCAAAATTAATTAATTGTGCTCGAGGAGGCTTGATTGACGAAGAAGCATTAGCAGAAGCTTTAAATAAATCATTGATTGGAGGGGCTGCAATAGATGTCTTTTCAAAAGAACCTTTGGAATCTAATTCACCACTTTTGAAGGTTGAAAAGAATCTTATTCTTACCCCTCACTTAGGAGCATCTACTCGGGAAGCACAAGAAAATGTAGCTGTTGACGTTGCAGAACAAATCCGAGATGTCTTGCTTGGCTTATCTGCGAGAACTGCAGTTAACATTCCAGGTTTGAGCCCTGATATTATGGATAGTCTAAAACCTCATTTGCAGTTGGCTGAAACAATGGGTCTGCTTATAAGCCAGCTTTCAGGTGGACAGATACAGAAATTAGAGGTTAAGCTTCAAGGCGAATTTGTTCAACATCCATCCCAGCCATTAATAATAGCTAGTCTGAAAGGGCTTCTAAGTAAAGCTTTGGGTGATAGGATCAATTATGTAAATGCTTCTCTAGAAGCAGATTCAAGAGGCATTTCAGTAGTCGAGAGTAAAGATGAGGCAAGACCTGAATTTGCTAGTGGATCACTTCAGTTAACCACTTTTGGAGATAATGGCGACCATAGCGTAGCGGGAAGCATTTTTGCTGATGGGGAATTAAGAATTATTAGTATTGATCAATATCCTGTTAATGTATCGCCAAGTAGATACATGCTTGTTACCAGGCATAGGGATATGCCTGGTATTATTGGTAAGCTTGGTTCTTTATTGGGTAGCAACAATGTAAATATTGCCTCAATGCAAGTTGGGCGCAAAATTGTTAGAGGTGAAGCTGTTATGGTTCTAAGTATTGATGATCCAATTCCTAATAAGTTGCTTGACACTATTATTGAAGTAGAGGGAATTACCAACGCTAATCCAGTTACTCTATAAAATGGTCTAATCTATTAATGGTAATTAAAGATTGGTATAAACTAACTTTTCTGATAGAAAGTGATTCTGAAGAAATTATTATTTGGAAATTAAATGAGCTGGGAATATTTAGTTTTTCATTTGAATATTTAATTAAAAATGAAAATAAAAAAGAAGTGAATATATGGCTTCCAATTGATGATTGGGGCGAGAGTTCTAGAAGTGATTTTGAAAAAATAATTAGCAAACTTCTAAATGTTAAACCCTCTAGGAATCAATTTTTTAACTGGAGCATAATTAAAGAGGAGGATTGGTTGACAAGCTGGAAGAAATATTGGGCTCCTGAATTAGTAGGAAATCATTTTTTAATATTGCCTTGTTGGATAAATCTAAATAAAAAGTTTAAAGATAAGCAAATCATTAAAATTGATCCTGGAGCAGCCTTTGGTACAGGAAGTCATCCTTCGACTTATCTTTGCTTGGAAAAAATGGAGAATATTTTATTTTCTGAAAAAAAGGTACTAGATATTGGGAGTGGTAGCGGAATTTTGAGTGTAGCCGCAAGATTACTTGGCGCTAAAGAGGTTTGTGCAGTGGATAATGATTATTTAGCTATAAATTCAACTAACTCTAATTTTCAACTGAATTTCGGTAATTTAAACAATTTAAATACATATTTGGGATCTTTTAATGAGGTAATTTTAAAAAATCAACTCACAAAATTTGATTTTGTTTTATGCAATATTCTTGCTGAAGTAATAAAAGAAATGATTCCAAATATTTATAAGTGCTTGAGAAATAATGGGGAAGTCATTTTCAGTGGAATTCTGAATTCACAAAAAGATGAAATTATAAAAATATTAATCCAGAATGACTTGAAATTAATTGATGTATCAACTAGAAAAGATTGGGCATGCGTTTCTGCGCAAAAAGCCAGCAATCCAAACTAAGTATAAGTTTTTCTTATAGATACTCTTTCATACATTTTATTGTGTCATTTTTTACTTCAAAATCTCACATATCGACCTAATCGATGTTAAAAATGTATTTGATAGGTATTAATTACCAACAATTTTTTATTTAAATGGCTTCTTACAAAGTTACTCTCATCAGCGAAGGTGAAGGCCTCAATTCAACTATTGAAGTACCTGATGACCAATACATCCTCGATGCGGCTGAAGAACAAGGTATCGACCTTCCTTATTCCTGCAGAGCTGGAGCATGTTCAACATGTGCTGGAAAAGTTACTTCAGGTAGTGTTGATCAGTCTGATCAAAGTTTCTTGGATGACGACCAACTAGAGGCTGGTTTTGTTCTTACTTGTGTTGCTTATCCAACATCTGACGTAACAATTACAACTCATGCTGAGGAAGAATTGTACTAATTATAAAAATTTAACTTTTCTAAGTTGATTATTGATTATTTCTCTGCCACCCTCTATGAAGGTGGCTTTTTTTTGTAAATGGATAAATTTGAATTTTTCAAGACTGACAGTGTTCAATCAAGTTATGGAGGTCAGTACAGTTATAAGGTAATTGGCCCATGTTGCAGACTTTATGATAGGGAAGAGTTACCTTGGCCTTGCTCAAGGCTTGCTTGGAGAAGTAAGGAGCCTAGTTGGAGAAGAATAGGGTCTAGGTTCGTTGCTGATATGGCTTCAAGAAAATGCCCATCTTACTCAGTTCAGATTTTGGAGCCTGGATCAAAACCTGTTGAGACAGTTATAACTCTTTTTTCAAAGAAATTTTCTTCTGATATACAAGAATGGTGGTATAGCAAAAAACCAGGCTCAAAAGAGCCTGGTAATATCTTCCCTTCTGAAACTGGTTAGCTTTGAATAAATATTATGCTTTTGGCTTTGGAGGCATGTAACCTTTTAAGCCAGTGCATTCAAGACTATCAATTGTATTAACTCCAGTTTGTGAGTTGGTTCCACTAGCTCTTTCACATAATGATTTTCTCTGAGAAAGATCAAGATTTGCATCAGTAAAGTCTGCCCCATCAATAATTGCTCCATCAAAAACACTTTTCATTAGCTCACCATTGGTAAGATTTGCATCTGTAAAATCTGCATTATCAAAGCGTGTTGCATATGCAATGAGGTCGGTCATATTTGCTCCTTTAAAACTAGAGTTTTTTGCAGTCGTCACACTCATATATGCACCTTGAAGATTAGCTTCTCCTAAATCTTGATTAGATAAATCATATTTAACATATTCAGTATTATGAAGGTCAGCACCGTGAAGATCATCTTTTAGAACGTCAACTGATGAAGGATCACTAGGATAGAGTGCATTTGCAGATATTGGATTAATAAATAACCCAATAATTAATGGAAGAAAAATAAATAGTCTTTTACAAGACTTATGTAGTGATGAAAAAATAGAGACCATTTCGATCGACATCAAATATAAAAACCTAAGACTATTATTTCATGGGTTGGTCATTTACAACGCTCCTGCTAACGAACTGTTGCAGTTTATTTTATTTCTGCCGTTAGAAAATCTTTTGCAAGCTGAGTATTTGGAAAAACTTTTTGAGCCTCTTTAAGCAAATCGATTGGAGTTATTGCGTTTTTATTGGTATATCTTGGACTTAAATGAGTAATAATTAATTTTTTTGTGTTAGATAATAATGCTGTTTTGGCGGCCATGATTGTTGTGGAATGTAATTTTTCGTATGCCATACTTTCATCCTCCTCTGAAAAAGTCGATTCATGTACGAGTAAATCGGCATTTTTTGATAGTGAAACAGCTGATTCGCTAAAGATTGTATCTGTGCAATAAACAAAACTTTCACCCTCTCGAGGGGGGCCACAGAATTCTTTCCCATCAAATGTCCTACCATCCGCTAAAACTACTTTTTTACCTTTTTGTAGTTCTGAATAAATTGGTCCAGGTGCTATTTTTAGAGACTCTGCTTTTTTGATATCAAATATACCTGGTTTATCTTTTTCACTAACTCGATAACCATAAGCAGGTATTTTATGTTTAAGACAGGCGCATTTTACTTTTATTTTATTGTTTTCAAATAGGATTTTATTTTCTGATGCAAAATTTTCAACTTCCACAAAATGCAATGGAAACGATAATTTGCAAAAACTACTTTTAAGTGCAGAATTTATAAAACTTCTCAACTCTGAAGGACCGTAAATTTCAATACCCTTACTATTTCCAGATAAACCTAAGGTAGCTAAAAGTCCAGGTAAACCATAAATATGATCTCCATGCATATGTGTAATAAATATTTTCTTAATTTGTGAAGATTTAATATTGCTTTTCATTATTTGATGTTGTGTTCCCTCTCCACAATCGAAAAGCCAAACTTCTGATGATTGTGATAATTTAAGTGCTAGGGAAGAAACATTTCTCGTTAAGGATGGGACGCCTGAGCTTGTTCCTAAGAAGGTGATATTCACTTATTTATGATATTTTTATTTTTATATCTGGATTAAATCTAGACTTTTAGTCAAACTTAGGCAAATTAAGCATTTGTTTTTCTAACAAAGTGATACTTAAATTTAAAAATAATTATAGTAAATGTTGCCTGATTACTATTTTATTTATTTGTGTTTTTCAGAGTCAAAGTGTTTTTGCATCTAGAGAGCCAAGAATTAGAGTTTTGATATCAAAAAATAACAATTTAAGGATTAGATCAGATAGATCAATTCCTTTAATCATTGAAGGGGAATTTTTTTCAAGTAAAAAAATAAAAGGCTTAACTTTGAAAAATGAGAAAAATAGAAAAATTTTATATTTTGATAAAAATAAACAAAAAAAATATGACTTAAAAAGTAATCAACAATTTCAAATTAGATCTTTTGATGGAAGAGGTATATGGGTAGGTCAGAAAAGATTTTCTGGTAAGCTTAATCTCTTCGTACTTGATTCTGAAATATTTGTAGTGAATGTTTTAGGAATAGAAAAATACTTAAGTAGTGTAGTGGGCTCAGAGATGCCAACAAAATGGCCTATTGAAGCATTAAAAGCACAAGCAATTGCCTCAAGAACTTATGCTTTAAAGCAAAAGGGAAATAATTTATTTGATATAGATTCAACCCAGAAAAATCAAGTCTATAATGGGTTGGAATCAAGAACTTATAAAACTATCAGAGCCGTTAAAAATACCAGATCTTTAGTTTTGACGTATAAAAATAAATTAATTAATGCTTTGTTTCATAGTAGCTCAGGTGGAATGACAGAAAATAGTCAAGATGTATGGAAGAATAAATATCCATATTTATCAAGTGTGAAAGATTTTGATAAAAATAATCCAAAATTTAGATGGCAAAAAAAATTTTCGAGTAATGAATTAATAGATTTATTCCCCACGATTGGAGGTTTAAAAAATATAGAGATTCTAGATATTACTAGTACCGGAAGGGTGAAAAATGTAAAACTTATTGGGGTTTATGGTTCTGATCAAATATCTGGGGTAGTTTTAAGAAAACGATTAGGCCTCAAAAGTAATTTTGTGAGATTTAAATTTTTTGAGGAAGAATTAAACAATAAATTTCCTTCAAAAAAAGGGTTGATAGTTTTTGGTCAGGGATCAGGTCATGGAGTAGGAATGAGTCAATGGGGCGCTAAATATCTGGCGTCTAGAGGCCAAAAAGCTGAAAGAATACTGAAGCATTTTTATAGGGGTGTGCAGATTAAACCTTTTAGAAAAGATTACCTATAGAAGTTATTTAGCGTTAAGAACTAATTTTGGATTAATATTTGATTGATCTTTATTTAAGAAGCCTATCCCTAGCAGTATTTGTTTTTTATCTATTACTTTTATAGGTTTTTTATAATCAAAAGACTTACTTTCCTTGAAGTAATTAAGATCAACTTTAATTGCTCTTCCTGTTTGCCAAAAATTGATTTGTTCTTCGCTACTTAAGACAAATGATGAAATGTGGTTAAGAGCAGAAATTGTAGGAATAATTAAATTTTTCGAGTTTTTTTTCCCTTTGTCTTTTTCAATATCAGATATTTTTATCGAGTTTTGTTCATCAAAGCCACAAGCTGAAATTCTTCTTAGTTCTAGAAGGCAACCTTCGGAATTAAGAATTTCTCCTAAATCTCTTGCAATTGCTCTTATGTATGTGCCAGTCGAACATTTGATTTTTATTTCTATTATTCCGTTTATTTGGTCCCATTTCATTAAAGTAAGTTCGTTTATTTTTACTTCTCTTGGTGCTAATTCAAAATTTTCATTCCTGAAAGATTTTTTATAAGCTCGCTCTCCATTGACGTGCACACTTGATACTTTGGGTGGAATTTGTTTAATAATTCCTCTAAATCTATTTAAGTATTGATCTAATTTTTCATCACTGATTTTAGGCCAACTTTTTTGATTAATTATGTCTCCGTGAATATCATCAGTATTAGTTCTTATCCCTAATTTAATTTGACCTATGTAAGTTTTACCCTGAGGAAGATATTGAATAAATCTTGTTGCACTTCCTACAGCAATTGGTAATGTTCCTATAACTTCTGGGTCAAGAGTTCCTGTGTGCCCGACCTTTTTTGTATTTAGTAACTTCCTTATTTGCTTAACACAATCATGAGACGTACAGCCTTTTTCTTTATTAATTACTAAAAATCCATCTTTAGTTTCCATTTTTAATATTAAGAATTCTTTGAGAAAGATTTATGACCATTTTATGATTTTAGTATTGGAAATTTAAAGTAAGAAATTGAAAAACAATAATTTCATTTTAAAAGAGTTTTTTGACAATGCTTTTAATTTGAAATCACATTTAATGGAATACTTATCCATTAGTGAATGTGATTTAGATGGATTCTTGGCAAATGCAAAGATGAATTTGGCAAATTCACATCCTGGGGATGCTTTGAATGATATTTCAGATTTTTATACTGAGATTGTAGGAGATAGGCATGTTGCTGATTTAGCTGCTTGGCACATCACAAGTAGGGATTACATCGCTGATACTTTAAAACTTCAGCAGAGATTTTCTAGAGATTTAGTTTTGGATTTTGGAGGAGGTATTGGTACGCATGCCTTAGCTAACGCTATGTCTTCAAAAGTTGAGCATGTTTTTTTTGTAGATATAAATCAAACAAATAGAAATTTTGTTGAATATAGGGCTAAGAAATTAGGAGTCGAAAAAAAAATTACTTTTTACAAGACAATTCAAGATACACAACTATTAAAATTTGATACGATAATTTGTCTTGATGTTTTGGAACATCTTGCAGATCCAGCTTCTCAAATTATTACTTTCAATGAAATTATGGATAGCAATTCTACTGCTCTATTCAATTGGTATTTCTACAAAGGAGATAAGAATGAATACCCTTTTCATATCGATGATAATCAAATAATCAAAAAGTTTTTTGAGACTCTTCAATCAAATTTTTTAGAAGTTTTTCATCCTATCCTTATAACTACAAGAGCTTATAAAAAAGTTAGATAACTATATTGACTCTTTTTCTATTTCTTAAATTTCTTTTGATGCTTTCAAAACTTACGGTTCCTTCTTTGAGTGCAAAAAGGGTATCATCTTTACCTTTCCCGACATTGATCCCAGGCAAAAATGATGTACCTCTTTGGCGAATTAGAATTGATCCAGCAGTTACTTTCTCTCCTCCATAAGCTTTAACACCCAATCTTTTGGAATTTGAATCTCGACCGTTTCTAGTAGAACCTGTTCCTTTTTTATGTGCCATTAGGGATGTTTAAATTGTAGATTTTTCGGATTTTGGTTTAGTTTCCTTTTTGTCAGTTTCTTTTTTTGAAGAAGACTTAGGAACACTTTTACCTATTGATATAGATTTTACCATAACTCTTGTAAGTTCTTGTCTATGCCCCATTTTTCTTCTTGTCTTTTTCTTTGGACGCATTTTGTATACAAGAATTTTTTTATCTCTTTTGTGGGAGACTACTTCTAATTCAATTTTTGCATCCTTAACGTAAGGTTTTCCAAGAGTGATTGAGTCTTTATCTTTTAAAAGTAAAACTTTTTCTAGTATTATTTTATCTTTCTCTTTTGCATTTAACCTGTCTATGTCATAGTATCTGTTAACTTCAAACCAAAATTGTTGGCCCGAGGTTTCTGCTATCGCGTACAATTCATTACTTTTTAAAGAATTGTTTGAGGATTTTTTAGAATTTGTCATATCTTGAAGACGCTATCAGGCTCAAATTAAAAATTTGATTTAGCCAAATAAGCAATCATTATGGTTTGTTTATTTTCTTATTTTGTAGTGTAATAAGTCAAGGGTTGTTTTAAATCTTTTATATCAATTCAAGAATCATAACAATGGCGGCAAGAAAAACATATATTTTAAAACTCTATGTTGCTGGAAATACTCCTAATTCAATGAGAGCTTTAAATACTTTAAAAGAAATTTTAGAAAATGAATTCAAAGGAGTTTATGCTTTGAAAGTTATTGATGTACTTAAGCAACCACAACTTGCAGAAGAAGATAAGATTTTAGCCACCCCCACCTTAGCAAAAATTTTACCGCCACCAGTTAGAAAAATAATAGGTGACCTCTCAGATAGAGAGAAAGTTTTAATTGGTTTAGATCTACTTTTTGATGAATTAACTGAAACTGAATATAGTGGTGATAAATAATATATTTAATACTTTTATAATAAAGATAAATTCAAAAATTATTTTACCTTGGTTTAATTAGCAAAAAACTATGAATGATAAGAAATTTGGCAAATCAAATAAAATGCAAGTTCAAAAATTACCAACTGGAATAGAAGGCTTTGATGATGTTTGTAGAGGTGGGTTGCCTGTATCTCGAAGCACACTCGTTAGTGGTACGTCAGGAACTGGTAAAACTGTTTTTTCACTGCAATATTTACACCATGGCATTTGTAATTTTGATGAACCTGGAATCTTTGTAACATTTGAGGAATCACCATTAGATATAATTAGAAATGCTGCGAGTTTTGGTTGGGATTTACAAGAATTAATTGATCAAAATAAACTTTTTATTTTGGATGCTTCTCCTGACCCTGATGGTCAGGATGTTGCAGGTAACTTCGACTTGTCTGGTCTTATTGAGAGAATTAGTTATGCAATTAGAAAATATAAAGCTAAAAGAGTTGCAATAGATTCAATAACTGCGGTCTTTCAACAGTATGATGCTATTTATGTTGTTAGACGAGAAATATTTAGACTCATAGCGAGATTGAAAGAAATAGGTGTGACGACAGTTATGACTACAGAAAGGGTTGATGATTATGGACCAATTGCTAGATATGGAGTAGAAGAATTTGTATCTGATAATGTTGTCTTATTAAGAAATGTTCTTGAGTCAGAGAAGAGAAGAAGAACTTTAGAAGTTTTGAAGTTAAGAGGTACTGTACATATGAAAGGTGAATATCCATTCACTATGGGAATGGATGGTATAAGTGTTTTTGCCTTAGGGGCAATGAGATTAACGCAGAGGTCCTCAAATATTAGGATTAGCTCTGGAGTTGAAGATCTTGATGATATGTGTGGTGGCGGATATTTTCAAGATTCTATCATTCTCGCTACGGGAGCTACTGGTACGGGTAAAACAATGCTTGTATCAAAATTTGTTGAAGATGCTTATAACAATAATGAAAGAGCAATACTTTTTGCATATGAAGAATCTAGGGCTCAATTGCTTAGGAATGCGACTAGCTGGGGAATAGATTTTGAAAAAATGGAAAGTGATGGGTTATTGAAAATTATTTGTGCATATCCTGAATCAACTGGATTAGAAGATCACTTACAAATTATAAAAACTCAAATTAATCAATTTAAACCAAAAAGAATGGCTATTGATTCTCTCTCTGCATTAGCCAGAGGTGTAAGCTTGAATGCATTTAGACAGTTTGTAATTGCTGTTACTGGTTATACAAAACAAGAGGAGATAGCAGGATTCTTTACAAATACTGCTGAAGAATTTATGGGTAGTCATTCTATAACTGATTCTCATATCTCAACAATTACAGATACCATATTGCTGCTTCAATATGTAGAAATTAAAGGTGAGATGGCACGAGCTTTAAATGTTTTTAAAATGCGGGGATCATGGCATGATAAACGAATAAGAGAATTTATCATTACAAATAGTGGTCCAGAAATAAAAGATTCTTTTTCTAATTTTGAACAAATATTTAGTGGTGCACCTCACAGAATTGTTCCTGATCAAAATGTTCCAAATGTTTTTAAAGGATTAGATAAGAATTAGATAATTTCTTTAATTTCAGAACCTGAAAAAGAATCTGAATTATTAATAGCTTTTGTCAATAATTCATCTTTATCAGATTGTGCTAAGGCTAAATCAAACCAGAAAGTTGTTCCTACTCCTAATTCACTAGCCATACGAATTTCACCACCGTGTTTTTCAATTATTCCTCGCACTATAGATAAACCTAAGCCGGTACCTTGCTCAGTATGAACAGAATTCTCTACTCTATAAAAACGATCAAATATTTTTTCTTGATCAGCTTGTGATATCCCTGAACCAGTATCAGCGATCTCAATTCTTACTTTTGGGAGTGGTGAAACTAATTCACATTGAGGGGCCGCATCATTTTTAATACTAGGAGGTAAAGCAGGACAGGAATCTGGCCAAGTATAAGCTCTTATAATTAGGGAGCTGTCTTTTGGACTAAATTTCAATCCATTACCCAGTAAATTATCAAAAACCTGTAAAAGTAAATCAAAATTGCCAAGAATTGGAGGAATAGTTTCCTCTATATCATGAGCCAATGAAACATTTTTTTCTGTAGCATTAAGTCTATAATTTCTAAGAGTTTGCTCTATTGCTGGTTTTATATCCATTTGCTCTAGTTGAATAATTTTCCCAGACTCCAATCTTGATAAATCTAATACATCATTTACAAGTCTTGTTAACCTATCAGTCTCCGAATTTGCAATTCCCAAAAATTCTATTTGTTCTTCATCAGAAAGCTGATCTTTTAAATCGTGTAAGGTCTCTACATAACTTTTGATGTTAAAAAGTGGTGTCCTTAATTCGTGAGAAACATTACTAATAAATCTATTTTGTGCCGCGTTAAGTTCAACTTCTCTAGTAAGGTCTTGGATTGTTACAGCAATTCCCTTTAATTCAACTTTATTTGTATCTAAAACTGATTGCAAAACAATTCTTAAGGTTCTTGCTGGTTCTCCTAAACTGAATCTTAAATCGTCCTTCTCTTTTTCCCTATTTAAAATAGATTCTATATTTGTATGTAAGTCGTTAGATAAAATTTCGGGGATTTCATTAATAAAATATTTACCCTCTAAGAATCTTCCTTCCCAACGAAAAAGTCTCTTTGCTGTTGGATTAGTAAGTACAATCTTGCCTTGTGAGTCCAATAATATAGCACCATCAGCCATAGTAGCTATTAGGGATTGTTGCTTAATTTGTGCCGCTTTTAATTCCTCTATATTAGCCTCGTCATAATTTTCTAATTGTGTGGCCATTCGGTTAAATCCATTTAAGAGTTCTCCTAAATCACCTGTCATAGGTAAAGAAATTCTGGATTTAAAATTTCCTCTTGAAATTTCTCTAACACCTCTTACCAGTTCTCTAACGGGTCTTGTAATAGTCAGTGCATTAAATACAGCTCCAAGTATTAATAAAACCCAAATAGAGATAAAAACTGCAATGGTTACTTCTCTAGTTAAGGCAGCACTGGCTAATGCTTTTTTATTAGGGGTGACTCCCAATGCTAAAGTTCCAAGATATTTGCCTTTCCACAACATTGGAACAAATACATCTGTTACTTGACCTTGAGGTGTCGCATGCTGCCTAACTAATGGGAATTGTGGTCTCTTCTTTAATTCTGAGGGTAGTTTTAATTTTCGAGTGAGTTGAAACTGACTGTCTGAGCTTGTCGGTGTTGCACTGATCGGTATCCCAAGTTGAACAATATCTTCAGCATCAGTAAAGAATATATAACGCAGGTTTCGACTTGATCTCCAAAACTTTTCAGCTACATTTGAGATTTCTTTTTTTTGGTTGTTAGCGACTAATTCAGTAACATTCCCAGATAACAACAAGCCAAGATCTCGAGCATATCTAGTGTCATTCATTCCCGCATCTCTTTGAATACTATTTAATGCAAAAAAAGTTATTCCTGTCATTAGAAGGCTCACGACAAGAGTTGCTATAGCTAACAACTTTGTTCTTAAACTGAACCCACTCCACCAAGCGAGTAGACCATTAATCCAATAGTTATTATTCATATCTTCATTTCCAGTAATGTTATATTTGCTGCTTTCTTGATTATTGGAATCCGCCATAAGCTTAATTCTCCTTAGAAAAGTTTTTTCTGACTTGATGGCCTATGTCATTTCTGAAGTAAATACCCTCAAAATGAATTTTTTTTAAATTCTTGTATGCTTTTTCAAAAACCATATCGAAATCTTTATCTTGGCAGACAATACTTAGGACTCTTCCTCCATCAGTTAATAGTTCCCCATTTTCACTCAAAGAAGTACCTGAGTCAAAAATTTGACAATCATTTGAGTCAATCTTACCTATATTTATTTGAAAGCCGACTTTATATTCGTGAGGATAACCTTTGGATGTCGCTATTACACAACCACTAACTTTATCAGAAGTATTAATTTTTTCATCACCAGTTAAGTTTCCCATTGAGCATTTTTCTAAAAGAAATACAAAATTCTGATCCATCAAGGGCATTATTGTCTGGCATTCTGGATCACCAAATCTACAATTATATTCTATAACTTTGGGCCCAGATTCTGTGATCATTAACCCAAAGTAAATTACGCCTCTATAATCAATATTTCTTTTATTTAGTTCATTTATTGTTGGTTCAATTATCTCATTGGTAATTTTATCTAGGTAATCTTCTGTTATTAATGGGGCAGGAGAATAAGCCCCCATACCTCCTGTATTTGGGCCTTTATCTTTCTCATTTAGTCGTTTGTGATCTTGGGCGGTTGGGAGTAATGTGTATCTTTTCCCATCGCATAAAGCAAAAACTGAAACTTCTGGCCCTTGAATTTTTTCTTCTAGAACAACCACATTCCCAGAGTTGCCAAATCTACCATTCAAAATTGACTCTGCTGCTTTAATGCATTCATCTTTTGAATTAGGAATAAAAACACCTTTACCTGAAGCTAAACCATCGGCTTTTACTACCAGTGGAATTGATGTGGAATTGATGATTTTTTTGGCTTCTTCTACAGAATTTACTTTCCAAAAGTTTGCAGTTGGAATATTTGCGTCTTGCATAAATTCTTTCGCCCAAGATTTACTAAATTCTAGTTTTGCTCCATCTTTATTAGGACCAAATACTTTAAAACCTTTTTTACGAAGAAAATCAGATAATCCATTTGCTAGAGGTATTTCTGGGCCAATAACAACTAAATCTATCTTAAAAAAATCAAGTTTTTCTACTAGTTCAGTTTTATTACTTATATCAATTTTTATTCTTTCACATTTATTTATTCTTTCTGAACCAGCGTTACCAGGAATTAAATATACTTTTTTAACTAATTCATTTTTTTGAATAGCCCAAGCTAAAGAGTTTTCTCTCCCGCCATTCCCAATTATTAATATATTTTCTAATCTAATAAAGCTCCCAAAACTTGGTGAATGAATACCCATATATTTGTTTTTTAAGGTTATGAGGTTTCGATAAATAATCAGTTAAAATGAAAATAAATCATTTAAAGTTGATCTTTAATAAATATGTTAATTATAAAAAGTAGTTTAGTAATCAAAATGAGGTTTTAATTTAATGAATAATAAATATGAGTTAATTTATGAAGGCAAAGCAAAAAAAGTATTTACTCATGATGATGTAGATAAAGTAAGAATTGAATTCAAAGATGATGCTACAGCTTTTAATGCTTTGAAAAAAGATAAATTTGAAGGTAAAGGCAAACTTAATTGCTTAATAAGCGCAAGAATTTTTGAGATTCTTACTAAGAACAATATTACCACTCATTTTATTGAACTTGAAAATGAAAATACAATGATTGCCAAAAAAATAAAAGTAATTCCATTAGAAATTGTTCTAAGAAATACTGCTTATGGTTCTTTGTGTAAACAAACTACTTTTAAACCTGGAACTTTGCTATCAAAACCATTAATTGATATCTATCTTAAAAATGATGAACTTAATGATCCCCTTATTACAAAAGATAGAATTGAATTAATGAATATAGTAAGCTCTCATGATTTAGAATTTATAATAAATTTAACATTGAAAATTAATTTAATCCTGAAAAGTTTTTTTAAAAATATTCAACTTCAACTTGTGGATTTCAAATTGGAATTTGGTTATGATTTTAGAAATAACATTCTTCTTGGGGATGAAATAAGTCCTGATAATTGTAGATTATGGGATCTAAATCAAAAAAATGATACAATTGTAAGTCTAGATAAAGATAGATTTAGGAATGATTTAGGTGGTCTAATTGAAGCTTACAGTGAAATTTATCGACGAATAAACGATTATCTTTAGCCTTGTTAAACAATGATTTATTTACCTTAATCAAAAGTACTATGCAAAAACATACTTTAAAGTTTAGAAAAGTTTGCACTAATTTTGTCTGCTTCCAATTGATTTTAATATCAAATAATTCAGAACTTTTTGCTAAGTATTTGCCAAATGATGTTGAAAAATCAATCAAAAGCCTAGAAATACAAAATATTAAAAATCGATTTTTTCAGGGAATTGATTTTAAAGAAGAGAAAAATTTTTTTGTTGCAGAAAATAATGATGATATTAATGAAAAAAGTGTTCTTATCTCAGAAATAATTATTGAAGGTTGGGAAAATCATCCTGAGGGTAGAAAACTTGAATTAGCGGCATATGACTCTATGAGTATAAAGCCTGGAAGTATTGTTGATAATCAAATTTTAAATCAAGATCTTAACGCAATATATGCTAGCGGTTGGTTTTCAGGAGTTAAAATAAAGTCTCAAGAAGGGCCATTAGGAGTGAGGCTAATTGTTAGTGTAGTACCTAATCCCATTTTGAAGAAAGTTGAACTTAAACCAATAAACTCATTAATTTCTAATGAATATGTAGATGATATTTTTAATAATTATTATGGAACAACTCTTAACCTAAATGAAATTCAAAATAAGATAGAAATAATAAAAAACCGTTATGAAAAAGAGGGTTATTCTTTAGCTAGAATTAATGGCCCTGATAGAATCTCTGAGAACGGAATAGTGACATTAAAAGTTTCTGAGGGCATCATATCTGATGTAAAATTAAGATTTCCAGATTCTGATGGTGAATCTATTATTGACGGAAAACCCAGAAAAGGGAAAACAAAAGACTGGGTCATCAAAAGAGAGTTAAAAACACAACCCGGCACGATTTTTAATAGAAAAATCTTAGAGGCTGATATCAGTCGACTCTACGCCACATCATTATTTGATGATGTAAAGGTATCTCTTGGCCCAGATAATTTAAATACTGGCCAAGTCATAATTTTTTTAGATTTGAGCGAGCAAAGGACAGGTTCATTAACTGGTGGGCTTGGTTATAGCAATAGCTCGGGGATCTTCGCATCACTTGGTTTGCAGGAAACAAATGCACTTGGTAGGGCGTGGTCTACAAATTTCAATCTCAATTTTGGAGAATATTCAACTACCTATAATTTTTCTTTATCTGATCCATGGATCAAGGGAGATAAACATAGAACTTCATTTAGAACCAATGTTTTTCTGAGTAGAGATTATCCTCAAGAATTTAAAAGTGAAAACAATGGCAGATTATATGCAGTAGATGATCAAATACCTACTAGCTCTGATAGTTTTTCATCAATAGTTTTAGAAAAAACTGGCGGTGGATTTTCTTTTTCAAGACCCCTTAATGGCGGAGATCCATTTAAGGTCTCTAAGTGGAGAGTTCTTGCAGGGATGAATTTTAAGAAAGTAAAGATGATTGATGGTGATGGTAACAAAAAACCATTTGGCGATAGGACTCCAACCACAACCAAAAATAATATAACTGACATTATTTGTATTGGATTTACGCCTAACGATGGGTCATGCCCTGATGAAAATACATTGGTGAGTGTTATTGCAAGTGCATCTAGAAATAATTTGAATAATTCCACCAACCCTACTTCAGGAAACAAATTAAGCTTTGGTAGCGAACAATTTGTTTCGATGGGGGAAAACTCTCCAACTTTTAATAGAATGAGGGCTTCTTATTCATTTTTTATACCAACAAAATTGATCAATTTAACCAAAGCATGTAAGTCTAGTAGTGCCAATAGTGAAGATTGTCCCCAAGCCATAGGTTTTCAATTTAAGGCCGGAACTATACTTGGGGAATTGCCTCCATATGAATCATTTTGTATTGGAGGGACATCATCCGTTAGAGGATGGGGAGCGTGTGATTTAGCTGTAAGTAAAAGCTTTGTTGAAGGTACTGTAGAATATAGATTCCCTGTTTGGAGAATGATATCGGGAGCTTTATTTGTTGATGCGGGAAGTGATTTAGGCTCCCAAAATGATGTCCCAGGAAAACCTGGTAAATTATTACAGAAATCAGGTTCTGGTTATTCACTTGGCGGTGGAGTTGGAGTGAAAACACCAATTGGTCCATTAAGATTAGATGTTGCCAGTAAGGATCTAAGTGGAGATTGGAGATATACACTTGGAGTTGGATGGAAATTTTAAGTGTTTTCTTGGCCTGCTAATTATGATTTCTGCTATACCTTGGCTGGTGTTATCTCCAGAGAAGGTATAGGCCTTCATAGTGGAGAAAAAACAAGACTTACAATTTCTTCTTATGAAAAAGAAGGATATTATGTTTCTTTCAAGGATAAACCTGACGAGATTTTTAAGCTTACTCAAGATTTAATTGGAAGTACTATGCTTTGTACGGCAGTTAAATTGGGAGGGAGAAATTTATATACTATTGAGCATCTATTATCTTCAATGGCTGGGTGCGGGTTAAGTTATATTCATATTGAAGTTGATGGGAAAGAGATTCCACTTTTGGATGGATCTGCAATTCAGTGGGTTAAAGATTTTGAAGAAGTAGGTATAAAAAAGGCACCAAAACCAGATAATTTTTTTCGAGAAATTAATAAATCAATAATTTTAAATAAAGAAGACTCAGTTATAGTGGCAACTCCCTCTGAAAAAACTACAATTATATCCACCATAAGTTTTTCGTATAAAGCAATTGGAAATCAAACTTTTGTTAT
>CACGDL010000013.1 GCA_902571795.1 uncultured Prochlorococcus sp.
ATTATTGATACTACTCTAAGTTTCATTATCGATGTTTATTTTTATTTTTAACAATAAACTTCTTACTGCAACTTAATTTATTAAATTGTAAATAACACATAATTTATCCATTAAATTGGGAAGTTGTTATCCAAAATCTATAAATGCTTCTAGTCTCAATGATTGGTTTAATTCTGAGAAAGAAGATCCAGTTTTGATTGATGTAAGAGAACAGTCAGAGCTTGAAATAGCACGTTTCTCAAGAGAATTTTTACATATACCAATTAGTAAAGTCACATCTGAATATGTTGAAGAAATATTTGCTGGTTTATTAGACAGAGAAATTGTAGTTACCTGTCATGCAGGAATAAGAAGTTATAACTTTTCTCAATGGTGCTTGGATAATAATATTGTGAGCGAAATATGGAATTTGGAGGAGGGTATTGATGGATGGAGTAGATATATTGACCCATCAATCCCAAGGTATTGATTAAATATCTAATGAAGATGCAACAGTATTAACATCTTTGTCGCCTCTACCAGAGCAATTGATAACTATATGAGTATCTTTTTCAAGAGTAGGGCATAATTTATCTAACCAAGCAAAGGCATGGGAAGTTTCAAGTGCAGGTATAATTCCTTCTAGTTCACTAACAAGTTTTAAAGCGTCTAAAGCTTCTTGATCTGTTACTGATCCATATTCTGCTCTACCTACATCTTTTAAATGGCTATGTTCAGGTCCTACTCCAGGGTAATCTAAACCTGCACTTATTGAGTGAGCTTCTTGTACTTGACCATTATCATCTTGTAAGAGAAGACTCATTGATCCATGCAAAATTCCAACTGACCCTTTAGTGATAGTGGCAGCATGTTTGTCAGTATCAACTCCGCTTCCTGCGGCTTCAACTCCAATAAGACGCACAGAAGTTTCTTTAACAAAAGGATGGAAAAGCCCCATTGCATTTGATCCCCCACCTACACAAGCAAGCAAAATATCGGGCAAAGATCCAAATGACTCCAAACATTGTTTTTTAGTTTCTTCACCTATAACTGCATGAAAATCTCGCACAATCTTTGGGAAAGGGTGTGGCCCTGCAACAGATCCTAAAATGTAGTGTGTGGTTTCGACATTAGAAACCCAATCTCTAATGGCCTCACTAGTAGCATCCTTAAGTGTTGCAGTTCCAGAATTTACAACTTTAACTTCAGCTCCTAAAAGTTTCATTCTGAAAACGTTAAGGGATTGTCTTTTTATGTCTTCAGCACCCATGTAGATAATACATTTCAAGCCAAATCTCGCACAAACAGTAGCAGTAGCAACTCCATGCTGACCTGCTCCAGTTTCTGCAATTATTCTTTTTTTGCCCATTCTTATTGCCAATAAAGCTTGTCCAAGAGCATTATTAATTTTGTGAGCCCCAGTATGATTTAAATCTTCTCTTTTAAGCCATATTCTAGGAGTTGCTTGTTTATTTTTGTAATGTTCAGTAAGTCTTTTGGCTTCATAAAGTGGTGTTTCTCTTCCTACATAAGTCTTAAGTAGATGATTTAATTCTTCTACAAAAAGTTTATCTTTCCATGCATTAGAGGCTGCGTCTTCAAGCTCAAAAAGAGCGGGCATTAGCGTTTCAGGAACATATTGACCACCATATTTTCCAAATCTTCCCTCTTTGGAGGGTTGATTTAAATCGTCATTTTTATAGTTTTGATCTTTCCGAGAAAATGTACTTACCACTTTTTCTATAGAATAGGTATTAACTAACTATAGATTATATTAAAAATAATGGGAAAAAAGAATTGGATCGAATTTGATAATCAAGAAAAGAAATCTGAAGAAACAGCTAAGGTAGATATTTTTAATAAAAGATCAAAAATAAATATTTCAAAACAAAAAAAAGGTAAAAAGGGCAAGACTATAACTTTAATTAGAGGTTTAGGCACTGAGGATGAAATCTTATTAAAAGAATTACTAAAAAAAATTAAAGTTTTTTGTGGGACTGGAGGAACATTAATTGATAGAAATATCCACTTACAGGGGGATATGGTATTGAAATCTATTGAGTTTCTTCGTAAAGAGGGATTTCATAATTTATGAAGCAAGAGTTAGGATAGGTTTTTAATTTTGATGAAGTAAAAAATGAAAGAACAGAATCAAACAAAGTCAACCAATATAAAGTGGCACAACTTAACTATTGATAGAGAAAAGTTAGAGAAAATGAGAGGTCATAAAGGTATGGTTATCTGGTTTACAGGTTTATCTGGTTCTGGTAAAAGTACTTTGGCCAACGCTTTAAATGAAGTTTTACACTTAGATGGTTTTTCGACTTATGTGTTGGATGGAGATAATATTAGACACGGTTTATGCAAAGATCTTGGTTTTTCGGATGAAGATAGAGAAGAAAATATAAGAAGAATTGGCGAAGTTGCGAATTTATTTATGAATGCTGGGATAATAACTATTACAGCATTCGTTTCGCCATTTATTAGTGATAGAGATAAGGTGAGAAAAATTATTGGATCTAAGGATTTTATTGAAGTTTATTGTGCTGCTGATATCACAGTTTGCGAAAATAGGGATACTAAAGGTCTTTATAAGAAAGCTCGTTTAGGTGAAATTAAGGAATTCACAGGGATTTCTAGTCCATATGAAGCTCCTCTTAATCCCGAAATTATTGTTGATACAGGTTCGTTAGCTTTAAATGATTCCGTTGAAAAAATTATTAACTACCTTAAAAAAGAAAACTATCTTAACAAGGCCTAATAGAAAAATATTAGTTCATTTATTTTGAAGATAATTTTCAGGTCCAATATTTGATAACTTACTATTTTTAGTCCTCACCTGTGAATGTAGATTTTCTCTGAATTCTTTCAAATTTTTCTTTATGGATTTATCAAATAAACTGATCATTTCTATTGCCAATAATCCAGCATTCTGACCTCCATTAATTGCAACTGTTGCAACTGGAATTCCAGCGGGCATTTGAACGATTGATAAAAGAGAGTCAATCCCCTTAAGTGTCTTACTCTCTACTGGTACGCCAATTACAGGAATGCAAGTTATGGATGCCAGCATTCCTGGAAGATGAGCAGCACCCCCAGCACCGGCAATTATTACTTTTATGTTTTCTGATTCTGCATTTTTCGCATATTCCATCATTTCAATCGGTGTTCGATGTGCAGAAAGTATACAAACTTCAGTTTTTATTCCAAATTCTCTTAAAATATCAATGGCTGGTTTCAATGTTTTTAGATCTGAATCACTACCCATCACGACAGCAATTTTATAAATATCTTTAGAATTCAACTCTGACAAAATAACAAATCAATTCTTTCCTATAATGGCGTGCAATTAATTTGGCGCCAGTTAGTTAGTATAAAAAGAATAAATTTTCATAGAATATTATGACATCAAATAAGATTATCGAAAAAAGTGAAGTAAGAGAATATTTTAATGGTACTGGCTTTGAAAGATGGAATAAAATTTATAGCAAATCTGATGAAATTAATACAGTTCAGAAAAATATTAGGAAAGGACATCAAAAAACTGTAGATGATGTAGTCTCATACATCAAAAATTATCCTGAACTAACAAAAAAAAGTTATTGTGATGCGGGCTG
Source organism: uncultured Prochlorococcus sp. (assembly GCA_902571795.1). Lineage (GTDB taxonomy): Bacteria > Cyanobacteriota > Cyanobacteriia > PCC-6307 > Cyanobiaceae > Prochlorococcus_A. Next base: position 3,597 of record CACGDL010000013.1, read on the forward strand.
TGGTGTAGGAAGTCTTTCTATACCTTTATTAAGACTCGGTATAAAAGAACTACAGGTGAGCGATATTTCTTCTGAAATGATTAAAGAAACAAAAAAACGCATTCATGAATTAGGTTTGAGTCAAGGTAAAATTAAATATGAAATATGTGATCTGGAAAAATTAAAAGGATTATTTGATGTTGTAGTTTGTTTGGATGTATTTATTCATTATCCTCAACCGGTCGCAGAAGAAATGGTTCAACATCTATGCGATTTAAGCAAAGAAAAACTAATCGTTAGCTTCGCTCCTTATACTCCAGTTCTGGCTGTTCTAAAAAATATTGGAAAATTATTTCCTGGGCCAAGTAAAACTACAAGGGCATATACATTGAAAGAAAAGGGTATTATTAATGCTGCTAAAGAAAGAGGATTTAAAGTTGTTAAAAAGAAATTAAATCAAGCTCCTTTTTATTTTTCAAAACTAATTGAATTCGAAAAAATTAAATAATTTATTTTACTAAATGATTTTCAAGTGCATAACGAACTAATTCTGTTCTGCTAGATGTACCTGTCTTGATAAAAAGTCTACTTACATATTTCTCAACATTTCTAATAGATGTTTCAAGCTTTCTAGCAATTTCCTTGTTCATCAGTCCCTCTGCTACTAGTTGAAGCACACTTGCTTCTCTAGGAGTAAAACTAGGAAGATTTATTTTATTTTCTGGATTAGTCTGGTTTTGGTCTGTGAGCATAGATTTTATTTCAGTAATTTGTTTTGCCATTTTGCTTACGTCAATATCTGCGAATCGTGCCGCTTCTTTTAATAGTCGTTCTTGTCTGTTGATTACATTTTTAACTCTTGCAGCTAATTCATCGGGATCGAAAGGTTTGGAAATATAATCATCAACTCCTGCAAGATAACCTTCTGTTCTGTCTAGGGTCATTCCTTTTGCGGTTAGAAAAATAACTGGAGTTCCTCCTAATTTTTCATCCTCTCTAATTTTTTCTAATAAATTATAACCGTTGGCTCGTGGCATCATAACATCGCTAATTATCAAATCGGGGAAAATTGTTTGAGCTTTTTCCCAACCATCCTCGCCATCAACTGCAATAAATATTTCAAAGCCTTCATCTTCTAGAAATGTTTTAACAGCTGTTCTTAAACCAGGCTCATCATCAACTAATAAAATTCTTGATTTTCTTACCGGTTCATTATTTATTTGATTAATTTCATTCATTTTTTAAATTCTTAAATTTGATTTTCTAGTAATAAACAGAATTTTATATACTAAACATAATGCTATCAACTCCCATACTACTAGACTATCAATCTTCGACTCCTTGCTCTAAAGATGTTGTTGATTCTATGAAACCTTTTTGGAGTGAGATATTTTCTAACCCTGCAAGCAAATCTAATTTGGCGGGGATTAACGCAAGCGCTATATTGGAAGCCTCAAGAGAAAAAATAGAACAAAATTTATTTCTTAAGAATAAAAAAGTTATTTTTACAAGCGGGGCAACTGAATCTAATAACTTAGCCTTATTGGGTTTTGCTAGAAATTTCTATAAAAAAACAGGAAATTATGGACATATTATTACCTTAAAAACAGAGCATAAAGCTGTTTTGGAGCCCCTAAACCAACTAAAAAAAGAGGGATTTATGGTTACAGAAATTAATCCTGAGAAAGATGGCTTAATTTCAGAAGAAAAATTCAAAAAAAATATAAGAGAAGATACATTTCTGGTGAGTGTTATGTTGGCAAATAACGAAATAGGAGTTATCCAGCCTATAGAGAATATTTCAAAGATATGTAAATCGCACGGAATAACTTTTCACTCTGATTTTGCACAATGTTTAGGTTATGTCGAGTTAGACAATCTTTTATCAGATGTAAATATGATAACGATGAGTTCTCACAAAATATATGGTCCTAAGGGGATAGGACTTCTTTTGATTGATGAAGAAATGAATCTTGAGCCTTTAATTGTTGGAGGAGGTCAGGAATATGGTCTCAGGTCTGGTACATTACCTCTTCCTTTAGTAGTTGGCTTTGCTAAAGCAATAGAGATAGCAGTTTTTAATCAAAAAAATAATGCTGAGAAATTACTTTTGCATAGAAATACCCTTTTAGAGGGTTTGTTAGAAAATAATTCTGGTTTATTAATTAATGGCTCCATAGAAAAAAGATTACCTCACAATTTAAATTTGACGGTATTGGATTTAAACGGAGCAAAGTTTCATAAACTTTTAAAATCTAAAATAATTTGTTCTAGTGGATCTGCATGTAGTAATGGTGAACCATCTCATGTTTTACTAGCCTTAGGTAGATCTTTTAAAGAAGCAGAATCTTCAATAAGGTTAAGTATTGGATTAAGCACTAATTCAAAAGATATAAAAAAAGCAATTCATATTCTTACAAATACGATCAGATTATTACGCTAGAAATAATTGGCTCTTATTTTACTTGAGCAATTCTTAATTTTCCACTTCTAGCTCTTTTATTGAGTTCGACTTCTTGTTCGGAAGGAGTTATTGGCTTTTTTGTCAGGTTTTTTAGTCTTTGATCATTCTTAAAAAAATTTTTAACTAACCTATCCTCCAAGGAATGAAAACTAATAATAGAAATAATACCTCCTGGTAAAATCCATTCAGGGACAACTTGCAAAAATTTTTCTAATACTTCAATTTCTTTATTGACAGCAATTCTTAGTGCTTGAAATGTTCTTGTTGCTGGATGTATTTTTTTATATCTTTGTTTTGGTGGAAAGCAGCCTGCAATAGAATAGGCTAATTCTTTTGTCCCAGAATATTTCCCATTTTCCTTCAAATCCATTTTTATTTTCCTAGCAATCTTTCTTGATAATCTCTCTTCTCCATATTTATAAATTAGGTTAGCTAGATCTTTTTCATTTAAAGCCTCAATTAATTTCTCCGCATCTACCTCAAGAAAAGGATTCATGCGCATATCTAGCGGACCATCTTTTTGGAAACTAAATCCTCTTTTAGGGTCATCAATTTGGTTGCTATTTACTCCAAGATCTGCAATCACAAAAGAAACTTTTTCTTTTGGCATAAAATCCGCAAAATTTGTAGCCCTAATTTCAAGCCTATTTTTAAATTCATCAAGTTTTTTTGATGCTGATTTTCTCGCGAATGGATCTTGATCAAGTCCAATTATATTTAAATCCGAATATTTTCTCAATAAATGATAAGAGTGCCCGCCTCCGCCTAAAGTTGCGTCTATTCCTTTAAGTTCGTTGTTATGGATTAATGGGTAATGCTCTAATGAGGCCATAATCTCATCCGTCATAACTGATTTATGATTGAAAAAAGATGAATCAGATAGGTCAGTTTGCATAACTTTCGACTAAGATTTATTTAGAAGTTAAATTTCGAATGGCTCAACTAGAGACTAGAACAGAACCAATGGTGGTCAATTTTGGCCCTCACCATCCCTCAATGCATGGGGTTTTAAGGTTAGTTGTAACTCTTGATGGTGAGAATGTCATTGATTGTGAGCCAGTAATTGGATATTTACATAGAGGAATGGAAAAGATAGCTGAAAATAGGACAAATGTAATGTATGTTCCTTATGTAAGCAGAATGGATTATGCAGCAGGAATGTTTTATGAAGCTATTGTAGTAAATGCTCCTGAAAGATTAGCTAATATTCCAGTTCCTAAAAGAGCTAGTTACATCAGAGTTCTAATGCTAGAACTCAATCGTATTGCTAATCATCTTTTGTGGCTCGGTCCCTTTTTAGCAGACGTAGGAGCTCAAACTCCATTTTTCTATATTTTTAGAGAAAGAGAAATGATATATGATCTCTGGGAAGCTGCTACTGGACAGAGGCTGATAAATAATAATTTCTTTAGGATTGGTGGTGTCGCATGTGATCTTCCATACGGATGGTTAGAAAAATGTATAGACTTTTGTGATTGGTTTGGACCTAAGATTGATGAATATGAAAAATTAATCACAAATAATCCAATTTTTAGAAAAAGAATTGAAGGTCTCGGAACAATACAAAGAGATCAGGCAATTAATTGGTCTTTGTCTGGGCCAATGCTTAGAGCTTCTGGAGTTTCTTGGGATTTAAGGAAAGTTGATAGTTATGAATGTTATGACGATTTTGATTGGCAGATTGCTTCAGAAAAAGAAGGTGATTGTTATGCGAGATATCGAGTGAGAGTAGAAGAGATGAGACAATCACTAAGCATCATTCGACAAGCCTGTAAAATGATTCCAGGAGGTCCAACAGAAAATTTGGAAGCTCAAAGAATGGCGACTGAAGATAAGAAAAGTGAAATATTTGGTATGGACTATCAATATGTAGCTAAGAAGGTTGCTCCAACTTTTAAAATTCCTAACGGAGAATTGTATACAAGATTAGAGTCCGGTAAAGGAGAAATAGGTGTATTCATTCAAGGAAATAATGAAGTTACCCCATGGAGATTTAAAATCAGAGCAGCTGATTTAAATAATCTGCAAATATTGCCTCATATTCTTAAAGGTGCCAAAATCGCTGATATTATGGCAATTCTTGGCTCAATAGATGTCATTATGGGATCTGTTGATAGATAAGTTCTTTAAATGAAACCCTCTGACTGGTTGATATTGCAGAAGAAGGTAAGATTCGGTGATTGTGATTCTGCAGGTGTAATTCATTTTTATAACTTATTAAAATGGTCCCACGAAGCTTGGGAAGAGAGTATGGAAATTTATGGGATTCCATATCAAGATATTTTTCCAGATTTTTCTATACGTAAAAGTCAAATTATTTTTCCGATAGTAAACTGCCAAGCAAACTTTCTTGCGCCTATAAAAATTGGTGATTTCTTAAAAGTAAAAATTGCCCCTCATAAAATAAATACACATTTATTCCAAGTAAATAGCTTTTTTATAAAAAATCGAAATAAAGTAGCAGAAGGAAAAATAATACATTGTTCCTTAGATGTTGATTCAAGAAATAAAATAGAACTTCCCGATCATTTAGAAAGATGGATAGAGGCTTCAAATGTAAGCACAAATTTAAAAGAATGCTAATTATTATTTTTTAAATTTATAGTTTATTTTTTCTGCATGGGTATTTTTTTTAACAATCCACTTTTCAGGTTTTTCATGTTTAGGCCAACTTTGAGAAAATTTTTTTAATAAAGTTAATGAATTTTGAATATTTTTATGATTCGTTTCTTCTTTATATTCCACAATTATTTTAATTTTATTTCCCCATAATTTGTCGGACACTTTTGAAATATTGAATTTATTAATTGGGATATTTTCTTTCATAATGAAATCATTTAATCTAGATTCAATTACTTTTGGAAAAACGATTTCTCCTCCTGAATTAAAAGCGTTATCACTTCTTCCAAGAAAGTTTAAATATAAAGAATTATTTATTTGATTAATTTCACCTAAATCACCGGTTTGCCACCAACCATCTTTATTTTTGAAATTTTTAGTTTTTATAGAGTTTATTATTTCGGTTCCAATTCTGGCTGATTTTATCTCGATTAATCCTTGTGCGTTAATTCTTATTTTTGTATCATGTAGTATTTCTCCAACATTTTTAAAACCCATTAAGAATTCTTTTGGTTTTAAACTCGTAACCATTGCTGCTGTTTCAGTTGAGCCGTAACAAGGTGCTAATTTTATTTTTTCTTGTATACATTGTTCTGCAATTTCGTCTGAAATTGAAGCTCCACCCACCCAAATTAGATCAAAAATTTTTAGCCAACTAATTCCATCTTTTTGAGCTAAGAGTCTTTGTAATTGTGTAGGTACTAATGACGTAATCAAGTGTTTTTTGTTTTTTTTAGATTTAATTGTAAAAAGTAAAAGTTCTCGAGTTTTTTTTATCAAATTCGGAGAAATATTAATACAATCACATCCCCAAGCTTGACTTCTAAAAACTGGCATTAAACCACTTATGTGGTTCAGGGGTAAAGTATTCAAAATTAAACAGTTTTGCAATTCAAATCCTTGCTCTATTAGCCATTGACCTGATGTGGCTGCAGATAATTTAAGGTTATTTAAATGGTGAAAACATTTCCTCGGTTTTCCAGAACTCCCACTACTGTTTAAGATAATTGCTGGTCCATTTTCATTAATTGAATCTAATACATCTTTGTCTTCATAAAATTTGTTTTTTACATAAATAATTTTATTCTCTCTAATTTTTTCAATAATTTTTTCTACAGATTGAGTTTCGTTATTTTCAACTTCAATGGTATGAATTTTATTTTTCATAGTTGATCCCATATCTTTTTTGCTTCATTTAAAAATAGAAAAGAATTAGGGAATTTATTCATTGCTAAACCAGGAACTTTTGGAGTTGGTCCTTGTAATTGTAGAGACGATAAATGATAAAGCCATCTCTTCCCTATACCAGTTTCAAATGAGGTACTTATAGATATTAAAGCTTTTTTATTTTCTAATTCTCTTAAAAGCTTAACTGGATTATTTTCTTGAGAAGGCCTTCTAATTTGCCAACCTTTCCACTCATCAATCAAATTTGGAAATTTTAAAAGTGATTCGTCTAAGGCTATAGGGATTTTTTTGTTGAGCTCTTTCAGTCCATCAATATCATCAACACTTAGAGGTTGTTCTAACCAATCTACATTTTTGTTATCCTTCAAAATATCAGCCCATCTATTAGCTATCCCTCTTCCCCAAGAACCATTAGCATCAATTCTTAACTTAATATTATTGCCTATTTGGCTTAAAATTTCTTCTAAACTTGCTTCTTCCTCATGATTATTCTTTAATGCTACTTTCCATTTTATGGTTAATGATTTTCCAATATCAGATTGTTTTTTTTTAATTTCATTTAGATCTGAAACTACATTTTCATGATTTAACAATATAGCTGTTTTATCAATTTCATCAAAGTAGTATTTTTCTTTAAAAATTATTTTTTCATTTATTTCGGCTAATGCAGAATTTATTGCAGATTGAATGCATGGGTGAAAAATAATTATTTGCTCAGATAAATTAAATACTTCTACATACGAAGGGATCATATCAAGTTGTTTCGCACACTTTTTTAAGTCTTCTTTATTAAGCGGTGAAACTTCTCCAAACCCAATTTTTTTATCATTACTTGTTAATTTAATTATCCAACCCGATTTCGTATGGTAAGTGGTTTTAGAATTTTCTACTTTGGCGGAAAACTTAAAGCTATAAGATTTTTTTTGAAATATTAAGTTCATTTATTAAGCAAGTAATTAAATATTAATCCTGTGATTAAGCCAACTCCATTAAGAGTTTGAAATTTTATGGCGATGAATTTACAATTTTTTATTGCACTAGGGTTTTTGTATGAAGATCTTAATAAATTTATAAGTCTTATTGCTTGAGGTAAACTAATTAAATAAAGGATACAAAACACTGGAATAAATCCATTGACTATAGTGAAAAGTTGAAAAATATATATTGTAAAAATTATCCAAGGCACAAATTGAGAACCTTTTTTTGCCCCTAAGCGAACTAAAGGTGAATTTTTTCCATGCTTTTTATCTTCAGAAATTTGATGAAAATGAGAACAAAATAATACAAGAGTTGTTGCCAAGGAAGGTCCTGAACCAAGTAATAAAGAAACTTTCCATGGAATATCTTCAAAGAAAATATTAGATGGATTTAACGCAATTAAGACTGCAGAGTAAGCAAAAGGTCCAAATGCAATCCAGCATAATGGTTCTCCTAAACCTTTATAGCCAAATCTAAAAGGAGGGCCTTGATATAAATATCCTAAGAAGCAGCAAGCTGCCACCAAAATCAAAATGTTTATACTTGTTGATACTGAAATAATTGAAATTATTAATAAACCAATAACTAAAGATGTATATGCAATAAATGAAATTATTTTTTTATTTTTTACAAGATTTACAATTGAATGGAATTTAAATTCATCGATTCCTGTTTCTGCGTCGAATAAATCATTAGTTAGATTTTCCCAAAGTAATATCAAAATTGCAGCTAAAGTAAATGCAATCAAATTAAAAATTTTTACCTTTTCATATTGATTTAGCAAATAAGCCCCTGTTATTAAAACTGGAAGTATGGCAACAGAATAAAGAGGCCATTTTATTGCTTGTTTCCATAATTTTTTTTTATCTTCGTCCATTTTTAATTAACAAACAAAATTAGATAATTATTAAATGTAGTTTATAAATTGAGTTACATTTTTTACTTTATTGCATGATTTTTAGTTATTTTCAATAAGTAATGAAAAATGATTTAAACTTAACAGATTTTTTAAAAGATGTATTTTCCTCTTTCGATAAGAAAGTTGAAAATTCTGGATTAGTAAGTATTTGTGTTGAGATTCCTTGTATTGATTTATTTCAAGTTTATAAATTGTTAATAAATAAATATCCTTTTTCTTCATTTTGGGAGGAATCTGATGGCATTTCATATATAGCTTTCGAGAAGTGTAAATATGTTACTCTGGATGGTCCAAAAAGATTTGAGGTAGCAAAAGAGTTTAATTCTGAGAATTTTAAAAATTTAATTAACCTAACTAATGAATCCCATAATTCTGCACTTTCAAAAATAATTTATCTATTTTCTTTCTCTGAAAATTTGAATAATAAGAATTTACCTTCAGATATCCCTAGTTTGGAAGCCATCTTGCCAAAAATATTAATTACTAAAAGTGATAAGAAATGTTGGTTAAGAATAAATGGTCATGTTGAAGGTAAATCATCATTAAGAACATTAATTGAAGAAATATGGACAATTAGAAATAAAGTTATTAATTCTGAGACAGAATTAATAAAGTCATCTGGCTTAAAAACTAGTTTTGATTCTTCTTTTATTGATGATTTCTCAAGCTCCTTGGAAACTTCTAAAACAAATATGAAAAAAGTAGTAAATAGAGGAATTCAATTAGTAGAAAAAGGTATCCTCGAAAAGATAGTTTTAGCGAATAGGATTAAAATAAAACTTAAAAATAAATTAGATTTAGTAGAAATTTTAAAAAGATTTAAAAAGAAGCAACCAAGTACATGCAGATATGTTTGGAAAAGGAATAATAAGGATATTTTGTTTGGAGCATCTCCTGAAAAATTATTTTCTTTTTCTAAACCTAATTTAACTTTAGAGGCTCTTGCTGGAACTATCTCTACTAATTCAAATTTTAACAAACTCCTAAAAAGCACTAAAGACTTAAAGGAACATAATTATGTAATACAATATTTGATTAAATCTTTAGAAGTTTCAAAAATAACAAACTTTAAAAAAAGTGATATCAAGGTAAATTCATTTGGAGATATTTCTCATTTGCAAACACTTATTTTCTCTAAAGTTGAAAATATTTGTCCTTTTGAATTGCTTAAAAACCTACATCCATCTCCGGCTGTTTGTGGATACCCAAAAAATGCATCATTGGATTGGATAAACACTCTTGAGTCTTTTCCTAGAGGAAATTATGCTTCTCCAATGGGTTGGGTTGATTCATCAGGCAATGCTTCATTTCTTTTGGCAATAAGAGGCGCAAGATGTACTGAAGAAAATATTGAATTTACTGCAGGTTCAGGTATAGTTTCAGGCTCCGTTTTAGAGCAAGAAATAGATGAGATTAAATTAAAATTTGAATCTATAGTAAAACAGATATTTTGCGCTAGAAATCCTAGATAATTTCTACTAATTTTTCAATAACTTCCGCTGAAACATTCTTATTGGATAAATTTTCTATTTCTCTTAAACCTGTTGGACTGGTTACATTAATCTCGCTAAGCATTCCATTTATTACATCAATACCCACAAAAAATAAACCTTCATCTTTAAAGTGTTGAGATAATTCTGAGCAGATACTTTTTTCTTTTTCTGTTAATAATGTGGGTTCAGCCTTCCCTCCCATCGCTAAATTACTCCTAAAATCGCCTCCTTGAGGAATCCTATTTATAGATCCAATTGCTTCTCCGTTTACGATAATTATTCTTTTATCACCCTCTATGACTTCAGGAATAAATTTTTGCATCATTACGGGTAATTCTTCTTGAGAAGTTATTAATTCAATGATTGATTTAATTCCTGGAGAATTTTTATTTATCCTTATAACACCTTGACCACCTTTTCCTCCAAGAGGTTTTATGACTACTTCATTATTTTTATTTGCAAAATTAATAAGATCTTTTACCTTACTCGCAACTATTGTAGGTGCCATTAAGTGGCTGTATCTTAAAGCACCTAGCTTTTCATTCCACGCTCTTAACGATGAGGGTTTGTTAATTACTTTTACTCCTTTTCTTTCAGCAACTTCTAAAAGATGGGTTGCATATAAATAAGCCTCATTTACAGGAGGATCTTTTCTCATCCAAATGCAATTAAATTCGGCGAGAGGTATGCAATCATTCTCTTTGAAAGAAATCCACGGAATTACTTCAACTTTTACAGAAGATGCCCATACTTCATCACCTCTAGCTTCAAGGTCTTGAGGAGTACAACTCCAGATTTCAATATTTTTTTTTGATGATGCTTGCATTAAAGCAGCAGTTGAATCTTTTAAGGGATTTATATTTTTAATTGGATCTATTACGAATAGAAATTTCATAAGATCTAGTTTAATAATGCTTCTAATTTATTTTCATTTTCTAATGCGTAGAGATCATCGCAGCCTCCGATACCCTCATTATCTATAAATATTTGTGGTAACGTTCTTCTACCATCAGCTCTTTCAATCATCAATGCTCTGGCATCTTCGTCGCCATCTATTTTATATTCTGTAAAATTTACATTTTTTTTCTTGAGTAGTGATTTTGCTCGAATACAGAATGGGCAATATTGCCAAGTATAAATTTCAACTTTGGACATTTTTTTAAAATAATACTTAGTTTATACTATTAAACAAAAGTGCTTGTTAGATTATAAATAACGATTAAATTCTATTTTGATAGATATTACAAATTTCAAAAAAGATCTTTCGGAACTAACAGAGCGCCTGAGTAATGCTCAGGATTGTCTTTGACGTTCCAAGATTAAAAGCGAAAAGGAAAGAGTTAGAGCAAATTTCTGCTCAGCCTGAATTTTGGGAAAATCAAGAAGAAGCTAAAAAGCAAATGTTAATCCTTGATGATGTCAAAGCACAACTCGAATTGTTAGATAAATGGAAAACTTTTATTTCAGATGCTAATGCCTCTCTTGAGCTTTATTCTCTAGAACCTGAAGAGGAAATGATTTTAGAATCTCAGCTGGGATTAAAGAAATTAAGAGATAATTTAGATAAATGGGAATTTGAAAGATTGTTATGTGGTGAATACGATAAGGAAGGAGCAGTAGTTGCTATTAACGCAGGTGCGGGTGGAACAGATGCGCAGGATTGGGTAGAGATATTATTAAGAATGTACTCAAGATGGGCCGATAATAATCAAATGAGCCTTGTCATTAATGAATTATCTCAAGGAGAAGAAGCAGGTATTAAAAGTGTAACGTTCGAAATTGATGGAAAATATGCATACGGCTATCTGCAACATGAAAAAGGAACTCATAGATTAGTAAGAATTTCTCCTTTTAATGCCAATGGCAAAAGACAAACCAGCTTTGCTGGGGTAGAGGTAATGCCAAAATTAGATGATAATATTTCACTTGATATACCTGAAAAAGATTTAGAAATTACAACGAGTAGATCCGGTGGAGCTGGAGGACAAAATGTTAATAAAGTAGAAACAGCAGTGAGAATTGTTCATTTGCCTTCAGGGATTTCAGTAAGATGTACCCAAGAAAGATCTCAATTACAAAATAAAGAAAAAGCTATGTTACTTCTAAAGTCTAAACTATTAGTGATTGCTAAAGAACAACGAGCTGCAGAAGTCGCTGATATTAAAGGTGATATTGTGGAAGCTGCATGGGGCAATCAAATAAGAAATTATGTTTTCCATCCCTATCAAATGGTAAAAGATCTTAGAACTATGCAGGAGACTAACGAGTTAGATAGTGTTTTAGATGGTGGACTTGAACCATTTATTCATGAATTATTACGTATGAATATTTCTTCTAACGAATCTATTGAATAACTAATGGAAAATAAAAATGAAATTTTAGAAAAAAAAGTTTCTCCTCCAAGCTTTATAAAGCTTGCTATGCGAAATATGGTAAGGAAAGGCTCAAAAAGTATTTCTCATTTTTCAATAACCTTTCTAGTTTTAATTGGGATATTAATACTTTTGGCCACAATAGGTAAGCCCAATATTCCAGTTTAAAAATATATGAAAGAAAAAATTATTTCTGAAATAAATTTAGATTTGGTTTTTCAATGCAATGATTTTTCTCAATTTTCAAATAAGTTAAAAGATGCTAAAACTAATCTTATTTTTGAATCTATTTTTTGGGAGAAAGTTTTTTTATCTTGGATAAATACAATATTAAAAAAAGAGGATTATGAATTACCAAATTATATTTTTGAAAAAAAATCTTTTTCATTAGGCTTACAGATAATATCTAATCAAGAAATTGCTTCTTTGAATAAGAAATGGATGCAAAAAAATGGTCCAACTGATGTTCTATCTTTTCCAATTATTTCTGATGAATCTCTAAATAATTTAGATCATATAGAGTTGGGAGATATATTTATATCATTAGAGATGGCACTTGAGCAATCTTATGAATATAAAAATTCAATCTATAGAGAGATGATCTGGTTGGCTAGTCATGGATTTTTACATCTTTTGGGATGGGAACATAATAATGAGCATGATTTAGAAAATATGTTAAATTTCCAAGAATATTTAATTACTCGATTAGATTAAAAATCAATGGAAAAAAAAATAAACTATTTAGAAAATAGAAAAGAATCATATAAAACTTCTAGTAATGTATTCATAAGTTTTAAGTATGCTTTCAGTGGTATTAGTTATGTATTAAAAACTTCAAGAAATTTTAAAATTCAATTAATTTTTGCAGTTACAAGTTTAATAATTGGTTTTTTACTCAAAATTAGTCTAAGTAATTATGTTATTTTGATTGCAACAATAATGTCTGTTTTAATACTAGAAATTTTGAACACATCTATTGAATCAATCGTTGATTTATTAGTGAAAAAAGAATTTAGTATTTTGGCTAAAATTTCAAAAGATACTTCTGCAGGAGCAGTCTTATTAGCTTCCATTAATTCTGTTATTATTGCTGTATATATCTTTGTTCCTAAAATAAAGTTGTTATTTTAAATTTATATAAATATGTTTCTTGTTATTGATAATTACGATAGTTTTACTTATAACCTTGTTCAATATTTAGGAGAACTTTCAGTTGAGCATGAAATAACTAAAGAATTAATAGTTAAAAGAAATGATGAAATTACTTTAGAAGAAATTATCAAACTAAATCCTGATGGAATTCTATTATCTCCAGGTCCAGGCAATCCAGATCAATCTGGAATTTGTCTGCCAATTCTAAAAAAATTATCTAAAAATATTCCCACATTGGGAGTTTGTTTAGGTCATCAAGCTTTGGCCCAAGCTTTTGGAGGTAAGGTTATAGTTGGGAAAGAACTTATGCATGGTAAGACATCTAAAATAATTCATAATCAAAAAGGATTGTTTAAAGATATCGAGACTCCATTTGTGGCTACTAGATATCATAGTCTTATAGTGGATTCAAGTTCTTTACCATCTTGTTTCGACATAACTGCGACTTTAGAAGACTCAACAATTATGGCTATCTCTCATAAAGAATATAAACATTTACATGGGGTACAGTTCCATCCTGAAAGTGTATTGACGCAATTTGGTCATAAATTAATTAGTAATTTTCTAAAAATGGCTGAACAAAAGTAAAATAAAAAAAATTAATATTATGATTTCTCAAATTAAAAACTTTTTATTTTTGATATTAGTTAGCTCTTTTTTACCTACCTCATTATTGGCAAGGAATTTAGGAATAAAAAGTTTGGGACATAGTAGTTTTTTAATTACTAGTGAAGATAAATCTATTCTTATAAATCCCTTTAAAGCAATAGGTTGTGCAAGTAATTTAAAGGAGCCAAAAGAAGTCAACGTAGATTTTATTTTGGCTAGTTCTAGGCTTCCAGATGAAGGATATAACCCTAATGATCAATTAATGTTCGTTGAGCCAGGAATCTATCAATTTGAGAATATTTTATTAAATGGAATTTCTGTACCACATGACAGAGTAGATGGAAGAAGATTTGGAATGGCAACTGTTTGGAGTTGGGAGCAGAATGATCTTAAAATTGTTCATATGGGAGGAGCTGCTGGTGATATTGATATAAACAGTCAAATTATTTTGTCTAGCCCAGATATATTGTTTATTTCAATTGGAGGAGGAATAAAATCTTACAATGGTAAAGAAGCCTCAAAAATAGTTAAAATCTTAAAACCTAAAGTAGTTATTCCTGTTCACTTTGAACGCGGCAAAAAAATTAACAAAGAATGTGATTTCTCAAATGCTGATTTATTTATTGAAAATATGAAAGATTTTAAAGTAAAATATGTTGGAAAAGATTTTCAAATAAAACCTAAAAGAATCGATCAAAATACAATTTATATTTTCAGTAATTAATTTTTTAAATCTAATATCTTGTAATTGTCCCAGAAAAAAATCATTTGTTCTTTAGTTCCAATACTAACCCTTATTGAATTACCGATATCTTTTTTGTTTTCCATACTTCTAATAAGAATACCTTTTTCTTTCATCTGTTGTATTAAGATTTTGGGATCTTTTTTTGGCCAAATTAAGAAATAATTACCTCCACTAAAGTGAGTTCTGATTTTTGTTGATTTAAATTTATTTAAAATCCATTCCCTTGCCTTTTTTACTTCTAAAACATAATTATCAATATATGATTTGTCTTTAAGTGCTGCTAATGCAGCTGTTATAGCAAAGCTGTTTACATCATATGGTCCTGTAACTTTATTAATGTACTGAATTAAACTTTTATTGCCAAAAGTAAAACCTATTCTTAAACCAGCTAGACCTGCAGTTTTTGAAAGAGATTGGATTATTAGTATATTTTTATTCTTTTCAAAATCAATCGATTCAAGAAGACTATCTCCATTAAATTTTTCATATAGTTCATCAACAACTATTAATGAATCATTATTGATATTGGCTAAATTAATTATTTCATGAGAGCTTAGAACAGTTCCTGTTGGATTATTTGGATTGCAAATAAATATTAACTTTGGATTATGCTTTATTATATTTTCCCTAAATTCTTCGATTGGGAATAGAAAATTTTCTCCAATGTAAGAACAACTTATTTTTTTCATTCCTCGGATTTCTGCACAAGGAGAATAGTAACCAAAAGTTGGATTTGTGGTTAGAAATATTTGATCTTTTTCTCCAAAGCAATTGAAAATTGCATTTATTGCTGCATCTGCTCCATTGAAAATTCCGATTTCATCATTACCAAATTTTCTTGAATCAAGATATTTATCACATAAAAATTTTTTTAAAAAATTATATTCTGGATAAATTGAAATCTCATCTAATTTTATCGCTTGTAATGCCTCTAAAACATTAGGACTTGGACCTAAAGTATTTTCATTAAAGTCTAAGCGGAGTAAATTTCTTCTATTTTCTAAAGGTGCAGAGTAAGACTGCATATTTATTATTTCTTCTCTTGGTTTTGGGAAAAGATTATTTAATGGATCAAAATCATTCATTACATTCTTTCTAAAGTTTCAATTCCTAAAAGCTCTAAGCTTAATTTTAGTGTTTTTGCAGTTAGGTCACATAAATTAAGCCTAGAAATTTTTATATTTTTTTCTTCTTTGAGGATTGGAACTTGATCATAGAATCTATTAAAAGTCTGACATAGCTCGAACAGATAATTGCACAATCTATTTGGCATTAAGTCTTTTTCAATAGAAATTATGACTTCATCGAACTTAAGTAATTTTCTGATAAGTTTCCACTCAGATTTATGTTCATAATTTACGTACTGAAAATCTCTAGAGTCATAAACAAAATCATTTTTTCTTTTAATGCCTAAAATTCTTACAAGTGTATATAACAAATAAGGAGCAGTATTACCATTAAGGGAAAGCATTTTATCAAAACTAAATTGATAATTGGTAATCCTATTTTGACTTAAATCTGCATACTTAACAGCTCCTAATCCAATAATTCTTGAAGTATTTGCTATAAATTCTTCCGTCTCATGACGATCTTCATCATTTAATCTTTTCAATAAATCTTCTTTTGCTCTTCTAACTGCTTCATTTAATAAATCTTTTAGGCGTATTGTTTCACCCTCTCTTGTCTTAAGTTTTTTACCATCAATTCCTTGAACTAACCCAAAAGGGACATGGTCTACTTGACAATTTTCTGGGATCCATTTTGCTTTTTTTGCAACTTGAAAAACTCCAGCAAAATGATTTGCTTGCCCATGATCAGTTACATAAATAATTCTTGAAGCATCATCGCCATTAGGAGGTTTATTGAATCTGTATCTTATAGCAGCAAGATCTGTGGTGGCATAATTAAAACCCCCATCTTTTTTTTGAATAATTAGCGGTAAAGGTTTGCCTTCTTTATTAGTCATCCCATCTAAAAATACACATTTTGCTCCTTGATCTTCTACTAATATTTTTTTTAAATTCAAATCATCAATAACTGATTTTAGGAAGGGATTATAAAAAGATTCACCTCTTTCTTCTATTTTTATTTTTAAATTTTTATAGATTTCATCAAATTCTTTCCTCGATTGATCACATAATAATTTCCAAGCTTTAATCGATTTAATATCTCCACTTTGTAACTTAACTACTTCCTCTCTAGATCTTTTTTGGAATTCAGATTCGTTATCAAATCTTTTTTTTGATTCTTTATAAAATTCAACCAAATCACTTATCTTGATCTTTCCTATTTCTTCTAGATCATTTGAATATAAATCTTTTAGCTGATTAATAAGCATGCCAAACTGTGTCCCCCAATCACCAACATGATTGAGTCTTAATACTTTATAACCTCTTAACTCGAAAATTCTAGATATTGAGTCACCTATTATTGTTGATCTTAAATGCCCTACATGCATTTCTTTAGCAATATTAGGACTAGAAAAATCTACAATAACTTTATTAGACAAACCACTATCTAAATCTTTTCTAATTAGAGGTATGCCAGCCCTATTGCATTGAATATTTGACTTAATTTCATTTATTAGAACTTCATCTTTTAATTTTATATTTATAAATCCAGGTCCAGCTATTTCTAGACTCTTACATAATTTTGCTATGCTTTTATTCTTATTTAAAAGGTTAATAAAATCATTAGAAATATCTCTTGGGTTCTTTTTATATATTTTAGATAAACTTAAACAAACATTAGATTGATAATCACCAAACTCCTCTTTTGATGATTGTGTAATTAAATTTTTTCTAAGAATTTCGAATTCTCCTTTTTTATTATTTTTTTCAAGACTATCTAAAAGAGATTGTTCAAATTGATTTGTTAATTCTTTAAAAATGATTAGCATTAATTATTCAATTATTTATCTATATGATTAATTAATATAACGCATACTCAAATCAATCCAATTACTTTTGGTGATTGAAGAACTTGTTGAAATCAAATCAATACCTTTTATTAGATATTTACTAATTTCTTGAGGGTTTATTCCAGAAACTTCTATTATCAAATTTTTATTGACTTCTTTTTTTAAGCTATTAATTGATAAATCTCTTAATTCTTGAACGCTTTTCTTGATTGTTTCAGGACTAAATTCATCTAATAAGACACTATCCGCTCCTGCTAATACTGCTTCTTTTGCCTGTTTGATATTCTCAGCTTCAATTATGATATGAGTTGTAAAAGGCGAATTTAGGCGAATTTTTTGTACTGCATTCTTAAGATTATCTGTCCATGCAATATGATTTTCTTTTATCATAGCAGCATCGTATAATCCCATTCTATGATTCACCCCACCTCCGCATTTGAATGCATATTTTTCAAATATTCTTAAGCCAGGAGTCGTTTTCCTAGTATCTGCTAATTTTATATTTGTGCCTTCTAATTTATCTGTAAGATTCTTTGTATATGTTGATATTCCAGATAAATGCATTGCTATATTTAAGCTAATCCTTTCACTAGCGAGTAAACTTTTTGAAGGTCCATATATTTCTAAGAGTTTTTGATCTTTAACAAATTTATCTCCATCAGAGATATTAAATTTTGGACTGATTTTTAAATCAATTTTTCTAAAAATTTCTTTTAGAATTTCAACCCCGCAGAATATACCCTCCTCTTTTGCAATCCAATATGCATTACCATTCTCTTCAGTAATAGAGAAACTTGTAAGATCACCCCTACCTATATCTTCATCGATCCAATTATCAATGATTTTACTTATTATTGGAGTATTTAAATCCACTAAACTAAAATAATTAATTAATAAAAATTAAACTGAAGTTAGAGATTCAACTATATATCACTATGTAATTTAACTCAAATTTATTTACCAATACAAAACTTAGAAAAAATATTATCTAGAAGTTCCTCTGTTAATTCTTGACCAGTTATTTTAGATAAGTTTTGAATTCCATCTCTCAGTTCAATTGATAACAAATCAAATGGCAATTTATTTTTAATTATTTCATCAGTATCATTTAAATTAGATAAGCAAGCAGACAAATTTATTAGATGTCTTTCGTTTAAAAATATATTGATATTTTCTACTTGTTTTAATCCGCATTTTTTTATGATTGTGTCTATTAATAATCTTTCACCATCATTATTCTTAATACTCATAAGAATTGTGTTTTTTAACTCATATGAATTAATTTTTTTGCAATCAATTAAATCTTTTTTATTGCCCAAAATAGTAATTAATTTTTCTTTGGGAATTTCTTGTATAATTTTTTTGTCTTCTTCATTAAATCCTTCTTCAAGACTATAAATATAAATTATAAAATCTGACTCTTTTATTTTCCCAAAACTTTTTTTAATTCCAATACTTTCAATTTGTTCATGAGTTTCTCTTATGCCAGCAGTATCAATTATTTTCATTGGAATATCATTAATAGTTAAATTAACTTCAATAACATCTCTGGTTGTTCCAGGAATATTAGTTACGATTGCTTTCTCTTTTTTTGCAAGCAAATTTAATAAAGAGCTTTTACCAACATTTGTTTTACCTATAAGCGCAATGGATATTCCATTGTGAATATATGAATTTCTTTTTGCATTTTCTATTAGTAATTCTATTTTTTCTTTAACTTTTTTAATGTTTTTTAGATATTTGGTGTAATCAAAATCTGTGAAGTCTTCTTCAAAATCAACTCTCGCTTCTATTTCGCAAAGTTGATTTATAAGGTCATTTTTAATATCATTAATTTTTTTCTTTATTTCTCCTTGAACCCCGCTAAAAGCTAACTCTGCTGATCTGGTATTGCTTGCATTAATTAATTGATTAATCGACTCGGCTTGAGTAAGGTCTATTTTCCCATTAAGAAAAGCTCTTTGACTAAATTCTCCTGGGTTTGCAAGTCTAACTCTTGAATTACTAGATAATAATATCTTTAAAACTTTATTTACTATGATAATTCCGCCATGGCAATGAAGTTCAACTACATCCTCTCCTGTGAAGCTATTTGGTGATTTCATCACTAAAATTAAAACCTCATCTATAAATTTATTTTGTTTATTTTCCTGAATAAAACCACGAAAAACCCTATGTGATTCCCATGCATATTTAGATTTAGTTTGAACAATCTTTTTGCAAGAATTTATTGCGTCTTTCCCTGACACTCTTATTATCGCAACTCCTCCCTTCCCAATACTTATAGCTGAAGCAATTGCGGCTATCGTATCTTCTGTAGTAACTATCGAATCCATCTCTCGCTTTGTTATGGATAATTAAGTAAGATTATCAAGAATTTAATTTTGAAATTTTCTTTCTGAATGAGATTTAAAAGAGATATTACCTATAAGAAAATTCTATCATTATTTAGGAATCAGAATGGAAGTCCTTTCTTTAATGCTAAAGGTTTAGCTATAGGGGTATTTAGTGGTTGCTTTCCTTTTTTTGGTTTTCAGACTTTAATGGGGGTATTTTTTGCGAAAATAGCTAAGGGAAATATTGTTCTAGCTGCAATTGGTACCTGGATCAGCAACCCTTTTACTTATATTCCACTTTATTATTTTAACTATAAAGTTGGTTCGATTTTTTTAAATAATCCTTCTAATAAAATTCTTGAAAAAAGTTTAGTTATTGATGACTTATGGAAACAAGGTAGAATTTTTTCCCTAAAATTACTCTTGGGTTCATCTTGTGTAGGTATTTTATTAGCTTTGATTTGCGGCAGTATCGTTTTTTTTATATACAAGATAAAAAGTAAAAGATAGATTGATCTGATTTTAAAATTAACTTTGTCCAACTCTGGCAATATCTAAAACATCTGCCATTGATTTAATTTGTTCAATTGTTTTGTGAAGTTGATTATAACTTTCAAGACCTACACAAAGATTTATAATAGCTGGTTTACCATAAGCAGTTTTAACATTGGCATCGCTAACGTTTATACCTTTATCAGATAACCGCATAAGAATATCTTTAAGAACTCCAACTCGATCAATTACTTCTATTCGTAGCTGAATTGGAAACTTATTATCGCCAGTTTTATTATCTTGATTCCAACCGACAGGTAATCTTCTCTCTATTGGAATTGGTATTACATTTTCACAATCTTCCCTATGTATAGTTATCCCATGGTTGCCAAGCGACACAGTTCCAATAATATCCTCGCCTGGGAGTGGGGCACAGCATTTACCTATTCTGTAATCTAGGCCTTCTATCCCGGAAATCGGGGATTTAGCTGCTGTATTAGATTGATTATTGGATAAATTATTATTACTTTTAAGAGATTTTGCTATTTCAGAGTCAGAATCATTTTTTACATCTTCTGTCTGTAATTTTATTTCTTCTCTTAGTCTGTTTAATACTTGATGCAAAGTTAAACCACCAAAACCAAGAGATGCAAGAAGGTCTTCAGTAGTTTTTAAATTGCATCGATTTGCAACTTTTTTCATGGCTTCACTAGAAAGTAATGCTTCAAAACCGTTTCTACCTACTTCTTTTTCAAGTAAATCTCTACCTCTTTTAATCGTTTCATCACGATGACTTTTCTTATACCATTGGCGAATTCTATTTTTAGCAGTTGGCGTAACTACAAAGTTAAGCCAATCCAAGCTTGGAGTAGCATTATTACTTGTCAAAATTTCTATGAAGTCACCATTTTGAAGTGCTGTAGATAATGGAGAAAGCTTTTCATTAATTCTTATTCCATTACAGTGATTTCCAACTTCAGAATGGATTCTGTAGGCGAAATCTATCGCGGTAGATCCTTTCCTTAAACCAACAACATCTCCTTTTGGAGTGATCACAAATACTTCTTCATCAAATAAATCTTCTTTAATTGAAGCTAAATAATCATTATGATCTCGTTCATTACCTTCTTGTTGCCATTCTACTAGTTGTCTTAGCCAATTAAATCTCTCGGCATTACTTTTAGCAGGAGAACCTCCCTCTTTGTATTGCCAATGAGCGGCAATACCATATTCAGCAATTTGATGCATCGAGGTAGTTCTAATTTGAACTTCAATAGGTCGATGTCTTCCAATCACAGAAGTGTGTAAGGACTGATATCCATTGGGTTTTGGTAATCCTATATAGTCTTTAAATCTACCTGGAATTGGTTTGAAAGTATCATGAACAACTGCTAAAGCTCTATAACAACTATCTGAATTGTCCACGATAATTCTTAGGGCAGCAACATCATAAATCTCGTGAAAATGCTTTTGTTGTCTTTCCATTTTGCTCCAGATGCCATAAAGATGTTTTGGCCTTCCTGTTATTTCAAAATTTTTCAAACCTGCTGAAATCAAGTTTTCCTTCATAAGATTCAAAGTTACTTTTAATCTTTTTTCTCTATCACTTCTTTTAACGGCGATTTGATCTTTAAGATCTAGATATTCTTTAGGCTCTAGGAATTTAAAAGCTAAATCTTCTAATTCCCATTTAAATCTGTTTATTCCTAGTCGATTAGCTAATGGTGCATAAATCTCTCTTGTTTCTCTCGCTATTCTTAGTTTTTTCTCATCATTTAGCCATTCAATAGTTCTCATGTTGTGAAGTCGATCTGCAAGTTTTACTAAGACAACTCTGATATCGCTGGCCATAGCCAAAAACATTTTCCTAAGATTTTCAGCTTGTGCTTCAGTCCTGTTGTTAAAGTGAATGCCGCCTAATTTTGTTACACCCTCTACAAGTATTTTTACTTCTAATCCAAAATTTGTTTCTATTTCGGATAAATCAATTCCAGTATCTTCAACTACATCATGTAAAAGGCCCGCAGCAATAACAGATGAACTAGCACCTATTTCTTTAAGGAGATTTGCAACAGCAACCGGGTGGATAATGTATGGCTCGCCGCTCGCGCGGAATTGTCCATCATGAGCTTTATAAGCAAGTTTAAAAGCCTTTACTATAAGGTTTTGATTCTCATCATTTTCTTTATTTGATTTTTCAAAATTATGAATATCTTTAAGAAGCCAATCGGGAATGTTTATTTGATAATTCAAAAATTCACTTTCATATTTTTTATTTTCAGGCAAAATAGTTTTGGAAACTTCAATTTCGTTTTTTTCTTTTGAATTTGCAGCTGCCTCGGTCATTTTATATTGCTTTAGATGTATTTTATTTAGGTCTAGAAAAATTTGCTATAAATCATGGAAAAAAATAAAGAAAAAATTATTGTAGTTAAAAATCTTACTGTTAAATATGGTCTAAAACAGCAACCTATTATCAAAAATTTTAATTTGGAAATAGATAGTGGAGATCATTTGGCCATAATAGGACCTTCTGGATGTGGAAAGACCACTTTTGCAAAAACATTAGTAAATATATTGCCTGGAAAGGCCACTTCTAAAGGATATCTATCGATTTCCAGTCTAGATCCTAGGAAAATAAACAACAAAGATGCACAATTATTTAGAAGAAAGAATTTTGGATTTATTTATCAAGACTCTATAAAAAAACTTAATCCGCTAATGAGAGTTGGGGATCATTTATATGAATTATTTAAAGCACATGATCAAACTAAATCATCTTTAGCTATTAAAAAATTAGTAAGAGAAGTTTTTCAAAAAGTCGGAATTGATGAAAGTAGACTTGATTCTTTCCCACATCAATTTAGCGGTGGAATGAGACAGAGAGTTTCTATAGCAATGGCACTTGCTTTGAAACCTAAATTATTAATAGCTGATGAACCTACAACAAGCTTAGATACCAAAACAAGTTTTGAAATTATGCAAGAAATAATTAATCTATGTAATGAATTTGGTACAACTTTAATTTTAATTAGTCATGATATTAATCTTGCAGCAAAGTGGTGTAAAAAAGTTGCAATAATTGAAAAGGGATCGATTGTTGAAAAAGGGAATATATTAGATATTTTTCAATCACCAAAATCAGATATCGGGAAAAAGTTAGTAAATGCTTCAAAAATAGTATTAGAACCAAATACTAAAAATACTGCTCGAGATGAGGTCGTTCTAGAGGTAAATAACCTAAGACATTGGTATAAATTAAATTCTTCAATTTTCATGAATAAATGGAATAAGGCTTTAAATGAAGTTAGTTTCAAGTTATATGAGAATGAGACTCTTGGAATAGTTGGTTCTTCGGGGAGCGGTAAAAGTACATTATGTAGAGCTTTAATTGGACTTCTTAAAGTAAGAGGTGGTGAAATCAAAATTTATGATAAAAATCATGCATCGAAAAAAAATAAATCTTTTAAAAAGAACAATAAAGTGCAAATTATTTTTCAAGATCCTTTTTCAAGTTTGAATCCGAAAATGACGATTAAAAATATTTTGGAAGATATATTTTTTATTCAAAAAATTTCAGATAAAAGAAAAATCGAAAAAGAAATAAGATTAATGTTAAGAAATTTAAATCTTCCACTAAATAATGATTTTTTTAATTCTTATCCTAACCAATTATCTGGTGGTCAATTGCAAAGAATTTCATTGGCCAGAGCGCTATTGTTGAAGCCAAAAATTTTAATTTGTGATGAGAGCGTAAATATGTTGGATGCTTCAGTAAAAATAGAGATTCTTGAATTACTAAGAGTCTTTCAAGAAAAACTGAATTTAACGATTATTTTTATTACCCATGATTTAGGCATTGCTAAAAGATTTTGTAATAGGTTGCTAGTTATGAATCATGGAAAGATAGTTGATGAAGGAGAAAGTTCTACAATATTCACTAAAACTCAAAACCCGTATACAAAATCGCTTCTAAATTCCTCTTTAAATCTCATTTAACTTTAAGAACACTTAGTAATTTTTGAAAATCTAATGGTAAGTCTGATTCAAATATCATTTCTTTACCATTTATTGGATGTATTAGTCCAAGCTTGATGGCGTGTAAAGCTTGGCCATCTAATTTACAGGGTAGTTTTTTACATCTTCCATATAATGGATCACCCACAATTGGATGATTAATGTGAGCGCAATGAACTCTTATTTGATGCGTTCGCCCCGTATCTAGTTTGAAACTCATTAATGAGTAATTGCCAAATCTTTCTTCTAATTTCCAATAGGTACAGGCATACCTTCCTGAAGTTTCTTCAACTACTTTATATTTCAATCTATTTAATTTATCTCTTCCAATGTGTCCCACTATTTGGCCTTCTTCAGAATTAGGTGCTCCATGAATTACTGCAATATATTCGCGCGATGCTATTTTTTCTTTAATTTGTTTCTGGAGATTTACTAATGCCTCTTGGCTTTTTGCAACCACCATACATCCGGAGGTATCTTTATCTAATCTGTGAACAATCCCAGGTCTTAATTTCCCATTAATTCCAGGCAGATCTTTACAGTGAAAAAGCAATCCATTCACTAAAGTTCCAGATTTGTGTCCAGGGGCTGGATGAACTATTAGACCTGATTGTTTATTGATGACTATGATGTGCTCGTCTTCAAAAAGGATATTTAAATCCATTTTTTCAGGTTTCAAGTAAATAAGAGGTTCTGGAGGAGGCATCCATATTTGAACATTGTCACCATTTTTTAATGGGGTCTTTGCTTTTGCGGACTTATAGTTTACAAGTACTAAACCTGAATTTATAAAATGTTGAATTCTTGCTCTACTTTGTTCTGGCCTTTTACTTACCAACCATCTGTCTAGCCTCATAGGCAGAGGTTGCTCATAAATAATTTCTATAAGCTCACCTTCTCCAATGCCAAAAGAATTTTGATTATTTAATTCCATAGTGGGACTTCTAAAGCAATTTTACCCAGCATTTGATTTCTATAATCTTCCAATAACTTATGAGACATTCTCCTTTTATCACCTGAGGTATGTTTTGAAGCTGCTTCGTTGATCCAAGCAGAAGGACTCTTAAAGCCTTTGGTAATATCAACTCCATATCTGTTAGATATTTGTTTAACTGAGATATTCGCATTCTTATCTTTGTTGAGAGTGGATATAATTTTGATAAACCCAATTGCGACACTCTCTATTTCATAAGCAGCTTCACCAATATCGTCACACAGTGCAAGATTAAGTGCTGATTTTTGATCTTCTAAATTTGGAGGTATAACACCAGGAGCATCTAGCAGATCTATACCACTTTCTAATTTTATCCATCTTAAATTACGAGTCACGCCTGCTTTCCTAGCGCTATCTACAACTCTTTTTTTTGCAATTCTATTAATTAATGCTGACTTTCCTACGTTTGGAAAACCAAGTGTAAGGGCTCTAATTGGCCTAATTCGCATTCCTCTAGAGAGTCTTCTATCATCGATTGATGACCTAGAATCTTTGGCTGACTTACAAATTTCTTTAATCCCTATTCCTCTTTTAGCATCACACCAAAGAGGATATTGATCTTTATCATGAAACCATTTGTTCCAACTATTGATTGTATGAGGTGAGATCATGTCTGATCTGTTAATAACAAGAATATGTTTTTTATTATTTATCCATTTATTTAAGTGTGGATGTCCTGTTGACAAAGGAATTCGTGCATCTCTAACTTCTATGACTAAATCTACTTTATTGATGACTTCAGATAATCTCTTTTCTGCTTTTGCAATATGGCCTGGGTACCATTGTATTTTGGGTATGTCCACTTCAATAAATCAAATAAAATTTTGTATTCCTTTTAGTTTTTATAAGTTTCAAAAGTATTTACTTCTAAAGTTTAGTATAAATTTAATGACTAAAAAATTTTTATAATCGTTAATTTTTAAAATTTATTAAGGCATAGGTAACAGTAACTACTTTTTAACCCAATAAGCCCAAATTAACGTTAGGGTCTTGGGATTATAAATATAGCTTGTTTAATGTCAAAATTATCTCTTTCCAATCTTGATAAGACACATTTAGAAGGAAAAAAAGTTCTTGTAAGAGTAGATTTTAATGTTCCATTAAATGAAGATGGTCAAATAACTGATGATACGCGTATTCGTGCAGCGATCCCAACTATTGAATATCTTATTAATCATTCCGCAAAAGTTATTTTAGCTGCTCATTTTGGCAGACCAAAGGGTCAGGTAAATGAAAAAATGAGATTAACTCCAGTAGCAGCAAGATTAAGTGAATTGTTGGGAAAAAATGTTGCTCTTACAAACAGTTGTATTGGTGATGAAGCAGTTACACAATCAAATAGCTTATCTAATGGAGATGTTCTTTTACTTGAAAATGTTCGTTTTTTTGGTGAAGAGGAAAAGAACGACCTAGAGTTTGCTAAAAAATTAGCATCACATGCAGATATGTATGTAAATGATGCTTTCGGTGCTGCTCATAGAGCGCATGCTTCAACTCAGGGTGTTACAAATTATTTAAGTCCCTCAGTAGCTGGATTCCTTTTAGAAAAAGAATTGAAATACCTACAAGGAGCTGTAGATTCCCCAAATCGTCCATTGGCAGCAATAGTTGGAGGATCAAAGGTTAGTAGCAAAATAGGAGTACTTGATTCTTTACTAGATAAGTGTGACAAAATCATGATTGGTGGAGGTATGATTTTTACTTTTTATAAAGCTAGAGGTTTAGATGTCGGAAAGAGTCTTGTAGAAGAAGATAAACTTGAGCTTGCTAAAGATTTAGAAGCAAAAGCAAAAGCAAAAGGAGTAGAATTGCTATTACCCACTGATGTTGTTTTGGCTGATGAATTTTCTCCTGACGCCAGTAGTAAAATATCTCAAATTGATGCAATTAGTGGGAATTGGATGGGTCTAGATATTGGTCCAGATTCCATTAAAGTTTTTCAGAATGCTCTTGCAGAATGTAAGACAATTATTTGGAATGGTCCAATGGGAGTTTTTGAATTTGATAAATTTGCAGACGGTACAAATGCAATAGCTACGACTCTTGCTGACTTAAGTGCTTTTTCTGAAGTTTGTACAATAATTGGTGGTGGTGATTCAGTTGCAGCAGTTGAAAAAGCAGGATTAGCTGAGAAAATGTCTCATATATCTACTGGAGGTGGAGCTAGTTTGGAACTTTTAGAAGGTAAAACTT
>CACGDL010000014.1 GCA_902571795.1 uncultured Prochlorococcus sp.
AGATATTAATATTGATGATTGGCGAAAATAAAAAATACTAATTTAACTTAAGCATCCCTAATTTTACTTTTAGGGGTGAATTTATAAACATCTTTGTCATTACGTAAATTAGTTTTGGGAGCGGAAGTGTATTAGTGAGAAAACCTACCCATTCATTGGTAGATAATCTAAAGAAATTTGAGAAAAAGCTTCTTAATCTACTTTCGTCAAAACTCATCAATCTTCTTAGACCATATTGGTAAAGTTTGTGCCTTTGTATTAACTCATAAGGCCATAGGATCTTCCAACCTTTTGTTGCTAGTTCAAGAGAACTTAGATGAGGTTCGTTTAAAAAAATTGTCAATTTTTCTGCAAGGAGTGGAGCTCTTCTTAATAAAGATCCGATCATGTATCCTGATGCGGGATGCACCATGCTTGCAGACCCTCCAAAACCAAGTACAAATTGTTCTTTAAATGGGAGGGGTAAATTCATTGGGAAAAGGCAATTCTCTTCATGAAAAATTTCCCTTACCTCAATACCCTTACTATTCAGTCTTTTAAAAAGTCTTTTTTTAAGATTTTCTTGGGATAATGCAGGATAGCTAGCTAATGATGTTTCTTCAACAAAAAAAGTGTCATTTCCAAGATCCATTGCATAAAGAAAGGAAGGAGATGATGACTTTTCTTCATTATTTAAATGATTTGGACGAAAATCCATTAAAACAAACTGTTCCTTATTGACAGGGGGCGATGAAAATTTACCGACAATTCCATATGCAGCTTGTTGAGCGATTTCATTTTGGACTGGTCTTTTTACAAAATTACTTTTATGACCACTTGCGTCAATAACTAACCTCGCCTTTATTTTAAGACCTGAAAAACAAATCACCTCAGATAGTTTATTTTTTTCTTTAATATCTTTTGCTGTTTCATTCAACCATTCAATCCCTTTGCACTTTTTTAAAAGTTCATTTTGAAAAGCTTCCTGATTTATTAAACCATAATCGTAGTTATGTTTTGTTGGATTATCTCCCTTTTTATTTTCCCCATTTCCAAAAAAACTAACTGTTTTACACCACCGATGAGATAACAAAGACTCTAATCCTAATTCCTCTAATTCAGAAGCCCAAATACCATAAGTATTTTCCCATTTTGCATTTGGAGATTTAGTTGATATCCCCTTTATATTTAGATCTTGCTTTGCTAATTCTGAAGCCAAGCAAAGTGCTGCGGGCCCGGAACCTAGAATTAAAATATCAAGTACTTCCATATGATCTAATAACCCATTATCTTTTAATTATCTTTGCCTGAGTTGAATTGATCTATTTCTTCTTTTTGTTCATGAGGAACTAATACAACTTCTGATAAATGATCACCCTCGTCTAATCGTTGTAATTTTACTCCAGTAGCGGCTCTAGACTGTTGGGAAATTTTATCTGCGTTTGTTCTCACTATTACACCTTTTTCGGTCACAAAAAGTAATTCTTCCCCTTCTCCAAGGACCTTTAAACAAACTAATACATCATTTTTAATTCTAAATTTTATCGCTCTCAAACCCATGCCTGCTCTTTTTTGTAATCTAAATTGAGTTACAGGTACTCTTTTCCCTAGCCCAAATGAACTGGCTATTAATACCCAAGGACCTTCTGAAGAGTTAAATTCAATATTTTCATCAAATTCTTTAGTAAGATCTTCATTTTTAGCCAATTGATCAACTAAATCAGATGTCAAAACATCCATAGATACAAGATTGTCACCTTTCCTAAGGTTCATAGATTTAACCCCCCTTGCCGTCCTGCCAAGTGGTCTTAATTCGTTAATATCTAATCTGAAATGAATTGCCATTCCAGTTCTTGATCCTATTAAAACACTATCTCCTTCTTTAGATAATCTAACCCAAGTTAAAGCATCTCCATTTTCAAGATTTATTGCTATGAGTCCATTTGATCGAATTTTTGAGAAAGCAGAAAGTGAGGTTCTTTTTATAAATCCAGCCTTGGTTAGCATTAATAGATAATAATCGTTATCAAAAGAATCTACTGCAACCAGTGAAGTTATCTTTTCTTCCCTTGGTATTGGGAGAAGTTGAACCGATGGAGTACCTTTAGCGATTCTACTACTCATAGGAACTCTATAAGCGGGGAGAGCATAAGATACCCCTCTATCACTGAAAAGCAAAAGAGTATCATGATCATTACAGCTTATAAATAGTTTTACTTCATCATCTTCTTGTGTCTTTGTTCCTGCTTTACCCCTTGACCCACGACTTGTAGATTCGAATTCATTAACAGGCATTCTTTTTAAATAACCTGATTCAGTTAATAAAACTACAGATCTTTCATTAGCTATAAGATCAATATCATCTAGACCTCCGCCTAAATCAAGTATTTCTGTTTTTCTTGGAGAGGAAAACCTTTCATCGATTTTATTAAGTTCTTCAAGAATAATTTCAAAAATTCTTTCTTTACTATTTAGTATTTGCTGATATTGATTGATTTTTCGGGTTAATTCATCATGTTCCCCTTTGATTTTATCTGCTTCTAGGGCTGTTAGTCTTCTTAATTGCATTTGTAAAATTGCTTCTGACTGTATGGCAGATAACGCATGATCAGTTTGTAATTTTTCTCTAGCTGAAACTGTATCTTTTGCTGATCTTATGAGATTGATAATTTGATCCATAGCATCCAATGCTAATAAAAGACCTTTTACAATATGATCTCTGTCTTCAGCCTTTTTTAGTAAAAATCCTGTTCTTCGTCTAATTGTCTCCACTCTGAAGTCTAGAAATACATCCAACATTTTCCTTAGTGAGAGTGTTGTGGGCTCTCCATTTACTAAAGCTAGGATGTTTGCGCTAAAGTTATTCTGTAAAGGTGTCAACTTAAACAAATTATTTAAAACTACTTGTGGGTAGGCATCCCTTTTCAATTCAATAACAATCCTCATTCCATCTCGATCACTTTCATCTCTAATATCAGAAATACCTTCTAATTTTTTTTCATTAACCAAGTCAGCAATTCTCTCAATCAATGCCGCTTTATTAGTTTGAAATGGAAGCTCTGTAATAATTACGGCATCTTTTTCTGCCCTACCAGAGGATTTAATTTGCTCAATATTTGCTACACCTCTCATGGTTATTGAACCCCTTCCTGTCTTGAAAGTTTCTCTGATACCATCTCTGCCTAAGATTTGACCACCTGTGGGAAAATCAGGACCCTTAATTATTTCAAAAATTTCTCTATCCTCAATAGAAGGGTTTTTGATTATTGATTTAAGACCATTAATTAATTCCCCTAAGTTATGTGGTGGAATATTAGTTGCCATTCCTACTGCTATTCCAGATGATCCATTTAGAAGTAGTTGAGGGATCCTAGCTGGTAAAACTGTTGGCTCTTGTTGAGAACCGTCAAAATTATCGGCGAAATCTACAGTTTCAGATTCAATATCCTCTAGTAAACTTTCATCTGTAAGGGACTGTAAACGAGATTCTGTATATCGCATTGCCGCTGGAGGGTCGTTATCAACAGAACCAAAGTTTCCATGGCCATCTATTAATGGCATCCTCATTGAGAAATCCTGCGCCATCCTAACCAAAGCATCATAAACAGCAGTATCGCCATGTGGGTGGTATTTACCAAGTACTTCTCCAACAACTCTTGCACATTTTCTGTATGGTCTGCCGCTAGTCAAACCAAGTTCATACATTGCATAAAGAATTCTTCTATGAACAGGTTTTAATCCATCTCTTGCATCTGGAAGAGCACGACCAACTATTACGCTCATTGCATACTCAAGATAAGAGCGAGACATCTCATTTCTTAAGTCAGTCTGAATAATTCGGTCGTTATCTTCGTTTAATCCTGAGTTATCAGAATCTAAAATATCAGACATACAAAAATCCTTTCTCTAATAATAATCGCTCATTGTCATAATGAATAAAATAAAAGATTTATTTAATTCCCAAATACTCACATTTACACACAAATCAAAATAAAACCTTTTGTTTTTCAATAAACCTTGGCTTATTACCCCTTAAGTTGTTAATTTAATCAGAACAAGTAAAAATTCCGTGAATATTGAACTTGGTTTAAACAAAAAAGTCAGAAGGGCTTATGGCATTGATGAAATAGCTTTAGTCCCTGGGAATAGAACACTTGATTACGATTTGACTGATGCTTCTTGGTCAATAGGCGATTTCAAAAGAGAAGTTCCCATTGTAGCAAGTGCTATGGACAGCGTTGTCGATGTTAATACGGCTGTAGAACTTACAAAATTAGGATCCTTAGGGGTTATTAATATGGAGGGGATACAAACACGATATGAAAAACCTGATGAAATATTAAATCAAATAGCATCAGTTGGGAAGAATGATTTTGTGCCATTAATGCAGAAAATATACAGTGAACCAGTAAAGGAGAGATTAATTTTACAAAGAATAAATGAAGTCAAAGATGGAGGAGGTATTGCAGCATTCAGTGGGACTCCTCAAGCTGCAATTAAGTTTAAAAACATACTTAATAATTCCAGAATAGATTTATTCTTTCTTCAAGGAACAGTCGTTTCGACTGAACATCTTGGTATGGAAGGTAAGGAAACCTTAAATATTAAAGATCTTTGCAAATCTATGAATGTCCCAATCGTGGCTGGTAATTGTGTTACTTATGAAGTTGCAAAACTTCTCATGGAAGCTGGAGTTGCAGGATTAATGGTTGGTATAGGCCCGGGAGCGGCATGTACCTCAAGAGGAGTCTTAGGAATTGGAATCCCTCAAGCAACAGCAATTGCAGATTGTAGTTCTGCAAGAAATGATTACTTTAAAGAAAGTGGTCGTTATATTCCTATTATTGGAGATGGAGGAATTGTGACGGGCGGAGATATTTGTAAATGTTTAGCATGTGGTGCTGATGCGGTAATGATTGGATCCCCAATAGCTAAATCCACAAAGGCTCCAGGAAAAGGATTTCACTGGGGGATGGCTACTCCAAGCCCTGTATTACCAAGGGGCACAAGAATTGAAGTTGGGTCTACAGGATCCTTAGAAAGGATAATTAAAGGCCCTGCGCTACTTGATGATGGGACACATAATTTATTAGGAGCCATTAGAACATCAATGAGTACTCTTGGTGCAAAAAACATTAAGGAAATGCAAGAAGTTGAAATAGTTATCGCGCCATCGCTTCTTACAGAGGGTAAGGTTTATCAAAAAGCTCAGCAGCTTGGGATGGGTAAGTAGTTCATTTAAAGAAAAATTATAAAACCTTAGTGAATTAAGCATTAAATTGAACAATCTTCTCATTAGGAGTTATGATGAGTTGATGGGGGAAACCCCATACTCCTCACACACTAAATCGCCCGATTAATCGGGCTTTTTTAGATATTTTGTTACTTATATTATTTTATCTGTAATGAAATCATCACTTAGAAGAATTGCCTGCTAAATTTTCAAAAAGGAATACTTAAATTATGTCATCAGCTCAAGCCGTAACTGATTCTTCATTTGACAAAGATGTACTGCAAAGTGATCTACCAGTATTGGTTGATTTTTGGGCACCATGGTGTGGTCCATGTAGGATGGTTGCACCAGTTGTAGAAGAAATCTCAAAAGACTTTGAAGGGAAAATAAAAGTCTTTAAATTAAACACAGACGAGAATCCAAATGTTGCAAGTCAGTACGGAATTAGAAGTATTCCTACATTAATGATTTTTAAAGGAGGTCAAAAGGTTGATACTGTTGTTGGCGCTGTACCAAAAGCAACTCTTTCAAGCACTTTAACTAAGCATTTATAAACTTAAAAGCTTTGCATAAAATTGGACTTATAGATTATGGGATGGGTAACATCCATTCTGTAACAAAATCTCTAGAAAGTCTTGGAGAAGAAATAATATTAATTAAAAATTTTAATGATTCTAAGCTTTGTAAGGCGATAATACTTCCTGGCGTTGGAGCCTTTGATCCAGCGATGAATAATCTTGTAAAGACTGATTTGATAACTGATTTGAAAAATTGGATTAAAAGTGGGAAGTCTTTTTTAGGGATATGTTTAGGTCTCCAGCTCCTTTTTGAATCTAGCGATGAAGGAAAAGTTCAAGGATTGGGAATTTTAAAAGGAAAAATACAAAAAATACCTAATATTGTTAACCAAAGAATTCCACACATGGGTTGGGGCCAACTTTTACCTACAAAACCAAATACTTTATTAGAGCTTGAAGAATTAAATAATTGGGTCTATTTTGTACATTCTTATCACGCAATCCCAGATAACACAAATATTATTGCAGCTCAGGTTGATTATGGTTCCGAGAAAATAACTGCAATGATTGAGGATGATAATTTATTGGCCTGTCAATTTCATCCAGAAAAATCTGGTAACACTGGAGAAAAACTTTTGAGAAGGTGGCTTAGTAATATTCAATAACTGATGATTAGGGATGAAGACTAACTTAAGATTGATAGGCGGTAAAAGACTCCAAAGTCCAAATAATTCTTATACCAGACCTACAACTTTGAGAGTGAGAGAGGCAATATTTAATATATTGAACAATAGAGTTGAAAATAGCAACTGGTTAGATTTATTTAGTGGATCAGGGACTATATCTTGTGAAGCCTATAATCACGGGGCAAAAAAAATACTTGCAATTGAAAAAAACAAAATTAACTCAAAAATTTGCTTAGATAATTTACTATCATTGGAAAATATAGAGAGTAGGAGAAATGATATCGAAGTTATTTGTAAAGACGTTTTGAAATGGACAAAACCAAATTATGAGAGAAATTTAACATCTAGAAATATGGATTTAAACAAGTTGAAATTTGATTTTGTTTATCTAGATCCTCCATACGATGTGGATTTCCATGAATTAGTTTTAAATCAATTATTCAATTGTAATTTTTTAAAAAAGGATTCAATAGTTATTTGTGAACATTCTCCAAACCTATTTATTAAAAAAAGCACTTTGTGGGAAACTATAGATATAAGAAACTATGGACAGTCAAGATTAACATTTTTAATCAATGTCCAGCATCCCTGAACCTCTTCTGTATTGATTCCATGCACTTACGAATAATCCGAGAAGAGTAATTGGAACTAAACCTAAAACAATTCCACATAGAAGAGGCTCGATCATTTCTTTTGCCTTTTATGAATTCCTTACCCATAATTGTTACATAGAGACTATTTTTTGTGTCAACATCTTCATCAACTGCAGCAGAAAGAGACTTTAAAAAAACATTATTAAAAATTGTTTTTATTGTATTTGGAGTTTTATTGATTTGTTTTTTAATATTTTTCGTAAATCATCATGAAAATAATAAATATATTATTGAAACTCTTGAGTTTAATGGTTCTGTTGAGGACGGAAATGCTCTTTTTAAGACAAATTGTGTTGGATGTCATGGAATCACAGGAAGAGGATTAGTGGGCCCAGACTTACACTCAATAACTCAACGTTTGAATGATAAAGAGATAATAAAACAAGTTACTGGTGGCCTAACTCCTCCTATGCCAAGTTTTGAAATTGATCCTGTAAATATGTCCAATTTATTAAAATATCTTCATAGTCTTGAATGATTTTGGGAAAAAATTTTTCTAATTTAAAGGTTATATTAGTTGAACCAAATGGCCCTTTAAATGTAGGGAGCGTTGCTAGATTATGTAGTAATTTTGAAGTTGATGAATTAAGAATTGTTTCTCCTAAATGCGATATATTTTCATTAGAAGCAAAAAAAATGGCCCTTAAAGGTCAAAAATTTCTTGAACATTGTAAGATTTTTGAGGATCTTCAAAAAGCAATTCTTGATTGTGATTTAGTTCTAGCATCTTGTGGAAGGATTGATGTAAATAAAGATTCAGTTTTTGAATCTTCTGAAGATATATTTGATTGGACTTTATCCTTTAAAAAGATAAATAATTTAGCGATTATATTTGGAAGAGAAGATAGAGGTTTAACTAACAGTGAATTGCTTCTGGCAAATAAAACTTTTAATATCCCAACTTCTCAGAGTAATCCTTCATTAAATCTTTCTCACGCTGTTTCGATAGTTTTGTATGAATTAAATAAGTCTTCTAAAAAGAATTTTAATAATAAATTAAATGTTTTTAACTTAGCATCATCGAAAGAAGTTCATGACACATTTATGGAGATAGAGGAAATGCTTTTGCAAGTTGGATATCTCTTGAAACATACTTCTAATGCGAAAATCAGTAAATTTAAGAATTTTATTTTGAGGGCAAATACATCAATGCACGAAATAAATGTTTTAAGAGGAATTGTCCATCAAATAAGCTGGTTTTTGAATAATTCAGAAAAAAATTAGCTACATAATTAATTACATTAGATTTTATTTCTTTGTAGTTTTAATTTGAAAGGAATATTTACTAAAAACATTTTCTGAAGTAACATCTATTGATTGTTTGAATATTTAAGAAAACTAAAACTGTGCCTACAACAAAGAAAAGAAGAGTTTTTCCCTTTACTGCTGTAATTGGTCAAGAAGAAATGAAATTGGCTCTCTTGTTAAATGTTATTGATCCAAGAATTGGAGGAGTGATGATAATGGGTGATAGAGGGACTGGGAAGTCTACTACAATCAGAGCCTTAGCTGATTTGTTGCCTGCAATTGATGTTGTTAAAGACGATCCATATAATAGTTCACTAGTCGATCCTGATTTACAAAGTAAAGAAGTTTTGGAAAAAATTACTCAAGGAGAAAATCTAGAGAGCATTAAAAAACAAGTACCTATGGTTGACTTGCCTTTAGGGGCTACTGAAGACAGGCTTTGTGGAACAATTGATATTGAGAAGGCTTTGAGCGAAGGTGTTAAGGCATTCGAACCAGGTCTATTAGCAAAAGCTAATAGGGGTTTACTGTACGTTGATGAAGTGAATTTACTTGATGATCATTTAGTTGATGTACTTTTAGATTCGGCTGCCTCCGGATGGAATACAGTTGAAAGGGAGGGGGTTTCAGTTCGACATCCTGCAAGATTTGTCCTTATTGGTTCGGGAAATCCAGAAGAAGGTGAATTAAGGCCTCAACTATTGGACAGGTTTGGAATGAGTGTTGAAGTTAAGACAGTTAGAGATGCTGAATTGAGAGTTCAAGTAGTAGATCAAAGAACTTCTTTTGACGATAATCCTGATGAGTTTTCATTGAGTGTTGAGAAACAGCAGGATGAACTTCAACAAAAGGTTATTAAAGCACAAGAAATATTAAATTCTGTTCAAATGGACGATGACCTTAGATTGAATATTTCTGCAATCTGCGGAGAACTTGATGTTGATGGTTTACGTGGAGATATTGTTACAAATAGATCTGCAAGGGCAATTGCAGCATTTGAGGGCAGAACTGAAGTGCAAGAAGATGACATAGCAAGGGTTATTTCTTGTTCTTTAAGACATAGGCTAAGAAAAGATCCACTAGAACAAGTTGATTCAGGTGAAAGAGTCATTCAAGCTTTTTGTAAAGTATTCGATTTAGACGAAAAGGAAAATCTTTCAAAATTTCAATTGTCTGCTGAAGCTTAATAACAGTGAGAATAATTGGGATTGACCCTGGATTAGCTAGAGTTGGTTATGGAATAATTGAAATAGAAAATGAAAGAAAGGTATTATTAGATTGTGGAGTAATTGAGACGTGTAAAGATAAAAAAGAAGAAGATAGACTTTATGAGATATTCCAGGATCTTAATGAATTAATAAATCATTGGAAACCAACTGCAGCGGCGGTAGAAAAATTTTTCTTCTACAGGTCAAGCACTACTATTAGTGTGGTGCAGGCTAGAGGTGTAATTATGATGGTATTGGCCTCTAAAAAAATTCATGTTAGTGAATATTCACCTGCTCAGATAAAATTAACAATTGCTGGTTCTGGAAAGGCATCTAAGAAAGATATTCTTGATGCTGTTATGTATAGCTTAGATCTTCACAAACCTCCAAAACCTGATGATTCAGCAGATGCCTTAGCCATAGCACTGACAAAACTAAATGAAGAAGGCTTTAACTGAAAATTTAATATGAAAATCTTTGAAAATAAGAAATTAGAGAGGGATAAGTTTAAAAAACTAAGAGATGGGGCTTCTTCTAATCAAAGAGAAAATGTAGAAAAGAATGTAAGATTATATGTTGATTCATTCGTTAAGGAATATAAAAGAATTGGTTATATAGCAATATATTGGCCTCTAAAAAATGAAGTAGATCTAAGAAGGCTTAAAAAAAAATTTACTTTAGCTTTGCCTAGATGTAAAGCTAAAAAAGAGTTGTTATTTTACCCATGGGATGAAAAACCTCTTACAAAAGATTGTGAGGGGATATTAAGTCCAATTAACTCTTCCCCATTAAGTCATTTGCAGATAAGCATGATACTTGTTCCATGTCTTTCCGTTGATAAAAATTTAACAAGATTAGGTTATGGAGGAGGTTATTTTGATAAATTAAGGAAAGATAATGATTGGAGAAATGTTTCATGCATTGGAGTATTAACTTCTAATTGTGTAAGTACGATTCCATTAACTAGAGCTGAGTGGGATATACCTTTATCGGGCTTTATCACAGAAAAAGAAATATTTGTATAATAGAAGACTCACAAAGTGATTAATTAATAGTTTTAAAAAATGGAAAATCAGGAAAAGTACAATAATTTAGAAAAATTAGTAGAAAAGTTGAAGAAATCAGAAGATCCAAAAAGAAAATATGAATACATTTTGTGGTTAGGCAAAAAATTGAAAGAGCCAGATAGTCAAATTCTTGTTGAAGAAAATAAAGTTAAGGGATGTGTTTCAGAAGTTTTTGTTAAGGCAAATATTAAAGGCGGTAAATTATTTTGGGAAGGATATTCTGATGCCCTAATAACAAAGGGCTTGTTGGCATTTCTAATAAGTGGATTAAATGAGTTAACACCAAATGAAGTTATTGAAATAGATAAAAAATTCATAGAAGATACTGGTTTGAAAGCAAGCTTAACCCCTTCACGATCAAATGGTTTTTTAAACATTTTATTGAAAATGCAGTCTCAAGCAAATGAATTTTTGTAGGTCTAATAATATAAAATTAAACTCAAAGTTAAAAGAAATAAAAAATGAGAAAATGCAAAATTGGGATTGTAGGCTTTGGAACTGTGGGTTCAGGGATCTATAAAATATTAAATTCTGAAGTTGATTCACATCCAATTCTAAAAGAAATAGAAGTTGCAAAAATAGCAGTTAAAGATCTTAATAAAAAAAGGGATATTGAGCTAGATAATAATTTATTAACTGATGATCCATTTAAATTAATTAATGACCCCTCTATCGATGTAATTGTTGAAGTAATGGGTGGGGTTGATTTGGCGAAAGATATTATTCTGAAATCATTAAAATTAGGTAAATCTGTTGTGACGGCAAATAAAGCAGTTATTGCAAGATATGGAGAAGAAATATATAAAACTGCATCCAAAGAAGGAGTTTATATATTGTCAGAGGCGGCAGTATGCGGGGGGATTCCTATAATTGAACCCTTAAAAAGATCATTAAAAAGTAATAGCATAAAAAAAATGGTTGGGATAATAAATGGCACAACAAATTTTATTCTTTCAAAGATGACAAATGAAAAAGCTGATTACAAGGAGACCTTAAAGCTGGCACAAACCCTTGGGTATGCAGAATTTGATCCAACTGCAGATGTTGAGGGCCATGATGCAGCTGATAAGATTTCAATTCTTAGTGAACTAGCATTTGGAGGGAAAATCAAAAGAGAGGAGATTCATTCTGAGGGCATTAGTAAAATTAATCTAAAGGATATCGAATATGCCAATAAATTAGGGTTTGAAATAAAACTTTTAGCGCTCTCCGAAAGGGGACAAATTAATAGTAATGATTCACTCGCTTTAAATATTTGGGTAGGACCTTCTTTGATTCCAAAATCTCATCCATTGGCAACAGTTAAGGGAGTTAATAATGCCTTATTGATTGAGGCTGATCCTCTTGGAGAAATAATGTTATATGGTCCAGGTGCAGGGAGTGGCCCAACTGCAGCATCAGTAATATCAGATATATTAAATCTGCATGCCGCCTCAGTAAAAAATAATAATTCAATCGATCCATTATTATCTTTTGATTTCTGGAGAAACTGTCATATCATAGGATCTTCGCAAATAAATAAAAAAAATTACCTTAGAATAATTTGTCTTGATAGTCCAGGGGTAATAGGAAAGATTGGAGATATTTTTGGAAAGAATAATGTATCAATCGAATCAATTGTTCAACTTGATGCGAGTGAGGACAAAGCTGAAATTGTCGTTATTACTCATGAGGTGAATAATGGAGATTTTGAGAGATCGAAAGATGAAATAAATTCGCTATGTGAAGTCAAAATTATTGCAAGTCAATTAAGTTGTATTTAAAAAAATAGTTTGCAAATTTCTTTATAGCTTGGTAAACCGAAGAAAGTAAGTGTTTGGTTGTAGCACCTTAATGATTCATTCAAAATTATTAGACAGTGAAAATAATAATAATTTAATTTCTTCTGAAAACCTTTATAAAGGTGCTTGCGTAAAAATTAAAAATAGCAATAAGACTTTTCAAGTAATTGGTTTAAATAGAGGTAAAGAAATTTGTTGGGTGAGAGAGTGGCCTTTTGCTTATAATTCTAAAAAAACATTTGCTTTAGAAATTAGTCAAATAACCTTACAAATTTTCTGCTCCAATAATTCTTCAGAATAATTAAGAACTAAGGAAATATGAAAAAAAAAATTGTTTTATCAATATTTATAATTTTAATTTCTTTTTTACAGAATTCTTGCGGCTCAAAAAGAATATCTAAAAAAATCATAGTAGCAAGTTCTGGAAAAATTGAATCTTTAGATCCAGCTAGAGCAAGTACTCTTAAAGCAATTCAATTAATCAGTTCTCTTGGAGACACATTATATGAATTAAATTCTAACGGAGAATTAATACCTGAATTGGCCTCGGCGATGCCAGTTATTTCAAAGGATAGACTTCAAATAACAATCAATTTAAGAAAAAATGTTTTCTTTCACGATGGAACTGCGTTTAATTCAAATGCTATGAAGTTTACCTTTGATAGATTCAAAAGAATTGGAACGATGAACTATATTTTAGGAAATAAGATTAAATCAATAGAAACGCCAAGTGAATATTCAGTCATAATAAATTTGAATAAACCATCAAGTTCTTTAAATGGTTTACTCACATCAGTAAATTTAACTCCAATATCTCCTACATTTTATAAACAATATTCTGATAAGTTTCTAAATGAAAAATTTGTTGGTACTGGCAAGTATGTGCTGACTAGTTTTTCTAATGAAGTTCAATCAATTGATCCATATTTGAATTATTGGGGTGAAAAGCCCTTAAATAACGGCGTTAATTTTGTGGGCTATTCAAATTCATCCTCTCTTTTTGGGGCTTTAAAAAGTAAACAAATTGACGTGCTTTTATCAAATTCAATTGATGATAGTCAGAGAAAAAGTTTAAATGATTTAAGCAAAAATAAACAGTTTAATGAAGGTAATAGCCCTTTCACTGAATTAAGTTTTATAAGCCTCAAAACTAGTTCTTATCCCTTAAGTAATCTTAATTTAAGATTGGCTTTGGCAAAAAGTCTTAATAGAAAATTGATTAGTGAGAAAGTAAGTTATGGATTAAGGAAGCCATCTAGATCAATTATTCCTCCGATATTAAAAAAAGATAATCAAGAACTGTGGCCTAAATATGATTATTTAGAAGCGAGAAGGTTATTGCAAAAAGAAAATTATTGCAATGGAAATATTCTAAAAATACCCCTTACTTATAGATCGAATGTACCAGCTGACAAGCTTATTGCTCTGACATGGCAAGAAGAAATTAAAAATTCTTTGAAAGATTGTATTGATATTGAACTCAATGGGGTTGAATCTACAACAGTTTATAAGAATCTAAGTTTAGGAATTTATACG
Organism: uncultured Prochlorococcus sp.; assembly: GCA_902571795.1. Classification (GTDB taxonomy): domain Bacteria; phylum Cyanobacteriota; class Cyanobacteriia; order PCC-6307; family Cyanobiaceae; genus Prochlorococcus_A. Next base: position 13,910 of record CACGDL010000014.1, read on the forward strand.
GCAGTTCTTCTAGATTGGACTGGGGCTTATTCAGATCCAGAGGCTTATCTTACCCCTCTTTTAAGTTGTAATGAAATAGTTGACGGCATATGTAAAAAAGGAGAATCAGTTTACAGCGGTAGTTTTTGGGGATCTAATAAAGTGGAAAGTTTATTTCTTGAGAGTGAAAAAATAAGTGGAATTAAAAGATTAGAAAAACTTGTTGAAATTGAAAAAATAGCAGCAAGTTCAATACCTTATATTCCTATTTGGATCTCCTCTCAAAAAGCATGGTCACAAAATAAAATATCAAAACCTATTTTTAATGGCGCAGGAATAATTTCATTGAGCGATCTTGAGTTAATTAATGAGTAGAAATTTAAATAAACTACTAAATTATTCCTTATTAAAAATTTTATTAATACCGATAATGTTATGGATAATTTCTTCATTAGTTTTTATTTTATTAAGAGTTGCTCCTGGCGATCCTGTCGATGCCATACTTGGATCTGGTGCAGATGAGGTTTCTAGGGAATTTCTAAGAAATAAATTGGGGCTAAATGAACCTTTAATAAATCAATATTTTTCATATATTAAAAATATATTGCACTTAGATTTTGGCCAATCTCTTAGTACCCAAGAGCCAGTCCTTAATATTATTATAAAGTCATTGCCTGCAACTCTTGAGCTTGGATTCTTTTCAATATTAAGTGCCATACTAATAGGATTTCCATTGGGATTAATTGGCTTAAGAAATAGAGGGAAAAAGACTGATTATATTGCGAGAATATTAGGAATTGCTACATATGCGATCCCTCCTTTTTGGGGTGCAATGTTAGCTCAATTATTATTTTCTGTATTTTTTAATATTTCCCCAATTGGTGGGAGATTTCCTATATTTCAGCAACAACCCCAAATTACAGGTTTTCTAGTTTTAGATAGTATTCTTTCAAATAATATTATTGCCTTGAAAGATAGTCTTTATCATCTCGCACTTCCTTCGATTACCCTTGGCTTTTTATTAAGTGGTATATTCAGCCGCTCATTAAGAGTAAATTTGGATAAGACATTAAAAAGTGATTATGTAAATGCTGCTATATGTAGAGGAATATCGAGGAAAAAAATATTTTTAAACCATGCATTGCCTAATGCTCTATTGCCAATTGTCACTATTTTTGGCCTGACTATGGCCTCTTTAGCAGGAGGTGCTCTTTTGTTCGAGGTGACTTTCTCATGGCCAGGTATAGCTTTAAGATTACATGAAGCTATTTCTCAAAGAGACTATACCTTGGTTCAAGGAATTGTAATTTTTACCTCTATGCTTATAGTCTCTCTAAATCTCTTCGTGGATATTTTAATCGCATATTTAGATCCACGAATAGAGTACTAATTTTCGGAAATTTCTTTTATCGTTTCAAGATCTAAAAGATGGAAGTTAAGTCCCAAATCTCTTTGCTTTTTAACTACATTAGGGATCTTTTGGTCTTTAATATTTTTTAAAAATTCAACTATAAATTTAGTAGATAAATCTTGTACTAATATTGGCTCTGAACCAATAAAAGATTCACTTATTTTGAAGAGGTCATTATTTTTTCCATAGCTTTTATTAATTCTTATTGGAGAGAAATGACTTGCTCCTTCAATAATTAGAAATCTATTTGATGGATTATCTAAAGCATAAAAAACTCTAAATTGTTCATTCATTAACGGTGTAATAAGGTCATAAGTACCACCTATTAGAAGAGTTGGTGCTTTAATGCCTGTACTATTTTCTTTTGGCCATACTAGACTTCCAAATGAATTAAAACCTACTATGGCACTGGCCTTATTAGTGTTATTTTTCTTAGGGAATGGTATTTCACTCAACTGACATTGAAGTAATTTTGATAAATTTGTTACCGCAAAGTCTTTTAATGCCGAATCACATTTTTCCTCTAGTTGATCAGTAGGTTTCTTGCCTTCATATAAGAGTGCTATTAAAGCACCAAGTGAATGCCCCATTAAAATATAAGAATTATTAGGTAAATTAAATTCTCCATTTTCATGAGCTTTCAATACAGCATCTAAATCTTTAATTCTATATAAGTAAAAGTCTGCACTTCCTGGTATTGTTTCCTTACCATCGATTACTTCTATGAATGATTCTAGATTACTCCCTCTATGATCTATGAATAATATTGGCCAGCCTCTTCTAGCCAATTCGTTACCTATCCATGTGAAATTATTAATTTCGCCTCCAAGTCCTGGCATAAATATTATTAATTCTTTATCAAAATTTGTTTTTTTACTTTTCCATATTTCAATTTCAAAAGGTTTCACTCGGTGAGGAGCATAAATTTTTTTTTCAATTTTTATTAGGTCTTTAGTTGATTTTTTTTCAGTATTTTTTAAGACATTTTGTTTAGTTCTTTCAAGTTGATTTAATTTGGACAACAGTTCTTGTTGCATTGATAATTCATTTTTCCAAGATGAAATTATTAAAATTAGATTATCAATATCCAGTGATATTTCTTCTGATGGTAATGCTTTTATGATGTCTAAAGTTGAGACTTCTTTTTTTTGATCTAATAAATTTTCTATAGTGTTATATATTTCGGTTCCATTATTGTCATTTGGAACTTTAATGCTTTTGCTTAATTCTGTAAGAATTTTACGACCTATCCAACTTCTTAATATTTCTCTATTTAATCCCTCTTCTTTGAAAACTGGAAATTCTAAAAATTTTGATAATTCAAAAACTCTTATAAATCCATTTTTTTTTAACCAATCTATTAATTCTGTTGAATTATCTTTGTATTTTTCTAATTTTGATAATTGTTCTATAGTAAGAGGGATTTCCATCTCTTCAAACTTAATATTTATCTTTTCAGCAGCCTTTAAATCATTATTAAAAAATAAACCACACAAACTAAAAAAAATTATAAAAATGTATTTCACTAGTGATTAGTCCAAATAGTTTACAAATTAGCAAAAATTGGTGGATTCAATTTCCTTATCATTTGAGGTTAATAACCAAGATAAGATTTTTCGCTGCATTTGGAGCAGGAGGTGTTATTTATTTAACATCACTTATTTTTAATAACCTAGGATTATCGGCGACAGATATTGGCCTGGGATTTACCATTTCAGCAATAATTGGAACCGTAACGAGACTCTTTACAGGTAATTATCTTAATAAAACGGGAAAAATACAATTTCCGATAATTACTTCTTCAATACTAAGTATTGCCGCTAGCTTATGCCTCATATTTTCAAGAGATACTTTTTTGTACATAATTGGACAATCACTTGTTGGGGCTGCTGCAGGAATATATTGGCCTGCTGCCGAGTTTGGGGTGCCCTATTTTTGTCATCCTATCGAAACACGTAAAGCTTATGCCCTTGTTAGAAGTTCGGAAGCTTTAGGAATATTTCTAGGGGTATTCTTAGGGGGGTATATGACGAATTTTTTGTATTTTAAATCAATATTTATAAATGATATATTTTGCATGTTAGTTATCACGTATTTAATATCTAGAAATAGTTCTTCTATAAAAAGAAACTTAGAAAATTTTCAAAAAAAATTAGTAGATCCAATTAATCAGGGAAGTTTGAAATGGAATAAAAATTCAACAATAATAATTTTATCTATTTTATTGATAACTACCTCTTTAGCCTTGATACAAGTAACTTTGCCTCTGGATCTTGTTAAAGGTGGAGTATATCGTAATGCATTAAGCAAAGAAATTATTAGTCTTATAATTTCTATTCAGTTAATTTTATTGTTGTTTTTACAATGGCCTGTCGGTTCTTGGATATCTAAGAAAGAAAGATTATTTGGTTTGAAATTTAGTTTAATAAATTTCTCTTTAGCTTCATTTTTATTATTTATTTCTAGTTATTTAAATATCCCAGCGTTTTATTTAATTTCTTTGGCATTAATTTTAGTAAGTTTAGGGACTGCTTCATTTCTTCCAACATCAACAGATGTCGTTTTCAGAATAGCTCCTTCAAATAAAAAAGGTTTTGCACTTGCTCTATTATCACAATGTTTCGCTATGGGTTATTTTTTTGGACCATTTATTTCAGGACGCATATTAGATCTATTCGGTTATGCTTCAATAATCTGGCTTTCAATTTCTTGTTGTTGCTTTATTGCCTTTACAATTCTATTTAGGAGATTATTTTAGTTAATCTTTTCTAATTCAATAATTCTTCTCTCTCTTAGAAATAAGAAAAAAGGTGCAGAGAATGCGAAGGCTATAAGAAAAGTTCCAATGTAAACAACCCACATATTCTTCATGTTTAGTTTTTTTGATTCATTTACTATCCATATAAAAATAGCGCTTGCACCTACTAATAAGTCTCTAGAAATTGACTGAGCTGCTGGGTTTGCATTCGCTAAAGAAATGAAGTTATTTATATCAAAGCTGTTTCCATATTCCTTAGCAAATTCGAAATTTGCCAACATTGGCAGAACAGCTCCCAAAATTGATAGAAAAAGGTAAAGAAAAGATAGTATCTGTTTATTATCTTTTAAAATGTTAAATGAATTCACTTGTTAAAAATATTTCTTTTAATAATAGTATTTAAAAACTTATGGTTGTTGACAAGAATAATAAAGTTGAAGACTATAAATTTAAAAAAGGAAATTTAAATTTTGCCGTTGTTGGTCATGTTGAGTGGATAAATTTTTTAAAGGTTGATCAATTACCAAAACCCGGAGTTATTTCTCATTCTGAAAAGTCCCTTGAGTATCCAGCTGGTGGTGGATCTATTATCGCGAAAATACTTTCTGATTTAACTTTAAACCAAATTCATTTTTTTACGTCATTAGGTAATGATGATTATGGAGATAAGTGTTTCAAGATTCTCTCAAATATGGGAATTAAGTTGCATGTAGCTTGGCGTGATAAACCAACTAGAAGAGGATTTAGTTTAATTGACTCTCAAGGTGAAAGAGCAATAACAGTTATTGGAGAAAGGTTAGCACCAACTCATAAAGACAATTTAGAATGGAACATTTTAAAAAAAATGGACGGAATTTTTATTACTGCATCTGATTCAGAGATTTTCAAAATGGCTAGATCGGCTTCAATACTGTGTTCAACACCAAGGGTAGGATTAAATACAATTAATAATTCAAATGTTCTTTTAGATGGATTAATAGGCAGTAATCTTGATCCCGGGGAAGTTTTTTCTTTTTCTGAATTATCTTTAAAACCTAAATATACTATTAAAACCGAGGGAGAGAAGGGAGGCATACTATTCCCTGGAGGAAGATATAAGGCTCTTAAAAACAAAAAATTAAAAGTTGATTCTTATGGATGTGGAGATTCTTTTGCTGCAGGTATTCTTTATGGAATGGCATCAAAATGGGATATAGATAAAAGTTTAAATCTTGCTAAAGTAATGGGAAGAGACGCCAGTGAATTTTTCGGCCCATATGCAAATAGTTATTAAAAATAATTGAATTAACACTTTCATGAGCAACTTAGAAAATAAGAATAAAAATATTCTTGTAGAAAACCTTATTCTTTTCTTTTTATTTACTGTTTTTTTAGTTTTTAAATCTTTAAAAACTTTATCTAAAATTTTTACCTATGGAATCATAAAAAAGGAAATATTAACTACTAAAAGTGACTTGGGCGTAGATATTAAAATAAAAATTAAGTAATGAAAATATTCTTTGTTTTTTTAATTTTAGGAGTTATTTTTTTGGGCTTCAAAAAAATTAATTCTAAAAAAACAAAGAATCTTAAATTAGATAAATTTAAAAATAAACTGCAGAGCACGCAAACAAATATTGACAGAATTTTTTTAAGAGAGGAAGAAAAAATCTTTTCAAATCCTAATATAAATATTCATATTGGAGTTTATGATAACGAAGAAAATATCAATAGAAAATCCAATATACACAGAGCAAGGCTTTCAAAATTTAAGAAATCCAAATTAAATGGTGAAATGATATTTCAAGATGATGAACAAAGGATTTATAAATTTAATAATGGTAAGAAAGTTTATTTATAAAAAGGTTACTTATAGTTTTTGTTCTAACTACACTCAAGACTTTCTCTGGTTGAAACGCCTGTTGTTGGATTGATCCCATCAGCAATTTCACAAAGATTTCTTTGATCTTCGCTGTCAAGAATAGCGTAAGAAAAATCTGCTCCTTCTATTTGAGCTCCTGCAAAACTGCTACCTGATGCGATCATATTTATTAAAACAGCATTTCTAAGGTCTGTTTTTTGGAAATTAACTCGATCAGAAAGAGTATCGGTCAGGTCGATTCCATTTAAATTAGAACCTTTTAAATCAGATAGGGTTAAGGTTGTCCCATGTAAATCAACGTCACTAAAATCTGCATCTCTTGCCACTGCTCCAGCTATAGATGACAAATGAAGATCCTCTCCATGGAAATCAAATCCTGTGATATTAGATCTTACATAACTTGGAACTTCATCTCCCTCGCCCTTAACAGCCACATTTGCCCCAGCAAAAACTGGAGATGATAAAACTAAGAAAGAAAAAGTTATGCATAAAAGATATTTTAAAAATCTGAAAAATTTCATACTATAGAATTCGAATATTATTATTTTATAACAATTAGATAATTTTTTAAATCGATGAATAAATTTAGAATCCCTTTTTAAGATTATTTAACACTATAAATTTTAAATCTAGGCTCTAGATTAGTTATACAATCTAGAAGTTTTTTATTATCTTTGCTATTGGTAACTTTGAATTCAGATTCAACTGTACCGTCTTTATCTCTAATGGCTTGATTTAAAACTATGGAACCGTTTTCGTCAGATACCGATCTATGAAAAGTTCCTCTAGGTATCCTTAAAATATATCCGCAAGATTCTAATCTAACTTTATAAAAAGGATAATCCCAACCAAAATTGACAAGATAAAATGTTCTACCCCCAGAGATAGCTAATAGATTATCTTCTTGATTGTGATGTATGTAAAATTGCCAATTATTAAAATCTTCATCATTTGGAGGACTAACAGCAGGACCACTGTGAATAACTAGATCTCTGTAATTTGATTCATTAACACTAATATCAAAAAATCTGACATCTTTTGTATCGCGAAATTTTTCATAACTTATCAATTCAAACATTTTTGATTTATTTGATTTGATAACTGGAATTTCTAAACTTGAGTTCAATTTTCTTTAAAGATTAAACAAATGAAAACAGATATATATATCTAAGAACGTATCAATTAACACTAAAAAAGAAACATATTATTATTTAAATTTTTTGTTATTTTAAAAGGTCAAAAATTTAGTGCTTATTTGATTTCAAGAGGTTTGATTTCCCAGGATAAAGTATTTTCTAAATTATTTTTTCCTATAAAGTTTCCTGTAATTACTGAGGTTAAATTAGATTTTGAAGATGATACCAATGTTAAATATCTATCATCTATTAGTCCTTTCCCGCTTGGATCAAAACCTCTCCAACCAGCACCTGGAATATATAATTCAGCCCAAGCGTGTAAATCCAACTCAGAGGGTAACGGATCTTCAAAATGATAACCACTTACAAACCTACTTGGGATACCTATAGACCTGCAAGCTTCAACCATCAGCATTGCTAAATCCCTGCATGAACCTATGCGTTCTCTAAGTGTTCTGCTAGCCGGCCATGCTGGACCAGTATGTCTTTTGGTGTATTTAACTCGATCTTGAATAATCTCTATAAGTTGGTAGGTAAATGATAATGCGTTATTAATGCTTCCTGCTAAGGCTTCTTGGGCAAGTTCTACGGCAGAGGGATCGTGTTGTCCATTTGGCATCCATCCCTCTAATGCTCCCTGTAAATCTCTGTTAATAATGCTTCTACAAAAAGGTAATGTTAAATCTCTATTTTTAACTCCATCAATAATGTTTGGATGTTTTATGGTTTCAACTTCGCTGATTGATTCAATAATTAAATTATCTGTTAATCCATTGAATCTGATTCTATTAATCTCTTCTCCGCTAGCAGCAAGTAATGGATAAATAATTTCTGGTTCTGGGGTTATTTTTAATTCAAAATTCTTTAATTTTTGGAAGCCATTTGACCTTGGCTTTATACATAATCTATGCTCGCCTAATTGGACAGGGTCTTCGTATTTATATTCAAGTTTGTGAATGTATTTTATTCTCATTAATAATCTTATTAATTAATAAAATATTTTTCTTGAATGAGATCATTTAATTTATTTAAATCCATTTGCAATGAATCGATTGCCTCATGTAAACCATCATTTATTATATCTTCAATTCTGATATAACTCCACTTTGCTTTAAGCAAACCTCTCATACATTCTAATTCTGAAGGATTTTCAGTAGATGGTGAGGTATCTATCGTTTTAAGTGTATTACTTATCCCATCCAGACAGTATCTTACTGATCGCGGAAAAATTGGATCAAGTAAAAGAAATCTCGCAACTGAATTAGGCTTTATAGAATTTTGCACTGCTTTCCTAAACATTTGATAAGCTCCAGCTGAACGTAAAAGTGCAATCCATTGCAGCTCATCAAGAACTCCTCCAAGCTCATCTAAGCTCGGTAGAAGTAAATAGTATTTAACATCTAAAATTCTTGATGTTTTGTCAGCTCTTTCGATCAATCTTCCAAGAATGCTAAATCTCCATGCGAGGTCTTTGCTTAGTGTCGCATCTGTAATCCCATAAAAAAGCTGACATTCCCTCCTTATTTCACTTAATTGTTCTTGTCTTGGTTTATTCCATATTGCCTCTCCTTCTTGCATATTCCAATATAAAATATTTATCTGTTCCCACATTTCGGTGGTCATGACATCTCTGATTTGCCGCGCATTTTCTCTTGCCATTTGAATGCAAGAAATTATACTGTTTGGGTTTAAACGATCTCTTATTAAAAAATTAATAACGTCATCAGGTTTTTTCTCTGGGAATCTTTTATCAAAAGATTCTCTATCACTTGATGCATCAATTAAAGGGAGCCAAGGTTCGGCACTGCCTGGTGGACAATCTAATGACATAGCTTCGCTTACTTCCACGAAACGAGATATGTTTTCCGCACGTTCTAAATAACGATTGATCCAATAAAGAGATTCTGCTACACGACTTAAAAGCATATTATTTACCTACAACCCATGTATCTTTGCATCCTCCACCTTGAGAAGAATTAACGACTAATGATCCTTTTTTTAATGCTACTCTCGTAAGCCCGCCTGGGCTAACCCATGAATCTTTTCCTCTTAAGATATATGGTCTTAAATCAACATGACATGGATATAGTTCTCCATCACATAACGATGGCACAGTAGATAATTCTAATGTTGGTTGTGCTATGAAATTTCTAGGATTATTTTTAATTTTATTAGCGAATTCTTCTATCTCACTCCTTGTTGAGTGAGGGCCGATTAACATTCCATAACCACCAGCTTCTGCGACAGATTTAACAACAAGTTTTGATAAATTTTCTAGAACATATTCTCGATCCTTTTGATAATGACAAATATAAGTTTCTACATTTTTAATAATAATTTCTTCATCAAGATAATATTTAATCATTTTTGGAACAAAAGAATAAATCATTTTGTCATCTGCTATTCCAGTCCCAGGTGCATTTGCTAATGCAACATGACCTGCCTTAAAAACATCAAGTAATCCCCTAACTCCAAGGCAGGAATCTTTTCTGAAATTAAGTGGATCTAAGAAATCATCATCAATTCGTCTGTAGATGACATCTACTCTTTTTAATCCAGAGGTAGTTTTTAAATATACATAATCATCATTACAAACTAAATCATGACCCTGAACTAGTTGTATGCCCATTTCTTGAGCTAAATAACTATGTTCAAAATAAGCACTATTAAAAATTCCTGGAGTTAGTAGAACTATTTTGGGAGTGTCAGTCCAAACGGCTAGTTCTTGAAGAGTTTTTAAAAGATATGATGGATATTCATCAATTGGTTTAACTATTCTTCCTGAGAAAAGATTAGGAAAAATATTCTTCATGACTAATCTATTTTCTAAAAAATAAGCAACACCAGAAGGGCACCTTAAATTATCTTCTAAAACATGCCAATCTCCTTTTCTATCTCTTATTAAATCAAGTCCTGAAATTTGACACCATTTATTTAGTGGAGGTTTGAAACCTATCATCTGAGGCCTCCAACCTTCTGAACTCTCTATTAATTCTCTTGGAATTATTCCATCATTAATTATTTTTTGAGAATTATAAATATCATCTAGGAATAAATCAATTGCCTCAAGCCTTTGTTTTAGTCCTTTTTCTAAAGTTACCCAATCATCTTTACTAATTATTCTAGGAAGTGGATCAAAAGGTAATATTCTCTCAGTACCTTTTAAACCAGTATCATTTAATCTAAAAGTTGCACCATGTCTTAGTAATAATTTTTTTGCGGCAGAATGATTCCTGTTTAATTCCTCAAGTCCCATATTATCTAAGGATGAAAGAAGTGGAGTCAATATTTCTCTAGCAGAGTTAACATTATCCTTAAAGTATTCATCAAAACTATTTTTAGGCTGATAACTTGAAAACATATATTTCATCGTTTAGTAACTTTTACTTTAGCTTTATATCTTTATTCGTATTTATGGCTACCAAAAATAATATCTCTTGACTCGATATATATCATTATTTTGATCATTGAAGTATATTTTTTAAAAATCTAAAGGGCATGAGTTCTAGTAATTGGCAATTTGTTTTTTTTAGATATTTTGCAAGCTTTCTTTTTATCCTCTCTCACAGTTTGCTGGTTCTTGATCATCTACCAGTAGGGGCTGCACTTCATGGACTTGGAGAAGTTTTTATTGCGCCTTGGGCTTTTAGGGAAAGAGCATGGGATCTTGTTGTAATTGCAGTTTTATTTTTCTTCTTCGATATCTGGGGACTGATAAACACTCCTTGGAATTAACTGATATTATTTATTTAATAATTTTGGGAAAATCATATTAAAAATGAAGTCTTATTTTTATCAAATTTATAAAATAATTTTTCTTTTATTACTTTCGAGTATTTCAAATTTATATGCACATAACTTATTTAATGGTGGTTGCAAAGAACATTGTGGGCAAAAAGTTAAAGTAACAAGTAATAAAAACAAATTAAAAAATATTGATGATCAAATAAATATTGAGAGCAAAAATTCTTGTTTAAATAAATCACTATGTAGAGGTTGACCTCTCGAGATTTTTTAAATTGTTTTATGAAAGTTTTTCTTTGGTAATTATTATTAAAGTACTATTTGCTTGATAATTTTTATTAGGAGGATTTATTTGATTTTTAATTAAAAAAATAAAAGTATATATCAACGGTAGAAGTAATGATGACGCTGCAACTAAAGCAATTATCTGGTTCAACCTTATAAATGGTTTTTTTACAAGATCCTCTCCGCATAAACCACAAATCAAATTACCTTTTGAGGATTTTTTTTGAAATTGATATTTAGGATTGCAATATGGGCAATAATATCGAACCATTTTAAAATTTTATTGCTTTAATCATTATCTATAAAACTAGAATAAAGTCATCTTATAAAAAAAGAGGGCTTATTTAAGCCCTCTTTTATCTCTTACTTATATTTTTTACTGAAGTTAATAACGCACCTAAATCATGGATCCTTGTTGCTAACTTCTATTAAGCTAATGCTCACCAAAATTAACTAATTGTCTTTAACTGGGGCAAAAACTCTAGAATTAAGCTTGTTTCTTAAAGGGCACCTAAACGATGCAGAAGAAGGAAGCTTAGACATTAATAAAAAATAATTGGAGCAGTTAATTAAATTAGTTCGGTTTATTCCGAAATTTCAGGCAGGCTATCGATCATTTGAAAGACCTCCTAGAACTCGACAATATTAAATTAGGAAAATATTTCTCTAAAGACAATCCGTTTTTATACGCATTGCTTTTTAATTAAAAATGTCCGAGAGTAGTAATCAATCGTGCTATTTTTTTCAGATATTTTTAGTAAGTTTTGCTTATTTCCTTTGATATTTAATTCGTCTATCTTAATTTTAAATAATTGAGGAAATCTTTTATGAAGCAGTCGAAAGAAGTTAGTAAAACTGATAAATCAAATCCCATAGACGAATATTTTCAATGTCTCTCATATTGCGATATTCATCCAAAAGGCATAGATAATGACTGTGAGGTCATTTGTATGGAAAGACATTTAAAAGCTAACTATTGGTAATTAATAATTTTCTACTTTTTACTTAAATCCCTTTGAAAAAAGGTTAGTACGAACTTTAAATTTCCATACATTTACAACACCTTTTGCATTAACTGCTGCAAGTGCACAATCATCAGGTCTCCATGATATTGCCCCTACCAAATCTCCGGCGAATGCAGCCCCAACTGGGTCTCCATTGCCGTCATTTTTTAGGAAACTTGCGACAACAGAACCATCCCTAGATCCTGAGGCTACAAGCATACCTTTATTTGAAAAGGCTAAGCTCGAAATAGGTTCTGTATGGTGACATAGCTCTCCTGGCATAGTCCCTTCTGGACCATTGCCTATAAAGCTCCATACTGTAATTCTTTCACTGCCGCTAGTTGCTAATAATTTTCCGCTGTCATCAAAAGAAAGGTGACTTGGTTTCCCAGGGTATCCAGTCATTTCAGCATCCATTCCTGTTGATCTTCTCCAAAAATGAACTGAATTGTCTTGACTCCCACAGGCGACTATATCTCCATCAGGGCTTAATTCCATAGAGACCAATGATCCTTGCCACTCCAGTTTTTGATTCGTTTTATTATTAACAATGTCAAAGAATGTCACTCTGCCGTAGCATGCAGTTGCGAGCTCATTTTTATTTGACCATGTTATTGCACTTACTGTGCTTGGATGGTCTTCTGAGATCCATTTCTCTTCTCCAATTTCATTAAAAACATATACTTTTTTTGAGGAAGCTATCGCTAGAAATAAACCGTCATTAGACCACTTGAGGTGTTCTACCCAACTCTTACCAAGATTAAGTGTTTTAATTACTTTTCCTTCGTGGCAATTACAAATTTGAACGTTTCCATCCTGACCTGATGTTGCAAAAATCTCACCCTCTGGATGAATGGCCATTGCTAATAAACCACCGGAGTGTGTATTTTCTTTTTTCCAAATAATTTTTCCTGTATCTCCTTCGAACGAAAAAAGACCTCCTGCCACGTCGCCAACAATAAATTGTTTTCCTTTAAGAGCCCATCCACATGCTATGGCGTAATCGTCAACTTCAGCAGTCCATCCATCATGGAACATGCCTCTTGGGCTAAATGGTTCTATATCAGGCATTTATCAAAGCCTTCTTGCATCTCTTTCTCATTTAAATTTCTACCGATAAAAACAAGTTGATTTCTACGAGGTTCGTTACCCCATTCTTTATCAGGTTGTGCAGTAAATAACATGTGAACTCCCTGAAAAACTATTCTCCTTGGGTTGCCTGAGTAACTTATGAAACCTTTAGTTCTGAATATATCCACTCCTTTTTCTGATAGAAGTCTTCCCATCCAAGTATTTAGTTTTTCTGGGTCAACATCTCCAAAACGCTCTATAGCAATTGAGCCTACTTCATCATCATGTTCGTGCTCTGCTTGCCAGAGTCTTTCAGTATTAAATGGAATCTCTTTATTTTCGTCACTTTTAATGACTTTCATATTGAATTCTTCAGCAGTGTGCTGTGTAAACAAACCTAGTTTTGTTGGTTTTTCTATGTTCAGGATGAAGGATTTTTTCCCTTTATCCTCCAATTTGAGATTTATATGTTCTCCATATGGGATGGTATTTCCAGGATCTAAACTATTAGCTTTTTCTGCATAAAGTCTCACGGAGGATTCAGCACCATCTTTAAGTTCCTCTTCTCTCTCTCCTTGGTTAGCGAGGGCTACTAAGGACATTTCTGGATCGGGTCCTTCTTCTAGCATTAATTCATATTTACCTGCATCAAGATCGTAAACACCTGTCCATTCAAAAGGATATTCTGGTTCAAGGAATGTTGGTCTGCGTTTAAGGATCTGATCAAGATCAAATGCACTTAGATTTAAGACTGTTTCAATTGGTACTTTGGCATTCTCGGCTCTAATAATTCGGGTCATTCGGTTCATATCTCTCAATCTCGATTCAAGAGTATTTAGTGCATCATCAGAGACTAAATCAGTTTTATTAAGGACAAGAACATCTGCAAATGCCACTTGTTCTGAACTTTCATCACTCCTGCCTAACTGCTGATCAATGTGGGCAGCATCAACTAAAGTTACAATTCCATCAAGAGTGAATTCAGAACTTATCTCTTCATCCATGAAAAATGTCTGAGCAACTGGTCCTGGATCTGCTAATCCTGTCGTTTCTACTAAAACATAGTCAAACTTATCTCTTCTTTTCATAAGGTTGCCAAGGACTCTTATTAAATCGCCGCGAACAGTACAACAAATACACCCGTTTGACATCTCAAACACTTCTTCATCGGCATTAATTACGAGCCCTTGATCTATACCTACTTCACCGTATTCATTTTCAATTACGGCTATTCTTTTCCCGTGCTCTTCACTCAATATTCTATTAAGCAAAGTAGTCTTCCCTGAACCTAAAAATCCAGTGAGAATAGTAACGGGAACTTTATCTTTGAAGCTCATTTACTGATTTTTACTAAATAAACAATAGTTTAATAATAGTAATAATTAGAAATGAAAACCGTTTTTATTAGAAAAATTTAATCTGAAAGTTTGTACCATTCAGACTCAAGATTGGAGCCAGATTCTTTATCACAGCTTCCACCTAATGAATCAACAATTGTACAAGTATTGTGTACAGCTACTGAAACAGTATTACCATCCATCATCAATCCATCAACGAATATTTGATTAGAAGCTAAAGGAACTGAACTTTGTCTACTTAAGTTCCTTAATAACTTAGATGCTGGAATTTGTTCAGGAAATATTGCCTGAACCTTCTCTTCATCTAACATTTTTAAAGTAGAACTAATGTTGTCTGGCCTTAAGCTTGAGGAGTCTCCAAGAAAGTCAAGTAAACTAATGGTTTCAAAACCAAATGCATCCCCATAGTATTCCAATGCTTTGTGTTTAGAGACAATTACTCTGTTTTCCTCAGGAATAGAGCTTACTTGTTCGACGATCCAACTATCTAAGCCTTCTAAGAGAGAATCAGCTTTTTCGAATCTTTCATTAATTAGTTTTCTGTCACCTCTATTAAAAACTGAAATATCTTTCTTTAAACTTTTGCTTATAAGATCTCCCATTTTTATGATGTTATGTGGATCATGCCAAACATGAGGATCTAGTCCTCCATGGTCATGATGATGCCCCTCTCCTTCGTCTGGTACTTGTGCTATTGGTTCTACATCAATATTTGAAACGTCTTTAAAAAAGTGTTGAGTTGCTTCAAACTCAAAAGGCATGTGTTCAGTAAAAAATATATATTGACCATCTTCTTTGATATCCACGTTAAAAACAGTACTTTCTTTTCTTTGATCAAAGTTAAGAACAAAAGCTTTATTACTGGCTATCAAAGTACCATCATTTTTTCTGCTTATTGATTCTTTAGATCCTAATAGTTCTTTAGCTAAATCTTCAGACCCTTCTATGTCATTAGATTTGAGAATCACCATCTTCATTGCAGGATCTGCATATTCTCCATCGACTTTTTCAAATGACCATTTGTAAGAACCCTTAGAAAGTTGGAATTTGCCTGCCCATTCGAAAGCACCCTCAGCGTGATCATCATGTCCCCCATGATCTGAGTGATCGTCGTGACCTCCATGATCAGAGTGGTCGTCTACCTTTGCTGAATGTTCAGCATGATCGTCATGTCCACCATGGTCTGAGTGATCATCATGACCTCCATGATCAGAATGATCATCTACGTCTATTGCACTAACACCTACAACAACAGTATTCTTTTTATTTTCCCAATTTCTCATACTTGGAGTCATTTCTTTACCAAGAGTAAATACTTTGTCTGCGCTATTTAGTAATTGAGCTTGCCTTGGATTGATCTTTAAGTCATGAACATCTTGTTTTCTATCTACTAAGCATGTAACTTCGTCAGACGGTAATGCAATTGATTTAACTAAATCACAAACTAGTGGTTCTACTGCTACGTATGATTTTCCTTTAGCCATAACATCCTGACCAAAACCAGAAAATATAATCGTTCCAGCGATTACTGAATTTTTAATAATTGACTTACTCGAACATGTTCTATTTGTTAAAAGTCTTTTAAAAATTGACATGAAAAATAATTAAATACTTAAAAATGATAATCATTTTCA
>CACGDL010000015.1 GCA_902571795.1 uncultured Prochlorococcus sp.
TATTTCTACTAATCAAAAAAAATTAAAAAATTTACGCTACATTTGTTCTGACATCAAAGACATTAAATTAAATAATTCCTTACTTAAAAAAAAAATTAGTTTGCTTGTAAGTAATAGTTTGATTCATCATATTACTAATCTTGAAGATTTCTTCAACACCATAAGAAGTTTGTCTAGTAATTTCACTGTAAATTTTCACAAGGACTTAAAAAGGCCATTAGATGAAAAGTCTGCTTTAGAACTCAAAGCACAATGCTCAACAAAATATAATGAGATTTTAACTAATGATTATTATGCATCTTTAAGAGCTTCTTATACTTTTAAAGAGTTAAAAAATTTCACTTTAGAGAATGATCTACCCTCTTTAGATGTGTTTGAAGAGGGTGATAATTATTTAATAGTCTATGGTAATGTTTAAGAACTAAGTGAAAGGCCACTATATTATATAAATGATCTTAGGTACTAAAATTCTAAATAATAAAGAAATACTGGATGCAGTAAATAAAAGAAGAAATTTTGCTATTATTTCACATCCAGATGCTGGGAAAACAACTCTTACTGAGAAGCTTCTTTTGTATGGAGGTGCCATTCAACAGGCAGGAGCAGTAAAAGCTAGGGGTAATCAGAGAAAAGCTACCTCAGACTGGATGGAACTTGAGAAACAAAGAGGTATTTCTATTACATCAACTGTATTGCAATTTGAATATGAAAGATCAGTAATCAATTTATTAGATACGCCAGGACACCAAGATTTCTCCGAAGATACTTATAGAACATTAGCTGCTGCTGATAATGCAGTTATGTTGGAAGATGCTGCTAAAGGACTAGAACCTCAAACTAGAAAATTGTTTGAAGTTTGCAAGATGCGAAAAATACCAATATTTACTTTCATAAATAAAATGGATAGACCTGGAAGAGAGCCATTTTCTTTACTTGATGAAATTGAATCAGAACTTGGATTAAATACTTTACCTATTAATTGGCCAATTGGGAGTGGCGAGGAATTTAGAGGAGTTATTGATAGATTTTCTAGAGAGGTGATTTTATTTGATAAAGCCGTGAGAGGGAAACAATCGAATGAGAAAAGATTAAGTCTTGAAGATAAAGAGCTATCAAAATATGTAGAGAGAGATTTACTTGAAAACTCACTTGAAGAATTGGAGGTTCTTGATGAGGCAGGATCGAAATTTGAAAAAGATAAAGTTTTTAATGGCTCTTTGACCCCAGTTTTCTTTGGATCTGCCATGACTAATTTTGGTGTAAGACCATTTTTAGATAGTTTTTTAAAAATGGCACAAAAACCAACTTCAAGAAATAGTAATAAAGGGGATATTGAACCAGCAAGCGATGACTTTAGTGGGTTTGTTTTTAAGCTTCAGGCAAATATGGATCCAAAGCACAGAGATAGGGTCGCTTTTATAAGAGTTTGTAGTGGCAAATTTGAAAAGGATATGTCAGTTAAACATTCCAGAACAGGGAAAACAATCAGATTATCAAGACCACAAAAAATATTTGGGCAAGATAGAGAAGTAGTTGATGATGCTTATCCTGGAGATGTTATTGGTTTAAATAATCCAGGGATGTTTTCTATTGGAGATACTCTTTATACTGGAGCTCATCTTGAATATGAGGGCATACCATCCTTTAGTCCTGAAATATTCAGCTGGCTAAGAAATCCAAATCCCTCAGCATTTAAAAACTTTAGAAAGGGTGTTAATGAACTTCGAGAAGAAGGCGCTGTTCAGATTCTTTATGACTTTGATGAGAGTAAAAGAGACCCTATACTCGCAGCTGTTGGTCAATTACAGTTGGAGGTAGTAACTCATAGATTAAAAAGTGAATATGGTGTAGATGCAAATCTTGAAACAATGCCATATCAATTGGCTAGATGGATTTCTGATGGATGGCCAGCCATTGAAAAACTAGGCAGAATATTCAACTGTAAAATAGTTAAAGATTGTTGGAATAGGCCAGTTATTCTTTTCAAAAATGAGTGGAATCTAAATCAATTTGTTGAAGACAATAATCAATTAAATTTAAACAAAGTTGCGCCCGTTGTTAGTGGAGTCGAACCAATTGTTTTATAAAGTCTTAATGGATTATAAAATTAGTTAATCTGTTAGTATTGGTAAAAAATTTTGGATTCAAACAGTAATAAAAATAATAACGAAAAATCACCTTATGAAATTTTAGGTGTAAAAGAAGATGCTGCTTTTGAGGATATTCAGAAGGCTAGAGATATTAAAGTTAAAGAGGCTGGTGAAGATTTAATTTTAAAAGCGAAAATAGAATCTTCCTTTGATCAGTTACTCATGGGGAGTTTGAAAGCCAGGCAATCAGGTAATGTAAGCTATGAAGCTGTGAGTGCCTCAAAAAAAGAAAAACAAATTAATCAATTTCCCAATAATAATTTCCCACTTCTTTCTAAGATAAAAAATTTAAATAATAACTCTAACAATTCAATTCAGTATAGTCTGCCAAAAATAACTACCCCCTCATTTGATAATCTTTCAATAAAGATATCTGTTGGGTTATTATTTTTAATTTTGTTATTTATCAGTCCAGACTCTAATAATAGACTTTTACTCTCTATCTCAACATTAATACTTACCTATACTCAAATTAAATCGGGGAAAAGATTTATAGGTTCTCTGGGTTGGAGTGTTACCTTTCTCTCGATTGGACTAATATTTGGTGGATTGCTTGAGAATAATTCTTTCATTCAGGAAGTATCAAACAACTCTTTATCAATACAAAAAATTCAAAGTATTCCAGCCATGGTTATTTTATGGCTAGGCGTAATTTTTTTATGATTGATTTTCTATCATCGATTTAATTTCTTCATAATTTATAAGATATTTATTCTTACAAAATTCACAAACTAACTCTGCTTTGCCATCTTTATTGAGGATGTCCTCTAACTCGCTCTTATCAAGCATTTTCATCGCATTCAAACTTCTTTGTTTGGAACACTTGCATTTAAAACTAACTTCTTGGGAACGAGCTTTTTCAGAGATAGATTTATCGTCAATATCGGGAAATATATCTCTTATTAACGAAAGAAGATTATCTTTTGAGTTAAATAGATCTTCGCTGAAAGAATTAATTTCTTTACATCTTTCTTCAAGTAGTGATACAAGTAGAGGGTCAGTATCTTTTTTAGGTAGAACTTGAGCTAATAAGCCACCACTGCAAATGACACTTTTATTTTGAATTTTTTCTCCAATAAATACAGCAGAGGGAGTTTGCTCTGAATGATATAAATATGAAGCTAAGTCTTCAGCAATATTTCCATTTACTAATTCAACGGTACTTGTAAAGGGTTCTCCAAATCCACTATCTCTAATTACATTTAAATATCCTGTACCTATTGCTTTTGTGAAATCAAAAGAATATTTATTATTGCTTATTTTGACTAGGTCTAATTCTAAATTAGGGTTCCCTACATAACCCCTAACTTTTCCGTCTCTACCCGCATCAACTAGTAATCCTTTTAAAGGTCCGTCAGATCTTACTCTTAAAGTAACTCTCCCATGCATTATCTTCATAGAGCTTGCTAAAAGCAGAGAAGCACTAAAGGCTCTTCCTAAGATACAGGTTGTTAGATAAGAAAGACCATGTCTTTTTTTTGCTTCTAAAGAAGATTCTGTTGTTAAGACAGCAACTAATCTTATTCCTCCATTTGCTGCAGTAGCCCGAACTATCCTATCCTGCATGATTTTCTTTCATAAAATTTTTGATTTTCCCTTTTTCCAAGAATAATATCCTAGAAGGAATTCCCTCAAATAAGGCAGGTTCATGAGTAACAATAATAATTGTATTTTTATTTTTTAAATCAAGAATTAAATTCTTCACATCATTTCTCATTGAATAGTCTAATCCAGCAGTTGGTTCATCAAGTAAAAGAATTGAGGGGTTTCTAAGAAGTTGAACTGCTACAGCTAATCTTCTTTGTTGTCCGCCACTTAGTTGTTCTGGTGGTTGGGTCAGATTAATTTTTTTTAAACCAACTTTATTTAAAACTATTTCTATATTTTTTTCTCTTAAAGATTTATGGCCTATTTTTAATTCTTTCCCAATGGTTGTACCTATAAAGTATCTTTCAGGAAATTGAAAAACTACTCCACAAAACCATCTTCTTTGTCTAGGAGATAAAATTTTATTCTTCCAAGTAATTTTTCCTTTTTGTGGATTTGTTAATCCACTTATTATTTCGAGTAGTGTTGTTTTCCCAGAACCACTATTGCCGCAAATTAAGATGATTTCATTTTCATGAACTTTTAAATTTAAATTGTTTATTATTTTTCTTTCACCAGTTTGGGGTTGATAAGATATTTCTTTTAAATCAAGCATTATTAATTAAGTTATAGGTATGAATTTTAATCTAGTAATAACTTACTTATAATAGCTGTATATATAAAAAGTTATTAGTCAATATGAATATTATTTTTAGGGAAGTTGATCCCTTTAATTGTTGGATATGGATCAGGTTTTCAGAATCACCAACTCAAGATGAAAAAAATTATTTAGATGGTGTTTTTGATAGTTGGTACGTTTTAGGAAGGTTAGGTGGATTTAATTCTGAAAATTTGCAAACTCATGAAGAGGGTTCCGATCTAAGTTGGATGTCCTACGATAATGACCAAAAAAACGCATCTCTTCCAGCCTTAATGCATAATTTAGGAATTATGGAATATCAAAACCTGTGGGGAAGATGTTGGGTTGATTTTGGAACTTCAGACTCCATTTCAATAGATATATTAATTAATTCTTTAAATGAGATATCAAATAATTATGTAAAAATTGAAGAGTTAATTATTGGGGGTGAAAATAATGATTGGGCAATTGAAGAACATGAAGATTTAGTTTTCAAAGATTAAGTGTTTTAGATGGAAGACTTAACAAGATTAATTATTTCCCCTGAAAGAATTGAAAATATTAAGAACAATAATTTAGAACTTTCTAAAGAAGAGGATCATTATATAAATAAAGTAATGAGGATAAAAAATGGTAAAGAAATATTTATAGCTAATGGAGAGGGTTCATTATGGAAAGCTACAAAAGTTAAAAATGATTGTTTAGAAATAATTCAATTAAAAAAACCTTACTTATTTCAAAAACAAGAAATTTACTTATTGGGTATAGCTGTTGTCATACCAAAAAGTGGTTTTGAGGATATTTTAAAAATGTGTACTGAAATAGGAATTGATTTTATACAGCCATTATTTTCCGAAAGACAGGTAAACAAAAATTTAAATTTTTCTAGGAAACTTTTGAGATGGAATTCAATTATCAAAGAAGCAGTTGAGCAAAGTGAGAGATTATGGAAACCATCTATTTTAAATGGTATTGATATTATTGCATGGCTAAAAAGTAGAGATAATCAAGAAAGAGTTTCAATTTCTATAACTAGAGAAGATACTAGTTATGACTTGAATCAATGGTTAAGAAAACAACAAGAATTTGTAAATAAAAAAGGAGGTATTTTTTGGAATGTAATTGGCCCTGAAGGGGGTTGGTCCTCTAAAGAAATTGATTTTTTTAATAAAAATAATGTTACCTTTGTTAAACTTTCCGACACTATCTTAAGAACTTCAACGGCTAGTATTAACGCATCATCAATTCTAAATCAGTGGAGAATTGATTTGAAATTAAGGCATTAGATAAATATGGATTTAATTAGAAATCAATTTTTTATAGGTTTTTGCATTAATTTTATTTTGATTTATATATTTTGTAAGATTCCTTTGATGACAAAAAGTGGTTGGATAAGTGCAGGCATTTTAGGCACAATTTTGTGGGGATGTTTGTCTTGGCAGGGATGGATGTCAGTTGTAATTTATTTATTATTTGGATCTCTCGTTACCAAAATAGGTTTTAAATTTAAAAAAGAACAAGGTATAGCTGAAAAAAGAGGTGGGAGAAGAGGTCCTGAGAATGTATGGGGCTCTGCAGCTACAGGATTATTTCTCGCTATTATGACCAAATTTAATGCTGCCAACTTAGTGATTTTTAAAGTAGGTTTTGCTGCAAGTTTTGCTGCAAAGTTGGCGGATACTTTTGGCAGCGAAATTGGAAAAAGATTTGGTAAAGACACATATTTAATTACTTCACTTAAAAAGGTTGAGAGAGGGACTGAAGGAGGAATAAGTATAGAAGGAACATTAGCTAGTTTTTTGGGATCAATATTTATGGCTTTTATAATGCTTCGTCTATCAATTATTTCTACAAAATATCATTTTATAGTTGTTGTAGTTTCTGGATTCTTGGCAACACTTTCTGAAAGTATTATTGGTGCTAAATTTCAAAACAAATATAAATTAAGTAATGAATTGGTAAATGCTATTCAGACAAGTATTGCTTCTATTTTTGCTATGTTTGCTCTTATTTTATATTCATATTTTTTAAATTAAAAATATTTTGAAAGGCCTAGGATTCCTTCCATTTTGTAAGAATCTCCCAGCTCTTCAGTCTTTGGAAAAGCCAGAAATGACCTTCAGAATTCAGATGAATCCCATCATGTGTAATCCAATTTTTACTCCTTTTATCAGAGTACATTTCTCTAAAAGTAGGAAGAAATGGGACATTCTGATTGAGGCATACTTCCTCCATTCTCCTTTCATAGGAATTACAAAAATCATTTGAGTACCATAGACATCCTGCAAATGGCATTTTGCTTTCGTCAACAGGTGTCAAACCAATAACAAAGACATTTGTTTGAGAGTGCATTTCATTAACAAGTCTCTCTAATCCATATTCAAATCCATCTATATCTAATTGATGTCTTCCGTTTTTCTGACCAATTGCTGCAGTGTCGTTAAGACCAACATTAAGCAGGATTGCTTTAGGTTTATTTCTTCTAGTTTCTCCTCTAGATGACCATTCTTTTTCCCATCTAGATGAAACTTTTTCTATCCCATCTCCCCTTACTCCCAGTTGATATATTACTGGCCCATTTTGGTTGTTGCACCAATCTTTTCTAAGCCTCTCACACCATCCGCCACCTTCATTATCTCCCCATCCATAAACTGAGCTATCTCCAATTACAACTAGTTGTTTTGGTAAACTAATCACTATAACCGGAAAAAATAATTACTTGATTCAACAAATTATTCTTACAAATCAAGTTAAACTATTTTTGATTTTACCATTTATTAATTCGCCAACTACTGCAATGGAGCTATAAGCTATCAAAACTATTGTAACTTCTTGCCATGCGAAGGAACTTAGAGATTCTTGCAATTGCCAACCTATACCAACACTTCCAATGACCCCAACAATTGCAGTTTCTCTAATAATAATGTCAGATCTATAAGCGCAATATGCTAAGTAACTTTTTGCTTGTTGAGAAAATAAACCTAAAAGCCAACTAGTCTTTTTTGAGATTCCTAGAGATTTCATTGCAATGTAATTTCTCCTGTCTTGGCTTTCTAGATTTATAAAAAGTAATTTGCTTGTAATGCCAGCGTTGTGAAGGCCTAATGTTAAAGCTGCTAAAGATAAAGAAGGATTATTAAAAGTTAATAGAATTAGAAGTATTACAGGTGTAGGTATTAAACGTAATAAAAATGCAAAAAATTTTATAAAAATTTTAGAAGTATTGTTGTTAAAAATTCCTATTACTACTGGAGGTAAACTAATTGCGATTCCTGTTGATAAGAGACTTAAAATTATTGTTTCTAATATAAGTTTTAAGAAATCAAATAATCCTAAATCTGAGCTTGATTTAAATAGCGAACTAAGGGAATTAAAATTTTCAAAATTATTATTAAAAATAAAATAAAGAAAATATGAAAAAGAAAATAAAATTGTTATGAAAAAAACTGCAATAAAAAAAATAGATAGGATTTTATTAGTAGTATTAAATTTTATTTTTTTGAATATTAATCCAGAAAGAATTATCAAAATTGCTAAGGACCACAAATAAGTCCATAACTCCCTAAAATTCAAAGTTTGGAAAGATAAAAAAATACTAGTACCTATTCCTCCAATCCCAAAAAGTCCTAAAATCACTGTACTTCTTATTGAACATTCTAATCGATATAAACCAAAGTTTTTAAATGTATTTATTATTGGATTCCATACTATAGTTAATAAAGTAGAAAATTTAGGAGCATTTATTAGATTTATAGATTCAAATCTTTTGTAGTCAATAGTTTCTAATTGTTCAGCAAAAACTTTTGAATTTACGGCAATATAAGGTATACATATAGCTATTATTCCTATTGAAAAATTTATGCCATATATTTGCATTAATACTATTCCCCAAACCACTTCATGAATTGATCTAATTATTGTTAGAAAAAACCTTATTATGCCGTAGAAAAAATTTGGAATATTAAAGATTTTACAAAAAATATTTGAGGATATTATTCCAAAAATTGCTCCAAAAATAATACTTACTAACCAACTAAAAAAACCAATTAAGATAGTTTCATTTAATCGATTAATTACGGTAATAATAATTTCATTATCGATCTTGGGATTAAATGCAGAAATTAAGAATTCTTGGAATAATTTAAATCCTCCAAAATGAATATTGTTTATTAATTGATACCCTAGAGGTATGCATATCAAAATTGGAAGAAAAGATAATGAGGTATAGTTTAATTTTAATTTATTCAATTAATTAATATATTTTGTCTAAATGTAGCTTCTTTAAGTTATTTCTTTTAATATTGAAAAAAATTTTACCATCTCTTATTCCAATAACTTTATCGAAATCACTAAGCAAATCTAATCTATGTAATGCAACAAATGCCGTCTTTGGGTATTTTTTTGTATTATTTTTATCTACATTTTCTAGCAGCAGGTTTTTAATTGTTGTTATCAATTTGGGATCTAAATTATTAAAAGGCTCATCTGCAAGTAATATATCTGATCCTTGAATTAATGATCTAGCTATAGCCACCCTTTGTTTTTGCCCACCAGATAGTTTTCTGATTTTTTTGTCGTAAACAGAGTTATGAAGTCTACATAATTGCATGTATTTATGCGCCTTCTTAAACGAACTTATATTTAGCAAATTTTTAAAAGCGAAATAAAAATTGTTTTCCGCTAGTAGTCCACAATTAACATTTTGTTCTGCAGAGAGATCTTCTATTAATCTTAAATCTTGCCAAATAGTTGTTATCTTACTTTTCTGCTTTCTATCTAATTCCTCAAAACTTTTATTGAATAATTTAACCTCACCTTGAGTTGGCTTAATAGTGCCATTAAGTACTGATATAAGTGTAGTTTTTCCTGAACCGCTTTTCCCTAAAAGTGCAATTTTCTCCCCTGAATTTATTTTTAAATTTACTTTATTTAGAATCAAATTATTTTTGTATTTATAAGATATATTTTTTAATTCTAAGAGAGTATTATTCATCTAATTTTATTTAATTTCCTCCCTATTTTCTCTATATTTAAATACTGTTTTGCTTCTGCATTTATAAATCTTTTTGCATTGAACATATCTAAAATCTCTTTATGTGATTTTTGATTTATATCTAAATTTAGAATTACTGATTTAAGTTCTTTTGTAAACCCTTTCCCGAATCTATTTTCAAGATCCCCTTGAGCTATCCAATGATAGTCAACATATTCTGGGGTGATCCAGAATAATTCTAAATTACTTGTTCTTTTGGGATTATTTTTAAAATTGTTTTCCCAAACTTGTTTATTTAAAGCTCCAGCATCAAATGCCCCACTATTAACTAAAGCTATAGTGGCATCATGACTACCACTAAAACCTGCTTTTTTCCCTTTAAAGTGTTTAATTTCAACCCCTGCTCGATTTAAAAAATATTCTGGCATTAATCTTCCAGAAGTTGAGTTTTCAGAGCCAAAAGTAAATCTCAAATTTTTTAGTTTTTTAAGTCCTTCAATGTTTGAAATTGGGTTAAGTTCTAAATTTTTGTTGACTATAAAAACACTTTTAAATTTCTTATCGATATCTCTTTGAGCTATGACAATTGAATTAGGAGTTTGTAGTCTGGCTTGAACTCCTGATAAACCGCCAAACCAAACTAAATCTAAATCTTTACTTCTAAATCCAGTTACTGCTGCAACATAATTAATAACAGGAATGTATTTAACTTCTACATCAAGTTGTTTGGATAATTCTTTTGAAAATAAATTAAATCTTTTGTCCAAAACATCTTGGTTTTGATCAGGTATTGCTCCAACTTTTAAAACTTTGGGATTTGAAAATACAGGTGATGAAAAAATAGAAAATAATATAGATGAACTAAGAAATAAATTTCTTAAATTTAACATAATTTGGTTTAATTAATAGTATTCAGAGATGGCTTTTTCAAACCTTTGTAGTCCATCTTTAATTTTAATTTCTGAAGCTGCACAAGATATTCTTATACATTGATCATGCCCAAAAGCTTTTCCAGGTACAACAACTAATCCGTAATCTTGAAGAGCTTTATTGCAGAAATCAATAGAAGTAATTGAGGAGTTAGGTAATTTTGGAAATGCGTAAAATGCTCCATTTGGCTCTTCAATATAAATCCCATTTATATTGTTAAGGCCCTCATAAAGAAGTCTTCTTCTGTGATCATAATGGCTATTTATCATTGAGAAAAACTCATTATTAATTTTTAAAGCCTCTAAAGCACCTTTTTGAACAAAAGAGCAAACATTACTTGTACTTTGACTTTGTAATGCTGAGGATGCTTTGATTACATCTTTGGGACCTACTAAATAACCTATCCTCCAGCCAGTCATAGCCCATCCTTTCGCAAAACCATTTATTATAAAAATCCTATCTTTTAAGTCATTTGCTAATGAAGATAAACTGTAGTGTTTAAATTCTTTTTTAAGGATTAGTTCGTAAATCTCATCAGAAAGAATATTGATATTTGGATTTTCTCTAGCTATATCGGCAATATGTAATAATTCTTCCTTTGACATAACTCTTCCAGTAGGATTATTAGGGGAATTGATTATTATAAATTTAGTTTTTGAAGAGATTTTAGACTTCAAGTCTTTTATATTTATTTTAAATCCATCTTCAGCAGAAGAATTTGTAAAAATTGGCTTCCCACCCGCCAATCTAACCATCTGGGGGTAACTCAACCAATACGGAGAAGGAATAATAACTTCGTCTCCAGTATTTAACAAGACTTGGAAAAGATTATATATTGCTTGCTTAGCACCATTTGTGACCATTACATTTTCAAATTCATAATTTAAATCGTTTTGAATTTTAAGTTTATTTGCAATTTCTTTTCGGAGATCTAAATTCCCCGCTGCGGGCCCGTACTTTGTGAATCCATCAAATATAGCTTTACTTGTAGCTTCTATAACTTCTTTTGGGGCATCAAAATCAGGTTCTCCTGCACTTAAATTGCAAATGTCTACTCCTTCTGTAGATAATTGATTTGCTTTAGCACTTATCTGCAATGTAAGAGAAGGCTCAATTGAAAGTGCCCGATCAGATAAATTAACTTGAATCATTGACTTATGACTTTTCAAATATGACTTTTAATAATGACAAATGCATAAATTAAGAATAAATAAAACTATCACACTATGGTTGAATTTAGTTCATTTTCTTAATCTATTTTATTTTCATGTTTTGAGTTCTTAAGATAAAATTATTATAAGTTTTATTTCCGGTGAAAAGGTTAGTAATTGGGAGAGGAAGTGTATTTGCAGATTTGTTAATAATTGGTGAGGCACCTGGAGCACAGGAAGATTTAGAAGGAAAACCTTATGTAGGTAAATCTGGTAAGCTATTAAACGAATTATTAATACAAGCTGGGATTGACTTTAAGAAGGATGTTTATTTTTGTAATGTAATTAAATGTCGTCCACCAAATAATAGAAAACCCACTGCTAGAGAAATTAATATTCATAAACCTTGGTTATTACAGCAAATAAAGCTAGTTGATCCAAAATTGATATTACTTACTGGTTCAACTGCTATGAGAGCTATTTTAGAAGTTAAAGATCCTATAAGTAATTTAAGGGGTCAATGGATTAAAAAAGATGGGAGAGAAATTATGGCAATTTTTCATCCATCTTATTTGTTGAGATTTCCTTCAAAAGAAATCAATAAACCTTACCATCTAACTTTGAAAGACCTAGAGAATGTTAGTGGTAAACTATATGCCGTATAATTTAGTGAAATCCTTTTTGAATATCAAGAATTTTAATGTCATTAACTCAATCAAAAGAGGTTAATAGTCTCTCCAAAAGATATTCAACTCATATTGAGAGAAGGATAACTAGAACAGTAATGGTGGGTGATGTCGCTATTGGAAGTGATTATCCAGTAAGAGTCCAATCGATGATAAATGAAGATACGATGGATGTCGAAAATGCTTACTTAGCTATCAAAAGACTTCATGATGTGGGTTGTGAAATAGTAAGGTTAACTGTCCCTTCCTTAGCACATGCCAAAGCAGTAGGAGATATAAAGGCAAAATTAATAGAAAATAATATCAATACCCCCTTGGTGGCTGATGTTCATCATAATGGTATGAAAATTGCAATGGAAGTTGCAAAACATGTTGATAAAGTAAGAATTAATCCTGGATTGTTTGTTTTTGAAAAATCAGACCCTACAAGAACTGAATATACAGATGAGGAATTTGAAACTATTAAGCAAACAATACTTAAAAGATTTACCCCTTTAGTTGAAGTTTTAAAGGCTGAAAACAAAGCTCTAAGGATTGGAGTTAATCATGGGTCTCTATCTGAGAGGATGCTTTTTACTTATGGAGATACGCCATTAGGTATGACAGAATCTGCGATGGAGTTCGTCAAAATTTGTGATGAGCTTGATTTTCATAACATAATTATTTCTATGAAAGCTTCTAGGGCTCCAGTCATGATGGCAGCTTACAGAATGATTGCAGATAGGCTTGACTCAGAAGGATATAACTATCCCTTACATTTAGGAGTGACCGAAGCTGGTGATGGTGATTATGGAAGGATTAAAAGTACTGCTGGAATTGGAACGCTTTTAGCAGAGGGATTAGGAGATACCATCAGGGTTTCCTTAACAGAAGCTCCAGAAAAGGAAATACCAGTGTGCTATTCAATTTTGCAATCTTTAGGATTAAGAAAAACAATGGTTGAATACATCAGTTGCCCTAGTTGTGGTAGAACACTTTTCAATTTAGAAGAAGTTGTAGATAAAGTTAGGAACGCCACTTCACATTTGACTGGTTTAGATATAGCAATAATGGGATGCATAGTAAATGGACCAGGAGAAATGGCGGATGCTGATTATGGTTATGTTGGGAAAGGAAAAGGAACTATTGCATTATATAGAAGGAAAGAAGAGATAAAAAGAGTACCTGAAGATGAAGGGGTTAATGCTTTAATCCAACTTATTAAGGATGATGGGAAGTGGATTGATCCTTAAGGATTTGTCAAATTTTTGAAATTATAAATAAATTCTTTTTATAATAAAGAAATATAAATTTCTTTGAAGATAAGAAAATTGCTTAAAAAAAAATTTATAATTCTTTTTGCGACAACCTTTTCTGGGCTATTTTTAAATAATTTTGCAGAAGCAACAGTTTTAAATAATAGTTATAAAGAGGTAATTGATCATGTTTGGCAAATTGTATATAGAGATTTTCTAGATTCAAGCGGTAAATTTCAAAAGTCCAATTGGATTAATCTAAGAAAAGAAGTTTTATCAAAAACGTATTCAGATAGCAATGAAGCATATGATGCGATTAGAGATATGCTTTCTAATTTAGATGATTCTTATACAAGATTTTTAGAACCTAAGGAATTTAATCAAATGAGAATAGATACCTCTGGTGAATTAACTGGAGTTGGTATCCAAATAGTTAAAGATAAAGAATCTGATGATTTAATAATCATTTCTCCTATAGAGGGCACTCCTGCATTTGATGCTGGAATTAAAGCTAGAGATAAAATATTGTCCATAGATGATATTTCTACTGAAGGTATGAATATTGAGGAGGCCGTGAAATTAATAAGAGGACAAAGAGGTACTAAAGTAAAGCTTGAAATTCTTAGAGGTTCTAAATCCTTTTTTAAGATTTTATCAAGAGAAAAAATTGAAATAAAATCTGTATCAAGTAAAGTTAATCAAACCAAAAATGGCTTATTAATTGGCTATGTAAGGATTAAACAATTTAATGCAAATGCATCAAAAGAGACTAGAGATGCTATTAAAGATTTAGAAACAAAAAAAGTTGCAGGATATGTTCTTGATTTGAGAAGTAATCCAGGAGGTTTATTAGAATCAAGCATTGATATCTCAAGGCACTTCATTAACAAAGGAGTAATAGTAAGTACAGTAAGTAAAGATGGTTTAAAAGAAACAAAAAAAGGAAACGGTCAAGCTCTAACAAAAAAGCCCTTAGTTGTCTTAGTTAATGAGGGTTCTGCCAGTGCTAGTGAAATAGTCTCAGGTGCAATAAAAGATAACAAAAGAGGAAAATTAGTTGGGAAGAAAACGTTTGGTAAAGGTCTAGTTCAATCTATGAGAACATTAGTTGATGGTTCAGGTCTAACTGTTACAGTCGCTAAGTATTTAACTCCGAACGGCACTGATATAAACAAATCTGGAATTATTCCAGACATAGAAGTAAAAATGAATATAAACCCTATTCTCCAAAGAGAAGTTGGAACTAGAAAAGATAAACAATATAGAGCTGGTGAAAAAGAGCTAGTAAATATAATTAAAAGAAGTAATCAGATAAGTGAATTTAATCCAAACACTACAAACCTTAATGCATTCCTAAAAATTAATAAGGAAGATAAAGTATTTTCATTAAATTAATTACTCATATCCAGCATTTTCTTTATCGGTACATAGGCTCTTCTTATTATTTCTGGGTCAAGTTCGATAGACGGGGAATTGTTTTTCAAACAATCAAGAATTTTTTCTAAAGTATTTAATTTCATATATGGACACTCGTTACATTTACAACCTTCTATGTCGGGGACTTCAATAAAAATTTTGTTAGGTTCTTTCTTTTTCATTTGATGAATTATTCCAGGTTCAGTTAATACCATGTAAGTTTCAGATGGATCTTTACTTACGAAATCAAGCAGTTTACTTGTTGACCCAATAAAGTCCGAGAGAATTAGTAAATTTTGACTACATTCAGGATGAGCAATGACTTTTGATCCTGGATTTTGATATTTTAATTTTAGAAGTGCTTCTTCACTAAATGATTCATGAACAATGCAGCTGCCAGGCCATAATTTAAGATCTCTTCCTGAATTTTTCTGTACCCATCTCCCAAGGTTCTGATCTGGTGCAAATATTATCTTTTTATCTTCAGGTATCTTTTTAATTAATGAGACTGCATTACTGCTTGTACATATCAGATCACTTTGAGCTTTTACTTCTGCAGTACAATTTATATAACTTACGACATAGTGATCTGGATTTTCTTCCCTGAACTTTTGAAATTTATCTGAGGGACAATCGTCTGCTAATGAGCATCCTGCGTCAATATCTGGTAAAAGGACTGTTTTATTAGGGCTAAGAATTTTTGCGGTTTCGGCCATAAAGTGCACACCACAAAAAATTATTATATCTGCATCATTATTTGCAGCTTTCCTAGATAGATCTAATGAATCGCCAATAAAATCTGCAATTTCCTGAATCTCTGGAGCTTGATAATAGTGCGCAAGAATAATTGCATTAGCTTTTTTGCAACGCTCCTTAATTTCAGAAATCAAATCTTCTTCGTTTTGAACTGATTTCTGTTTTGCAGTAGAAGTTATACTGGTCAGGATTTAGAATATCTCTAAATAGATTATATGCTTAAACAGAAAAAATTCTGACAAATTTTAAAATTGCTATTGTTGGTGACTGTCATGGTCAATGGTCTGAATTAGACTTGAAAGTTTTATCGATTATTAAACCAAATATTGTTTTATTTGTTGGTGATATTTCTGATGGGAGTGTAAAAATAATTAAAAAAATCAATGAGATCAAAATTCCTACTTTTGTGATTTTAGGAAATCATGATAGAGGCAAGGATTCTACAGGCGAAACTCTCTCAAAGCAGATACGTGTTCTTGGTAGAAAATATTGTGCATGGGATTTGAAAGTTTTAAATAATCAAATAAATTTACTATCTGCAAGACCATGTAGTTCTGGCGGTGGCTATTATCTTTCAAAAGAAGTTA
This sequence comes from uncultured Prochlorococcus sp., assembly GCA_902571795.1. GTDB lineage: Bacteria > Cyanobacteriota > Cyanobacteriia > PCC-6307 > Cyanobiaceae > Prochlorococcus_A. Next base: position 16,132 of record CACGDL010000015.1, read on the forward strand.
AAGGCGTTTATGGACCCATTACCGAACAAGATTCAATAAATAAAATCATCAAATGTTCAGAAGAGAGTGTCGAAGATATACCTTTAATAATTATGTCTCATGCTGGCCCTTCGGGTTTAGGCTCAGAACCTAAAAGCATTTGTGGGAAAGACTGGAAATTACCCTCTTTAGATTGGGGAGATAGAGATTTGTCTGTGGCTATTTCTCAAATACAAAAGAGAAGAAAAGTTGATCTTGTGATTTTTGGTCATATGCACAATCAGCTTAAAAGAAATCTTGGTTTAAGAGAGATGTTTAAAATTGATAGCAAAGGGACAATTTATTTCAATACTGCTGTAGTGCCAAGATATAAAACTGATGAAGATGGGAAATTACTAATTAACTTTTCATGGATTGAGTTTGAAAAAAAGGAATTAAGACATGTTTCTCACCGATGGTATTCAGAGTCTGGTGAAATTTGCGAAGAAGATAAATTTTTTTAGTATTAAATATTTTTGATCATATTTTAATTATTTTTGGGCTTTTCATATCTTGAAAATAATGTTTGAGATAAAATATAACCCGCAATTCCTGCTGCTGTAAAAGCTAAACCATTTTTAAATAATGGTAATAAATCATTTGTTCTGGATATTATTGGTGCCAGACCAAAAATTCCAAATAACATTCCCCATAAAGGAGAGAGAAGAGCTAAAAATCCAATTGATATGACTTGACCTTCTTTTCTTGGAGCAGAAGCGAAACCTGCTACTAATCCTCCAAGAATAGATGTACATAAAGTCCATATATATTGCTCTTTGGGTAGGCCAGGGACAACTTGACACCCTCCTCTTTCAAGACAAATCTTTACGGAATTTATTGCATCTAATACTGCGCCATCCTCACCATTATCTTTTACATAATATTGATTGCCAAACCTTGTTTGAAGTTCAACCCAAAATAACCTTGGCATAAAATTAAAATAAGCCTCTCCGACGTTAAAGTTCAGTAAATTTCCTCCTCTTGGATCTGCAACTATCAACAAACTTGTCTCATCTAAATCCCAATAGTCCTTTATTGCACTACCAGGGGAACTCTCAAACTGAGATAAATATTTAATTTTCCACCCACTTTCAATTTCTAGATTCTTGAGCTTTTCCTCTAAAGATTTTTTCTGAATAGGGCTTAATGTTTTAGCTAAGTCAATTACTGGTGTTTTTTCTTCTGGTAATAGATTTGGATTATTTATAGCTAAAACGGGTTTATGTGAAATTAAAACTAATATAGATAGAAATATTCCCAATAAATAGTTAATCTTTGAAGGCATAAATAAGTTTTGACTCTTTATATTTTCGCCGATGAATAGCTTACCCGCGAATAATCCAGATTGGTTAGTAAAAAAAATAATAAAAATGGGTGGGACTATAAGTTTTTATGACTTTATGAATTTTGTTTTAAATGATCCGATTAATGGTTATTACGGCAGCGGCAAAGCTAAGTTAGGCATTCGAGGAGATTTTGTCACATCACCCTCTTTATCTGATGATTTTGCTTTTTTGGCTGGTAAACAAATAGAAGATTGGCTAATTCAGTTCAAAAATAGTTTTTTATCTAATCAGAAATTAGCTGTAATTGAATTTGGAGCAGGAGATGGAAGCTTTATGAGTGGATTAATTAAATATTTTTTAGAAAATAACAAGAATTTTTTGGAAGGAGTTTCTTTTGTAATTATTGAACCTAATGAAGGGATGGTAGAAAAACAAAAAAATAAATTGGAAGAATTTTTAAACTTAGGTATTGATATTTTATGGAAAGGTTTGGAAGAAGTAGAGGAAAATAATATAAATGGAATAGTTCTTGCAAATGAGGTTTTGGATGCTTTGCCAGTAGAGAGAATAACCTTCTCAAAAGGAAAATTACTTCGACAAGCAGTTTCTATAGACAAAAAATCTCATAAATTATATTTTGATAAAATGCCAATTACAAGTGAATTGAGAAAAAGTATTGAACTTGCTAAAAGTGAGTTGGGAATCACTATTCCGCCTGAAGATGCTCTTGAAGGATGGACGACGGAATGGCATATAGATAACTCAAAATGGTTAAAAGCTATTTATCAAAAAATTAATAATGGTATTTTATTGATAATTGATTACGCTAAAGAAGCCAAAAAATACTACACCTCTAAGAAATTTGATGGTACGATAGTTTCTTATGAAAATCAAAAAATGACGAATAATGTCTTAGATTCTCCTGGGAATTGCGATTTAACATCTCATGTGTGCATAGAAACTTTAATTAATGATGCTGAGACTCTTGGATTTGATACTGTTGGGATAACTAAACAAGGAGAGGCTTTGTTGGCACTTGGATTGGCAGAGAGACTTTATGGGATTCAGAAAGAAATTAAAGAGGATTTATCAAATGCCCTTTTAAGAAGAGAGGCATTACTTAGACTCATTGATCCTGTTTGTTTAGGTGATTTTAAGTGGTTTGTTTTTAAAAAGTTTAATGAAAAGAAAATGAATATAAATTCAACCTGTTTACGTTAAGAAAAAAACTTTAAAAATAATGAATCTTCTACGTCATCATATATATCAACAGCACCAATTTCTTTCGGTAATATAAATCTCATTTTGCCATCACGAACTTTTTTATCGCCCATAAGTATTGTTAGAACGTCTTCTTTATTTATTTTGGGGATCTCGGTAGGAAGATCGTAACTCTTCAAAAGATTCTTCTGTCTTTCTAATTCTTCTTTAGACCATAATCCTTTCTCAATTGCTATTTCCCCCGCAATATTCATACCAATTGATATTGCCTCACCATGTAGAAATTTTCCGTATCCACATAAATTTTCAATAACGTGCCCAAAAGAATGACCATAATTCAATATTGCTCTAACACCATTTTCATGTTCGTCTTGAGAGACAATATGAGACTTTGTTTTAATTGAACTATTAATTATTTTAATTAGATATTCATTTTTGAGATTTATAAGTTCATTTTTGTTTTTTTCAATTTCTAAGTATTCGAAAAGTTCTTTATCTCTTATTACTCCATATTTTATTACTTCGGCCATGCCTGCACTAAATTCTCTTTTGGGCAAACTTTTTAAAGTTTCAGGATCAATAAAAACTGCTTTAGGTTGATTGAAAGCTCCAATTAAATTCTTACCTTTTGGATGATTTACTCCTGTTTTCCCTCCTACAGATGAATCAACCATTGATAATAATGTTGTTGGAATCTGAATATATTCGATACCTCTCAGCCAAGTCGCAGCTGCAAAACCACTTACATCTCCAACAATTCCTCCTCCAAGGGCAATAATTATTGAATTTCTATCTAAGCCAAATTCAAATGCTACATCATATATTTCACTTAAGGTTTTTAAGTTTTTATATGATTCCCCAGCCTTAATAAGGAACATTTTGGCCTGAAATTTATTATCTTTTAAATTATTTAAAAATTTTTCTCCATACAAATTTGATATTTCTTCATTTGAAATCACAAGTATTTTTCTATTCTTTGTTATTCCAATTCTTAAGAGTTCTTCGCTGATATTATTCAGTATCCCTGCTTCTAGAGTTACTTCGTATGACTTATCACCTAACGGAACTAATATTTTTCTCTTATTCACAATTGATTACCTAGTTAAAATTTATAAATATTTGGTTTTAAATATTTTATATATTAGCAAAATCTAAGCTCTAGATACTTAAAAATTCAGTTGTTAAGAATTAGAAATGGTAATAAAATCATGCTATGAGTTTTAAAAAAAATATAAACGATATTAAGAAAAATTATTCTCTTGGAATAATTGGAGGCGGTCAACTAGCTTTGATGTTGACAGAGGCAGCAAAAAAAAGAAATTTAGAAGTATGTGTGCAAACAAAATCTTGTGATGATCCTGCTGGTTCAAAAGCAGATCATGTCATAGAAGCTGATCCTTTAAAGATAAGAGGTAATAAATCATTAATTAATGAGTGTGAAAAAATAATTTTTGAAAATGAATGGATAAAAATTGATAAATTAAATTTAATTGACAATAAAGATATTTTTGTCCCAAGCCTTGATGCAATTAAGCCATTAGTAGATAGGTTTTCTCAAAAAAAATTAATAGATAGAATGAATATCCCCTGTCCAAAATGGATAAGCATTGAAGATTTTAAAAATCTCTCGGATGAGGAAATCAATAATTGGAATTTTCCTCTAATGGCAAAATCAAATAAAGGTGGATATGACGGTAAAGGGAACAGAAAAATAAAGACAAAAGAAGATTTAGATTCTTTTTTAACAGAGAATAATTCTGATGAATGGTTAATAGAAGAATGGATAGAGTATGAAAAAGAACTAGCTCTCGTTGGTTCGAGAGATAGGAACGGTAAGATAAGATTCTTTCCAATAGTTGAGACGTTCCAATTAAACCATGTTTGTGATTGGGTTCTTGCACCTGGAACAAATGAATATGATTTGAACTTATTTGCAATAAATATTTTCTCTTCAATAGTCAATGAACTTAATTACGTTGGAGTTTTAGCTATTGAATTCTTCTATGGAGATAATGGTCTTTTAATTAATGAAATAGCTCCTAGAACACATAACTCAGCTCATTTCTCTATTGAAGCTTGCACTTCAAGTCAGTTTGATCAATATGTTTGCATTTCTTCTGGGATAATGCCACCTGAAATTAAAATGAACTGTGAGGGTTCAATTATGATAAATCTACTGGGGTTAAAAAAGAATTTCCCAATCTCAATGGAAACCAGAATTAAAATGTTATCTGAAATTGAGGGTTCTAATATTCATTGTTATGGCAAATCTCGCGAAATTCTGGGAAGAAAAATGGCTCACATCACATTTTTATTAAATGGTAAAACGCATTCAGAAAGATATGATGAAGCTCAAATTTTATTAACTATGGTAAGAGACATTTGGCCATCTCCAAATGCATAAAAAAATAAGTTAGAGTTAGACTACTGGATCTTTGGTTAAGTTCTTCTTTATGTGCTCTGATCTGACTCTCTTTCGACATGAGGAGACTGTCGTGATGCGGTAGTAAACCGATCTTGTAATCGGAAACGAAAGCCCACTTTGAATCCTCTTCTGGCATTTCCAGGTCGATGCAGCAGAGAACTAACGGGGATCCGGTGTTACCTATCAAAATGCTTGCTAAAACAGGCTTTTGGTGGGTATTTTATTTTTTTGGAATAACTGAGCTGTTTTTATTTTCTATCATTATAAATAATTTATTTGCCAAAATACTTGACGATCCACTTCTAATGTATTTATATTAATAGTACATATGTATTACTAATCAATGACTTTAGGAGGAGCTAATGTTTGGACTAATTTTTCTTACGGTTATCGTAATGAGTCTCCAAGTGGTTGGTTGCTTAGCCCAGACCGCAGCAGATTAATTTTGTTTACAAGGAATAAAAAATCTCCAAGAAATAGTATGAGAATTTTTGCTCATACATATTATGCAAATGATCTTGGTGAGCCAATGGCAATTAAATCATCCACTCAAATGTATTTGGATAATGCTTGGGATAAATGGCATGACCTTCAATTAGAAGGTTGGACTTTTGAAGAACTTGAATTACCTGAATCTTTATGACTAACTTAAATCCAATCAAAAAAAAATTATCAAAAGTAGATAGAAAGATATCTATGCAAGACCCATCAAAATTATTAGCAGAATTTTTTAATGGTGTTGTTATTGAACTTGATGAAGAATATAAATATGACTCATAAAGAATTGATAGATCAAGTTTCCGCAAATTTATTTAAACAAAGTGGAAAGTTAGAAAGCAGAAGATCTTGGTTGGCAATGAGAAATTATCTTGAACAATTAGATACCGAACAACTTAAATCCATGCTTAAAGACCACGGATGATTTAAAAACTTTATTTAGTTTTTATTTTTTTCTTAATTCTCAGAAAACCGTAAGTTGCAAAGCCAACCAAAAACATATCCAAGTAAATATGCCAAGTAGGAAAAATCTGGTGTATTAATTCCATTAACGTTTTATTGCCACTTGCCAATAAGGATAATCTAAATTTGATTTTTCTCTTATCAATTGTAATTTTCTAGAATTTATTTTTACTACTATTCCATCTGTTGGATATTTACTAAAAAGCTTCCCTTCTAGCCATTGTTTTTTAAATACTTCAACTTGGCTCGTAAAGTTGCACGAAATATCCTGAGGGATCCTGAAGCCAAGCTTTGAAAGACTTTTTTTGGACTCATATTGGTTAAGTGTTGAATTAATTATTTGAAATGCGCAGAAGCTAAGACTTTCAGAAAATCCTTCTTTAGCTCTTAGAAATCCAGAAGCGATTCTCTGGGAGATATTTGGACTTTGGTTGGGGGCATATAATTCACCTCTAACTTGAAGAACTCCTCGTAAAGGGAGATTATTTGGAATGTCTTGGACTTTAATAAGTTTACTAGTAACGTCTGCCCCTTTTCTTGAAATTGCTTTTTCCAAGGTTCCATCCCTATATTGCAAAGCAACAGCACAACCATCAATTTTTGGTTCAATTAATAATCTGGTATCTGCTAATAATCCTTTCAAAAATTCATCTATTGAATCCTTTTCTAATGAAGGTAAAACAAGTTTGTTTTTCTTTTTAAAGTAATCACAATTAGGATTTGTTCTTAATAAATTTTTTTCAAGTTGGTCGAATTGCTCATCAGATATTAAAGCATTACCATTTCTATAATTATCGTCATACCATTCAATTCGCTCTTCTAAATAAGTCTTCATTTAATACGATGGCTTAAGTTTTGGTTCAGGTATCCAACTTGGTTTATCTATAATCCATTTTTCTCTATCTTCATATTTAACAGTCCATAAAAGAAATGAAGAAATTTCTTTTAGAGTTATGCCAACCAAATATCTTGTTTTTGGACTTATTGATATAAATCCAAATAACAATATTAATAAAATAAGTTTAAACATACCTTTAATCATTTAAAAACTCAGCGTAATTTTTGTGAACTTTTTAATTAATGCAATTCTTATAACCTTCAATCTTTGCTAGTTCATGAATATTCAAACCTGTTTCTTCTAGTAATGTTTCTCCTATATCGTCCTTTTTAAATTTAGTTAAAGCTCCTTTAGTAGAGTACTTAATACATTGGTTTTTGTATTTTGCTTCTTTGACAGCAGGAGATAAATAAAAACCAAACAAGATGATAAAAGCCCCATAGGTTACAACTTTTCTATGGTTTTTCCACCATTCATAAAATTTATTGGACACGAAAAATAAATGACTATTTTCTATTTTAAATTGACTGTCAACAAATTACTTTAGAAATTTAAGGATTGGTTAATTTATTGTTTTGCATTAATAGATTTAATCCAAGAATAATATCTTGATTTTCTAATCCTTTGCTCTTTCGAGACTAATCTATCCGCAGATTCTAGTGGTGATTCTCCTTTCTCAACTTTTGTTGTAATTGAAATACCAAAACCTTTTGCTTCAATTTTTGCAATGCCACCCTCTAAAAAAAATAAAAAAGACCAACCTTTGTTCCATCCTAAATAGAAGGGATTTCGATACATTGAATTCTTTTGGAGATACTCTTTAAATGATATTTTTCTTTTCAAGGAGTTACTTGTATTCACTATTACCAAATAAGAAGTTTATGGCTGATTATTTCTTTAAAGTAATTTTAGTATTTAAATAATTACCAGAGGAATACTTGACGTCTACGAGTAGTACATTTATATTAATAGTACAACTGTATTATCTTCATGACTTCAGGAGTCGCTAATGTTCGGACTTATTTTTATCGTGGCAGCCTTATTGACCCCCCAACTGGCTGGTTGTTTAACAAAAAAAGTGGTTTATTAATTTTATTTGAGAGTTATAAGAAATCTGTATCTAATAACTTAAAAGTATATACTCATCTTTTCTATGCAAATGAATTAGGTGAACCAGCCCAAATTAAAAATTCAAGACTTCATTCTATTGAGTGTGCTTGTGAAACATGGAATGAATTAATTTCAGGAGGGTGGCAAATTGTTACTAATAAATTCCAGTAATCATGATCAAGGTTAATCCGTCAAAATGGGAATATCTAAAAGAATCTACCCTAAAACGAAAACGAACGAAGATTTGTATTACTTGCAATCACTTTCGCTACAGCACTACAGAAACTTTTGCTACTATCTTGATCTGTCCAAAATACGAAAAACGCATACCACAGGGTGATCATTTACTTAAAGGCTGTGAGTATTGGCAAAAAAATAGGACGATATTTTCTCCTGAAGCATCTTAATTATTCTCTAATTAAACTTCTCTAGGTAGAGATATTTAATTATGTAAACAAAGCATTATTTTATACAACTTAAAAAATTCTTTTTAAGTAATTTTGAAGCATGATTCAATTCTACTTTTCCATATTTTTATTAGTTGTGCTTACATTTTTTGCACTTTTATTAGATGCACCAGAATTGGCTTCTTTAATTCAAACATTTTAGAAAATAGTAAATCAGCATTTTTACTGATTTACTTTCTTATTAAGTAAGGCGTAGATTTAACTCGTTGAATAGGAGGGATCTAATGATTGACAGTCCACCAGAGGGGTTAAATTATAAAATTTAAATCTAGATAAAACTAATGCTAAATCTTGAATGAATCTTCTATTTGAGATTCATTCCTTTTTAATTTCTTTCTAAAAAATGTAAATTATAAATATTAAATTATAAAAGTAAAAAATCTGCTCAAATAAAATGATTATATTCCAAACTCACTTCTTAGATATTGGCTAACTTTACCTGAATCCAAAACCTGTTTTTTGTTCTTCTTTTTCTTCCCATTCATTAATAATTAGTTTTAGTAAACTTTTAAGTTCTGAATTCGAAGCATCAGTATCTTTTTGAAGATTTATACAAATGTTTTTTATTTCCTCAAAGGCATTATCAATTAATATTGTTTTTTGATCTGGATTAGCCATAGAATTTTAAAATGCTCCATTACAGTTGAACCCACTGCAGTTAATAACCCTGAAAATATTCATTACAAAGTTGTGGAATCTTTCATCATAAAAAAATGCCCAGGTTGTAAAAATAGCAAAACCAGAGACAGCAAAAGCAGCATATTGAAGCCAATGTATTCCATAGCTATCCACTCCATTTTTATCAAAATCAGAATTACTCAATTGCTTTTTTTCTTATAATAAAAATTTTTTTTTTAAAAGGAGAGTTTGTTTTGAACAAGAAATTTTTTTCTTTAATACCTTAATGTATTGATAGTTTAAATAAAACCAGGTATTATCCACCCAAAAAAACCGTAGTTTATTACCAAAGCTAAAAAACCAATCATAGCTAATCTCCCATTTGTTATTTCGGCATTTTTCCAAAATTTACCCATATAGTTTTTATTTTTTTTCAAATTTTTATCTATCAAATAATTTGGTTCTAAAGGTTCCTGCAACCTTTTGATGGCGTATAAAGAGAATTGAATTGTAATTGCGATGATAACAACTATAAAACTAGTAAGTGCATCCATTTTTAGATTTCATATGTGATCAATTAGTAAGCCAAAGAATAAATGACATTTTTATACATCAAACATTTCCTAATTTCTGCTTTATTGACAGAGGAAAACTTAACTTGAATTATTAAAGAATGTAACATATTTAAAAAAAAATTAGTATGAATCCTTACTTTTTCTTTGGATTTCACATTTTTAAGTACTTTACTGTTACATTTATGTATCAATAAAATCCTAAGACTAGTCTTAATTGAATTACATAATTAGCTTTAAGGTTTTTACTTTAAATCAGATAAAATATTGAAAAATTTTTATAAGGAATATATTTTCAAAGTTATTTATTTAAATATTTTTAATAACTAGAAATTATTATTTTTGTTTGATTTCCGGAAGGTAGAATTTATTGCCTAATGTATATCCAATTGACATCAGAACGAAACCAATAAGTTGAGGTAAATGAGAATTTGCTAGAGAGATTTTTTCAATCATTTCTCAATGTATAAACGTCTATAATAATAAAAAATTTTAAATACTGTAAGTCTATTTTCTTTTTGATTCTTTAATCTCCCCAGATTTTTTTAGTGAATTAACAAGTCTTTCATTTTCTGTTTTTAAATTTTCTAATGCAGATTTTGTGAATTGTTCTTTAGCCTCAAATTTTGCTGAACTTATAACTTTTTTATTAGGGAGTTTTTTCTTCGGTTCTGACTTCATATTAAACAACAATTTAAAAAATTTTAGAAGTTATTTTTTTTGAGTTAGGTATTATTTTTTACAGTTTTCTGGTTAATAATATTTGTTTACATAGACAAATTAATCTTTATCTTTTGGGAGCCTTAACCATCCAGTAGTCCATTCTGTTTTTAGTTTTGTCCACGAGATTCTTTTAATATCTTTTTTATTTTTGGTAGGAAAAATATCAACCCATCTATCTTCATTTTTTCCACCATAAGCTTTAACTTGAAAATGCCTATTACCATTAATTGTTTTTGGTGCTGTCCAACACAAAGTAGGAGGCCATTTCATGAGAAATTTTGAAGAGTTAAAAAACTAAAGGTTGCTTTGCCCAGTTAACACTAAACCATAATATGCAATCGTACCAAGGATAAGTACGATTCCTAGTATTCTAATAATCATGATTTAGTATTTTTAAATTCAAATTATATTAGAGAAATTTTATAAATTTGCGTTGAAGATTTAATATTTTCTAATTTTTCCTTTTTTTATTTCTAACTATGGAGTGGCAAGATTCAGGATGCCATTCATTCTGAATCTTGCCAATAAAATCATAAATAAATGAATCGGGACATCCAGTTTTTTTTTGAAGTTCTGAAAGTTCTTCTTTAATGAATTCATATACACTCGTTATTATCCCTAAATTTTCTTCTTGGGAGGGAGCCCATTTTTTATTCTCCATTAATATTTTTTCAATTATTTTCCACAATATCGTAATAGGTTATGTCTCCATAATCAGCGTCTGAACAACATAAATCTCCATATAGTTCCTCTAACAAATCGTACGCATCTGAATAGTCATCAAAACTTTGAGATGTTAATTCGTCATCTTTACCATCAATTCTAATTATTTTGTAGGTCATATTTAC
>CACGDL010000016.1 GCA_902571795.1 uncultured Prochlorococcus sp.
TTTTTAAATTGCTTAGAGAATGAGGCTCCGCTTAAATCCAACTCAACTAACAAATCGTAATTTCTTAATTTTCTAGATAAATCCATTGCTAATGATTCAGCAATTAAGCCTTGATTAATGATATAGATATCAGTATTTCTTGGAATTTCAAGCTCTTTTCCTGCGAGTAAAATTAATCTTTCTAAACCAATAGCGAAACCAATTGCAGGAGTGTTTGGCCCTCCCATTTGTTTTATTAAATCGTCGTATCTCCCTCCTCCGCAAACTGTAGCTTGGGAGCCCAGAGCCCCACTAGTAATTTCAAAAGCTGTATGAGTGTAGTAATCTAAACCTCTTACAAGATTAAAATTCTCTACATAAGGTATTTTTAAAACCTCTAATTGTCTTTTTAAGTCTAAATATCTGTTATGACTTTTTTCAGATAAAAAATTAAATAATCTTGGTGCATTTTCAAGAACTTTTTTAGTTTGAATATTCTTTGAGTCCAAAATCCTCAAAGGGTTTTTAGAAATTCTATTCTGAGAATCTAAATCTAGAGAATCTTTATTTGTTTCTAACCATTTTAAAAAAGATTTTTGAAAATTTGATCTGTCATTAGTATCACCTAACGTATTTATTTCAAGATTGAGTTCTTTTATTCCTAATTTACCTAAGATATCCCAAGCTAAAGCAATAATTTCAACATCACTTCTAACTGAATCATGTCCTATAAACTCAACACCTAATTGATGAAACTGTCTTTGTCTGCCTGCTTGAGGTCTTTCGTATCGAAACATAGGACCCATGTACCAAAGTTTTTGAAGAGGATTAGAAGATATTCCATTTTGTATTAACGCTCGTGCGACTGAGGCTGTTCCTTCAGGTCTTAGAGTGCAAGATCTCTCCCCCCTATCAAGAAATGTATACATTTCCTTACTGACAACATCTGTTCCTTCACCAATTCCTCTTATAAATAATTCGGTCATTTCCAATATTGGTGTTCTTATTTCTTTGATGGATGCTCTAGAAAGTTGTTCTAATAAAATTTTTTCAACATTTTGCCACTTTATTAATTGATCAGGAAATAGGTCTACTGTTCCTCTTAGGTTTTTTAAGTTATTCAAAGTTCTAAAAAATAATTCAAAATTTTTAATTCATCTAGAAATTAATCTTTGATTGGTTATTTTGTGAGACAATTTTAATTTAACATTTAGAAAAACTATTGGGAATTATTAAAAGTAAAGAGAATCAACATTGCGGTACAAAACCAAAAAAAATTGCTTTTGGAATAGCACCCCTTGGTATAATTTCAATAGGAATAGTACCAATGGGAGTAATAAGTATAGGGGTAGTCCCAATGGGTGTATTCTCTTTTGGTGCAGTCGCAATGGGAATAGTCAATTTATCAGTAGTCGGGATGGGAATTATCTCTGCCGGTATTACTACTATGGGAATATGGGAGTATTCACCTAATTCTCATAGAATTCATCATAAACATTCCAAACAAATTTCAAATTCAAATAAGGAAAATATGATGTCAGATCTATTTAACACTAAACAAGAAGCTGAAAAGGCTGCTTCAAGATACGGATGTATTGGAGCGCATAAAATGGGTAGTAAATGGATGCCATGTAAGATGCACTAAATATTTTCTTAGTGAAAAATTAAATAAATATTAATTCAAAATCTCAACTCTAAAATCAAGATTTTTTGCCTCATCAGTAGTTAATTTTCTTGACCAAGCTCCTTGCACAGGACTATTCCATCGGAACCCAGCATTTTTAGCTAAAGACCTATCTTCATAACTAACCAAAGCCTTGTATAAAAACCTCGGTTCAGTAGCTTTAAGTAAAAGTTGCTCTAAGTTGTCGCATTTTTTGAAGACCTCAGATATATAAAAGCAATCAGATAAAGCTCTATGTAAATTCCAAACTGGTATTGAAAAAGATAAGGCTAGATCAGTTACTGAAGGTCTTGTTTTTAGTGATTTTTGAAAAGACCAATTAATATCCTCTAAACTACATATCCATTTCTTATTAAGCTTAGGCAATCTTCCTTTCCCAAACCATTTCTTATCAAACTCCACATTATGAGCAACGATGAAATCTGAAGAATCAACAAGTTTTAGAAAGAAATTCAATCCATCTTCCCATGGTTGAGTGATATTAGTTACTTCTGCAGATATACCATTTACATGTTCGGCTTCATTATTATTAACTGGAAATAAAAAAGAAACTTGTGAAAGTACACATTTAAAAGATACATCAAATAAGATACACCCTATTTCTATCACTTCATCTTTATTTTCGTCTAAACCCGTTGTTTCAGTATCAAGAATTAAAATTTTTTCAATTTTTTTATTTTTATTCGTTACTCTCTCTTCAGAGGGATTAGTGTTAATTTGATCATGAAGAAAATCCAATTGATTTAATTCTTTTTTGTTAAATAGTTCCAATTAACTCAAAATACTTTCATTTATCTTGACGCATTTAATAAATATTTCTTTTAAATTAATATAAATTAAAAAACAGGCTAGAAAATATTTTTTGAAACATTTTTAGTTTATGAAAGATGACTTTTACAAAATTTCAATTTAACAATTTCTGTTATTGGCCTTCAAATCCAAAAAAAATTGTTGAATTTATAGGTGGAAGTTATTTAGCTTCTAAGCCAGATTTAACTTATAGAAGATTCATAGAGAGTTTAATTAATAAAAATTATGCAGTACATGCATATAAATACACACCACAATTTGATCACCAACAACTTGCTATCAGAGCATGGAAAGATTTTAAGAATTGCCGAATATCTTTATCCAAGAGAATAGGGGCATCAATTCCTTCAATAAGAATTGGTCATAGCCTAGGCTGTAAACTTCATTTAATTTCTCCTGATGGCGGAAGAAATTGCGAAAAATTCATATCTATTAGTTTTAATAATTTTAGTGCTAACAAATCAATTCCATTATTGAAACAAATTTCTCAAAAATTAGAATTCAACAGTGAATTTAGCCCAAGTCCCGAAAGAACTTTGCGATTAATTGAAAAAACATATAGTCAAAAAAATAACTTCCTAATAAAATTCAACTCAGACGAATTAGATCAAACAGATAAATTATTTTCTAGTCTAAAAGCAAGAAAAGAAGACAATTCTAAAGGGGTAATGTTAAAAGGTACTCACACTATAATTGCAAGCGCAGGACTAAGAGAAAATTTTTTGGGAGAATGGGCCGATGATGAATTCAAAAGAAATACTATAAAAAAAATTTCCAATTTAATTGATCAATCTGATTAGGATAATTCTTTTAGCTTCTCCAAAACAGAACTATCTTCAAGAGTACTTATATCACCGCTAATTTTTTCTCCAGCAGCCAAAGATCTTAAAATTCTCCTCATAATTTTTCCACTACGTGTTTTCGGAAGAGAGTCAGAAATTATAATCTTTTCAGGCTTCGCGATAATACCAATTTCATTAACAACATGTTTCTTTAGATCCTCTACTAATTCTGAAGAACCGTTCACGTCTTTCTCTAGAGATACAAAAGCGACTATAACTTCACCTTTTAAGTCATCTTTTTTGCCAACGACGGCAGACTCTGCAACTGATTTATGACTTACCAAAGCAGATTCTATTTCCATTGTTCCTAACCGATGTCCTGAAACACTTATGACATCATCAACTCTTCCCATAATCCATATATATCCATCTTCATCAATGCGTGCTCCATCTCCAGCAAAATAAACATTTTTTTCACCTTTAAAGGAAATATATTCCCAATAACTCTCCAAATATCTCTCTGAGTTTCCGTGAATTGTTCTCATCATTCCTGGCCAAGGTTTCTTAATAATTAAATACCCACCCTCGTTCTCCTTAACCTTATCTCCATTCTTATCGACAATTTCAACTTGGATTCCTGGCAGAGGGAAAGTAGCTGAACCTGGCTTTGTAGCAACGACACCTGGCAAGGGACTTATCATTACACCACCAGTCTCAGTTTGCCACCAAGTATCAACAATAGGGCATTTATCTTTACCAATAACATCCTTGTACCACATCCATGCTTCAGGATTGATTGGTTCTCCAACTGTGCCCAAAAGTCTAAGACTCTCCAAATTATATTTATCAGGTATTTCACGCCCAGACTTCATAAATGCTCTTATTGCCGTTGGTGCGGTATAAAAAATAGAAACCTTATATTTTTGAACAATTTCCCAAAAAGCCCCTAAATTTGAGGGTCTTGGCACTCCCTCGTACATTAAGGTTGTAGCACCATTAGATAAAGGCCCATAAACGATGTAACTATGACCTGTAATCCAACCAACATCAGCAGTGCACCAGTAAATATCGTCATCTTTTAAGTCAAAAATCCATTTAAATGTCAAATGGGCCCAAAGATTGTAACCACCTGTAGTGTGAACTACACCTTTGGGCTTTCCAGTAGAGCCTGAAGTATAAAGAATAAAAAGTCTATCTTCGCTATTCATTATTTCTGGTTCACAATGATCTTTTTGATCTTTTAATAATTCGTGCCACCAAAAATCTCTATCATCAATCATCGAAATATTTTTTTGGGACCGTTGAACAACAACTACTTTTTCAACAACTTTATCTGCCCCACTTTCAATGGCCGCATCAACTGCTTTCTTAAGTTCAATCACCTTATCTTTTCTAAAGCCACCATCAGCAGTAATAACAAATCTGGCGTTCCCATCAATTAACCTATCTTTTAAAGCTTCTGAAGAAAATCCTCCGAAGACAACTGAATGAGGAGCGCCAATTCTTGCACAAGCTAACATCGCAAACATCGCTTCAGGAATCATCGGCATATAAATACATACCAAATCTCCTTTTTTTACACCAATTGCTTTTAATGCATTAGCTGCTTTACATACCTCTTTTAGAAGTTCTTCATAAGTATATTTTTTGCTATCTCCAGGTTCTCCTTCCCATATTAGTGCAGTCTTTCCTCCAAGCCCTCTCTGAATGTGTCTATCTAAGCAGTTATATGTAATATTGAGTTTCCCTTCTTTGAACCATTTAAAAAAGGGCGCATTTTCGTTATCTAATACAGTTTGAAATGGCTCAAACCAATCTAATTCAGATTTTGCAAAAGATTCCCAAAATTGAATAGGATTATCTGATGCTTGTTTTTTTAGACTTAGTAATTCTTCTTGAGTACTAATATTTGAGTTTTCTGCAAATTTTTTTGATGGAGGGAAAATTCTCTTTTCTTCAAGTATGTTATTGATTGAATTTTTTTTATCTAGTGACATTAAATAAATCTATGCTTAGTAAATTTAGTCGAAAAAATTAGGGTTTTCAAAAATTTTAATATTAATTTAGCTCAAAGATTTATTTCTAATACATCTAGTAAATACGGCTTAGAACAAATTCTGGAAGAGCCATTAAAGCTCTTTTATATTCTGAATCAGGAAGCCAGACTATAGCTTCTTTAGAAAGCATTGCAAAATCCTCAGCTAGTTTTCTGGAACTTTCAATAGCTTTAGAGTTCATGATGATATTAAGAGCATCATCTAAATCATCTTTTTCAGCAAGTTCTCTGTTTATAAGGACTGACAATTGTTTATTTTCTTCTAGAGCATATAAAACTGGGGCGGTAAGATAACCACTAGCAAGATCACTTACAGCAGGTTTTCCAAGTTGCTTATCATTTCCAGTAAAGTCAAGAATGTCATCTACAACTTGGAATGCCAAACCAATATTTTTGCCAAAATCGTACAATGAGGTTAAGTTTTCGTCCTTAATCCCACTCAAAACTCCAGCTGCTTTGCAACTATTAGCTATTAATGAAGCTGTTTTACAATAACTTTTATTGATGTATTTGGAAAAAGATTGAGCCGAATCAAATCTATTTAAATTTTGTTTAATTTCACCCTCTGCCAAATCCATTATCACTCTACTAAGTAATTTAACTACATTTACATTATCAAGATTTGCAAGGTGCCAACTTGCTTGAGCGAATAAAAAATCACCCGCCAAAACAGCAACTCTGGTATTAAATCTACTATGTACTGTATCTACTCCTCTTCTTGTAGAGGCCTCATCAACAACATCATCATGGACTAATGAGGCCGTATGAATCATCTCAGTTATTTCAGCAAGCCTTTTATGTTTGGTTGTCAAACAAAATTCAGGAGATATAGCTTTTGAAATTAATAAAACTATACCAGGTCTCAACCTTTTCCCCCCAGCACTAAAAAGGTGTTCTGCTGCGGCTTGAAGAATTGGGTGGCCAGCTCCTATAAGATTTTTCAGTTCTAAAATAAGAACATCAAGATCATTTTCAACTGGTTGTAGTAGCTCTGTTACTGTATTCATGATTGACCTCTTCTATATCTTAAGGAATCAAACATTACTTCGGAGGTTAACCAACCTAATTTCTTTATTAATTCCAAGCCAAAATTTTACTTTATTGGAAAACTCATCTCTTTCTGAAGTAACAAAAAATTTTACATTTTCGAGAGAAATACTCTCATAGACATCAGTTTCTGAAATAGCAAAAGATTCATTAAATTTTTTTATTAATGCTACCGATGGATCAATAATTTTTATATTTGAATCTAATTTTTTTCTTAAAAAGTCATAAATTAAAGGATAGTGACTACATCCAAGTATTAATTCTTCAATATTTTTGTTTATTAGTGGTCTTAAGTATAAGTCTGAAAGACTATTTAACTTATTAAGATTTAATTTTTCCTTTTCAATTTCTGAAACAAATTCTGGACAGTCTTGCTGAAATATTTTCGTATTCTCTTTTTTAGAATTTATAGCTTTCTTGTAATAGGATGATCGAACAGTTGTTTGTGTTGCTAGGACACCAATTATTTTTTTATCAACTATTTCAGATACTGAGTTTATAAGATCAAAACAAGGGACTTTTAGATTATCTTCTAGAATATCAAGTGCACACGCATTTGTAGTATTGCAAGCAACTAAAAGTGCATCCAACTTCTTATCAACAAAAAAAGTACAAATCTCCTTTGCAATTAATCTAATCTCTTTAGAATTTTTATTCCCAAAAGGTATTCTTCTTGTGTCCGCCAAGTAAAAAACTTCTACATCTTTACGTGTTTTTAGTAAAGAATTAAGGATAGTAAATCCACCTATTCCGCTGTCAAATATACCTATTTTAAGTTTCACCCTACTTTATCTAGATATTCGAGGATGCCTTTTGCAATTGCATAGGCTAATCTTTTTCGATAAGTTATTTTTTCTAATCTTCTTGCATCTAATCTTCCCGTTAAAAATCCAATTTCTACAAGGACTGCAGGCATCCTAGTATTTTTAATTACATAAAATCGACCTTGTTTAACTCCTCGATCAGGACTCCCAGGGGAAACTCTTAAAATTTGTTTTTGAATTCTTTTCGCGAGTAATCTTCCTCTCCACCCTCTGTAATAAAAGGTTTCCAATCCATTTATGTCTCTTCTTTTACCCCTTGAGGCATTTGCATGAATACTTACAAAAATATCCGCATCCGTATTATTAGCAATGGAGACTCTTGGAGGTAAATCCAAATCAACGTCATTTGTTCTAGTCAACATTACTTTGACGCCTTTATCAGAAAGTAATTTTTTAACTATTTTTGAAACCTCTAGAACAACATCTGTTTCTCTAATACCACCAATACCTATTGCTCCTGGGTCAGGTCCTCCATGCCCTGGATCGATTACAACCTCAAACTTGTTTCGTTTTATCTCTGGTAGTTTCAAGTAACCATAATTGTTTTTCTTCTTATGAATTAAATTTTGATTTGCTTTGATATTTCCTCTTTTCTTTTCAACTAAGCCTTCACTAATCTTTTTGAATGAATATTTTGGGTTAAATAGTTTAATTCTCCATCTATTTTGATCTAAGCCAACCATTTGCCATGTCAAAGGTTTCAAATAGATCTCTTCCTTAAATTCAATTACTAGTCTTGTTTTACCCTTATCTGGTTTACCTAATCTAATTTCTTTTATTGGGCCATTACCTTTTATTGTTCTGGGATTTTTTAATTCTCCTGGAAAATCTACCCAGAATCTATCTCCCGATATTTGGTTAGCCTTCTGAAAGTATGCTTTTAAATTTGTATTTGATTTAGTTCTTAATTCTAAAACCCCATTAGTATTTATCGCCCATGCCGCAAGAGCACTTGAAGATTTAACTGGAAGGATTGAAGAATTTAAAAATAAAAAAACTGATAAATAACGAAAAAGTTTATTATCTAAAAACTTTATCATTGGTTTGAAAAAAATTTATTTTTTCTATGTTTAAGGCTTGGCATCTGCTCCCTAATTTTCTTTACTCTTTCTTTATCAGCAGGAGCTATTGCAGCTCCCTGAGTTTTTCCGGCATCAGATAAAACTGTACCCCAAGGGTCAATTACCATCGCATGCCCATGACTTTGCCTTCTTCCATAATGAATCCCAGTTTGAGCTGGAGCGACTACATATGATGTATTCTCAATTGCTCTTGCTTGTAAAAGGATTTGCCAATGATCTTTTCCAGTAAATGCTGTAAAAGCTGCGGGAATCATTATTAGCTCTGCTCCATTCGAGGACAAATACCTATATAGTTCAGGAAATCTAACGTCATAACAAATCGATAATCCTATTTTGCATAATCCTGGGACATCTACAACAGGTGGATACTCTGCCCCAGATAAAATAGTAGATGATTCCTTATATAAATTTCCATCTGGCAAATCAACATCAAACAAATGAATCTTGTCGTATTTTGCCAAAATCTGTCCATCTTTCCCAAATAAGGCTGACCTATTAAAAGTATGACTGTCATCACCAGCAGGGACAGGATACCCTCCTCCCAAAAGAAAGACTTGATATCTTTGTGACATAGTTTTTAAAAAATTTGTACACTTCTCTGACAATTCAGAAGCTAGTCTAAGTTTTTCATCATCTCCTCCTAAAAAAGCAAAATTCTCTGGCAATCCTATTAACTCAGCACCTCTTCTAGCAGCCAATTCAATCTGTTCTTCTGCTTCAATAAAATTTGCTTCAACATTTGAAGTACTCGTAATTTGCAATGCAGCTACCAAAAAATCAGTCAAGTCTTTACTCCTAGTGAACCAATTCGTAAATCATGAGGCACGAATCACACCTCTTTCTACTTGAGCTGGAACAATATCTAAGCAATCAAGTCCAGCGCAACATTTAAAATCATCCTCATAATCTCCAAGACTTGTCAATCTTTTGCCATGGGTTGCTGTTTTTAAACACTTCAAAATATCATTTTTCCAAAAATTCCAGAGTGCCAAAGCAGCCTGTAATTCGTCATTCAATATATTAATTTCAAAATCACAGTTCTGTTGCAAGTATGCGGCCAAAGCACCTGCAGCTAAGGAATCCTCAAGTGAATACGAGCCTTCCCAACCACTACCAAGTATTAAAAGATTTTCTCTTTTTAATGAAATAATTTTCTCGGCAACTGCTTTCCTATTTGGGAGTCCCATAGCAAATAAATGGCTTGCATTTTGAACTTTTTGCAATGATTTAGTCCCATTAGTCGTACTCATAAAAAGTCTTTTACCGTTAACAACTTTTTTTGTAACTGATAAAGGAGAATTCCCTAAATCAAAGCCCTCAATCTTTTGCCCGCCTCTCTCTCCAAGCATTAGCCTCTCATCAGCCGGATACTTAATTGCAGATTCTTTTAATAAATCTAAATCTGCAAAAACTTGTATTGAATCAGCTCCATTTTTTAAAGCCCAAGAAATTGTGGTTGTGGCTCTTAAAACATCAATAACAACTGCAATGTCTGGACTTATTTCTGGAACATCCTTTGCAACGTGATAATAAGTAAGATTAATAATTAAGCCCCTTTTTCTGTTCCTATTATAGAAAACAGTTACTTAATTTGATTATTTTTTTTTAAAAACAAACTTATTGATAATATATAAATAATTTGTTTTTACAGAAATCTTATCAAGTTTTTAATTTGAAAATGAATAATATCCGCACAATAAAAGGTGGAGTTAATTTAAAAGGAAAAGTAAAAGTACCTGGAGATAAATCTATATCTCATAGAGCTTTAATAATAGGAAGTATTGCTAAAGGTGAGACGACTATTGAGGGTTTTTTATATTCTGAAGATCCACTTTCAACTGCAGATTGTCTTAGGAAATTAGGTGTAAATATTCCAAAAATAATAAAAGATGAGCCTTTTACGATTTCAGGGATGGGTCTTGATGGATTAAAAGAGCCAAAAGAAATTCTCAATTGCGGAAATTCAGGCACCACTATGAGGTTATTAATGGGTTTATTAGCAGCACAAGAAGGTAAGAATTTCATCTTAACCGGGGACGATTCTCTCAACGAAAGGCCAATGAGGAGAGTTGGAAAACCGTTATCTTTGATGGGTGGCAAAATTTCTGGAAGAGAAGGCGGTAACAAAGCTCCAATCTCAATTGATGGAAAAAAACTTAAAGGATGCGTTATTGGAACTCCAGTGGCAAGTGCTCAAGTGAAATCGGCAATATTATTGGCAGGCCTCAATGCTTCTGGAACTACTTCTGTTATTGAACCAGCATCTTCAAGAGATCATACAGAAAGGATGTTAAAAGCATTTGGAGCAAACATAAGTATCAGAGGAGAATTAGGAAGGAATGTAGTTATAAAGTCAGGGGGAAACTTAATTGGTCAGAGAATATTAATCCCTGGAGATATAAGCTCTGCATCCTTTTGGATGATTGCCGCATCTATTGTTCCAAATTCAGAGGTTTTGATTCAGAATGTCGGATTAAATCCCACTAGAACAGGGATTTTAAAAATAATGGATTCAATGGGGTGTAATTATGAGATTTTAGATAAATCAACTATTGCAGGAGAACCTATTGGATCTATTAAAGTAAAGACTTCAAATAATTTGAGATCATTCAATATTGAAGGAGATATTCTCCCAAAACTTATAGATGAAATTCCTATCCTTACAGTAGCTGCCTGTTTTTGTAATGGAGTTTCTAAAATAAAGGATGCCCAAGAATTAAGAGTTAAGGAAACAGATCGATTAAAAGTCATGGCGAGACAGTTGCACAAATTCGGTGCTGAAATAATAGAAAAAGAGGATGGGCTAATTATTAATGGTCAATCAAAATTTCATTCTGCTGAGGTAGACAGTGAGACGGATCATCGAGTTGCTATGAGTCTAGCTATTGCTTCACTTCTTGCTAAAGGCACTTCAAAAATCATGAGATCTGATGCTGCTAGCGTCTCCTATCCCACTTTTTGGGAAGACCTTGCCAAACTAACTAACTGACTTAAAAGTTTTTGTCTGAATTAACTGAAGTTTTAACGAAGGATGGGAGTTACTCTCTAAGAAGTAAATTTTTTCAAGAGAATTTCCATAGTTCAATAGGAGCATTAGAGGAGACAAAATTAAAGTTTACAGCTACTTCTAATTTGCAAAGATTTAAGGGGAAATCTCTTAATGTTTTGGATATATGTTTTGGTTTAGGATACAATTCCGCTTCTTTATTAAATGAATTAATTAAACAAAAATCGAATTTAAATTTGTATGCTTTGGAGATTGATAAAAAGCCTCTTGAATATTCTCTTAGAAGTGAATCTTTCCAAAAATTATGGGCTCCAAAAGTCAAAAAAATATTTGCATCATTGTATCAAAAAAATTACTTTAAGGATCAATTTTTTAGGTGCAATGTTTTGTGGGGTGATGCTAGAGAAAAAATCAACTTTATTCCTTCATCTATTAAATTCGATCTAATTTATTTAGATGGTTTTTCTCCTCAAAAATGTCCACAATTATGGACAGTTGAATTTTTATCTAAAGTCACAAAAACGCTCAATTCTCAGGGTTATTTAATAACTTATTCTTCTTCAGCAGCAGTAAGAAAAACTTTAAGAAATCTTGGATTAGAGATTTTTACTATTAAACCAAGTTTCAATAACAGAACTTTTTGGAGTCAGGGAACTGTCGCAATATCAGAATTTGATAAGAATAAATTGAAACCCAATTTCAATTTTGAAAATTTATCTTTAATGGAAGAAGAGCATCTCTTAACAAAAGCTAGTATCCCTTATAGAGATCAAGATTTAAAATCAAGTAAAGACGATATACTCAAGAAAAGATTAGATGAGCAATTATTATCAAATTTATTATCAACAAATAAATGGAGAGAGAAATGGGGAATGACGAAGTTATCCCTTAAGAGTTAAATTTAAATAAGGATTTCAAATAAACATGTTAAGTGTTGCGATATTAGCGGCAGGCAAGGGTACTAGGATGGAAAGCTCATTGCCAAAAGTTTTACATAAAGTTTCTGGGAAAAGTCTTCTAAAAAGAGTAATTGATTCATGTGTTGAATTAAAACCTGATCAAATTTTCGTAATTACTGGATACAAATCAAAAGAAGTACAAGAGGCAATCCCAAACGATAAAAAAATTCATGTTGTTATTCAGGAACCTCAATCAGGAACCGGTCATGCTATTCAGGTACTTTGCAGAGAAGTAAAAAAACATGAAGGAAACCTTTTGGTACTTAACGGCGATGTGCCACTCATTAGGCCTAGCACTTTAAAAAAACTTTTATATTTACATGATTTGAAAAATGCTGATGTTTCTTTAATTACTTCAAAGAAAAAAAATCCTCATGGTTATGGCAGAGTTTTTTTAAATGGGGATTATATAGAGAGAATTGTTGAAGAAAAAGATTGCAATGATCTAGAAAGAAAAAATCCATTAATAAATGCAGGTATTTACTGTTTTAACTGGGGCAACTTGTCAGAAATAATTAATACCTTGCAAAGTAATAATAATCAAAAAGAAATTTACTTAACAGATACAGTATCTTTGCTAAAGAATTCCTTAAGTCTCGAGGTAGAGGATAATGGCGAGCTTCAAGGAATTAATAACAGAATTCAACTATCAGAGTGCGAGGAAAATATTCAGAACTCAATTAAAGAAAAGCATATGCTTAATGGTGTAACTTTTATAAATAAAGCAAGTTGTTCAATTAGTGAAGAAGCGGAAATTGGTAAGGATGTAATTATAGAGGCTAATACACATATAAGAGGAAATACCAAAATAAATAGTCATTGCATTATCGGACCAAATACTTTTATTGAGAATTCTAATGTAGGATTACATTGTGAAATTTCAAACTCTACTGTTTATGCTTCTAAAATAATTGATCATATAAAAATTGGCCCTTATAGTCATATAAGACCTAACTCCAAAATATCTTCCTTTAGTAAAATAGGTAATTTTGTTGAAATTAAAAATAGCCAAATAGAGGAAGAATCTAAAGTAAACCACTTAAGTTATATTGGCGATTCTATTATTGGAAGATCTACAAATATTGGAGCAGGAACTATTACTGCAAATTTTGATGGTCAGAAAAAATATCAAACAAAAATTGGTAAAAATTCCAGTATTGGTGCAAATACAGTTTTTGTAGCACCAATAAATCTCGGGGAATCAGTAACAACAGGAGCTGGTTCAGTGATAACCAAAGACTCCAAAGATAATTCATTGGCAATCTCAAGAACTAAGCAAGTAAATATAGAAAATTGGAAAAGAAAAAAATCTTGATCTAATTAATTAATTCAATAATATTTTCAAGCCGCCAACATCTGCTCCCTTTTATGAGAATAGAATCCCCTTTTTTTGTGGATTTGTTTATTTCTTTAGGTACATCTTTAATATTATTTAAAATTAAAAATTTTTTCTTATCTTTTAGATAATTGGTGTAAATTTTTTCATTTTTTTTATCGCAAATAAAAAAACATTTTTCTATGTTTGAATTATTTACTAAGCTGAATATTTCTTTATGATATTTTTCAGATTCTTCTCCCAATTCTTTCATACTTCCAAATATGAAAAATTTATTTCTCGGCTTTTCAAGCAGGTTTTTAATACATGCTTTTACTGACTCAGGCGAAGCATTATATGATTCATCATATATTGTTGTTTTTACTGATTTAAGAATTTTATTCCTTCCCTCTAAACTTGCAAAATCAAATTTATTAATGCTTTCAAAATCAATGCCTAGCTCTTTAGCAACTGCATAAGCAAATAAGAAATTCGAAGCATTATGAAATCCCTCAAATGAAATTTCAAAGATATTTTCTTCAATTAAAATTGATTTATTAGAAGGATTATAAATTCCTAGCAAATTATCATCTTTTTCAAAACTTTCATTTTGATTTTCTATATTTAATAGTTTTACTTTTATCACTCTACCTTTCCAAAATTCTTTTAAAGTTTTCTCTAGGAATAGATCATTTGCTGGAATTATTACAACTCCCTCTGGATTTAAGAACTTACTAATTTCACACTTTGCATAAGTAATATTTTTTTTCGAGCCTAATAATCCAATATGAGCTGTGCCAATGTTAGTAATAACTGCAATATCGGGTTCACTATATTTAGATAAATTCTCAATCTGTCCAAGACCTCTCATCCCCATCTCAAGAACTAAAATTTTATCTTCTATATCTGCAGCAAGAATAGTAAGACCAACTCCAATCTCATTATTGAAATTTGCATGAGATAATTTAATTTTTCCAAGTTTATTTAAAACTCCACCAATCATTTCTTTTGTTGTTGTTTTACCCACTGAACCAGTAATTGCGACAATGGGAATATTTAGTTTTTTTCTTTTTAGCAATGCTAATTTTTGAAATGCCTCTAAAGTGTCATTTACAACCCAATAAGGGAAATTACTAGGGAGTAATCTCTGCATCCCTTCTTTAATTACTACTGATTTAACTCCTTTATTTAAAACCTCAGGAAGAAAACTATGTCCGTCAAAATTTTTACCCTTGATAGCTATAAATAGATCATTTTTTAATAAAGTTCTACTATCAATACTTATATTTTTAAAATTTAAAAAATCTCTTTTCTCCTCGCTCAGATTTTTAATATCCCCCAAAACATTGTTTAATTCTGATAAAGAGAATTCCATAAAAAAATTAAGTCATACTTTTTTTAAAGATGGATCAGCAGATTGTCCGTAAGAGAACTTTTCAACTTCAGCAAAATCTGGAGATGGTTCTTTTATTCCACAAACATCTTTGTACATAATTTCGTATTCGATTGCAGATCTTTGCCAACTAAACTCTTGGCTCATTGCTCTTTTTTGTAATAATTCCCAACTATCTTTATGCCTAAAGGCCTCCCAAGACCTTACTAAAGATGTATAGAAATCTATAGGTTCAAAGCGATCGAAGCAAAAACCCGTGCCACTATTATTTACTGGATCATGAGGTAAAACTGTGTCAACTAAACCTCCTACTCGCCTTACTATTGGTATAGAGCCATACCTCATAGCAAGCAGTTGACTAATGCCACAAGGTTCGAATCTACTTGGCATTAAGAATGCATCAGAGCCACCATATATGAGTCTTGATAAAGAATCATCATAGGTAAGAAATACTGAGAATCTTCCTGGATAATCTAATGCAAGTTGCCATAATCCTGACTCTAAATATCTATCTCCTGTCCCTAAAACAACTATTTGCGAATCTGTATATGATAAAAGTCTTCTTGAAACTTGCAGAAGTAAGTCAACCCCTTTCTGATCAACTAACCTACTAACCATACCTAAAAGATATTTTTCAGGATTAACTTCAAGCCCCATTTCTCTCTGCAAAATTTTCTTATTTTCTAGCCTATTTTCTAAATTATTAGTATTAAATTTTGCAGGTAAAACTGGATCTTTGGCTGGATTCCATTCATCAAGATCTATCCCATTGAGAATTCCCCTTAATTTACCTGAAATGTAATTAAGTAATCCTTCAAGGCTTTCCCCATATTCATGAGTTTTAATTTCATCTGCATAAGTCGGAGAAACAGCATTTACTCTATCTGCGTACAACATTGCCGCAGCCATTGTATGGTCTCCATGCATATACCAAGGGCACCAAGTCATTTTTTCTAGTTTCCATCTCCAAGGGCCTTGGTATTTTAAGTTATGAATCGTGAAGACAGTGCTAATTTCGGGGTCCTGATGCATCCACACAGGAATCATTCCAGTGTGCCAATCATGGCAATGGAGAACTTGAGGTTTCCAACAATTCCAGGCAAATTCTGCAGTGGCACTAGCAAAAAATGTAAAGCGCCAGTCCTCATTTTCGCCTCCGTATATTTGGTCAGAGTCAAATGTTGGATGACCCACTAGGTAAATCACATAATTATGAGTTGGATGTTTTGCTTCATATACAGCGAAATCAGTTCCCATTGTATTTGCTCTAAAGGCTGGTTCATTCGATACCTCTAAAAGACTCCACAATTTCCCATATCCTGGAATTATCACCCTTACATCGTGACCAAGTTTTATCAAAGATGGAGGTAAAGAACCAACCACATCTCCCATACCTCCAACTTTGATCATTGGAGCACATTCAGCAGCGGCAAGAAGAATTCTCATTGATAATTATTTAAAAAGTTCTTTTGAAAAATATACTAGGGTGTCCACTTATAATCAGAAAAATCTGGTGGACGCTTTTCAAGAAAGGCATCTCTACCTTCTTGAGCTTCTTCAGTCGAATAAAATAATTGAGTTGTGTATCCAGATAATTCTTGAATACCCGCAATCCCATCATTTTCCGCATTAAAAGAAGCTTTAAGAATACGAATAGCAGTTGGACTGTTTCGTAAAATCTCTCTTGCCCAGATTACACCCTCAGCTTCTAATTCTTCAATCTTTGTAATTGCATTTATTAAGCCCATCCTAAGAGCTTCCTTGGAATTATATTTTCTACATAAAAACCAAATTTCTTTTGCTTTTCTTTGACCAACAAGTCTTGCCAAATAACTAGATCCAAATCCCCCATCAAAACTACCAACTCTTGGACCTGTTTGACCAAATATTGCATTTTCAGAGGCGATACTGAGATCACAAATTAAATGAAGTACCTGACCTCCTCCAATTGCAAAACCAGGGACTAAGGCAATAACCACTTTAGGCAAGCTTCTTATTAATCTTTGGAGTTCAAGTACATTTAATCTCTGCTTCCCTTCATCATTTTTATATCCATTTTCACCTCTTACACTCTGATCACCTCCAGAGCAAAAAGAATAAATACCTTTCTTGTCAGGTCCCGCACCTGTAAAAAGAACTACTCCAATAGTTTCATCATTTCTTACAATATTAAATGCGTTAATTAGTTCATCGACAGTTTGCGGCCTAAATGCATTTCTTTTTTCAGGCCGATTAATTGCAATTCTCGCAATTCCCTCATCTGATTTATGAAACAATATATCCTCGTAAGATTTGCATTCTGACCAATTTAAAGTAGCTTCACCAGGTAATACTTTCATGAATCCTAATTATTCAAAGATTGAAAATGATAAATTTAACTGCCAATTATTTTTTCTAGCAGGTCATTTTTTTCACAAATTTCATTTTCTGGATCAATATCAACTTTAATTATTACAGATTTCTGCATAGAAATGCTCCAATCGAATGCCTCTCGTAATTTTTTAAAATTTGACACACTTTTAAAGTTTACTTGATATCCCTCTGCAAGTTTTGGCCAGTTTATTTCTTTTGGCATAAGAAAAAGTTTTTTTAATTCATCTTCTTTTAAATTTTCTTTATAAATTCGATTAAATATATTTCCGCCATTATTATTTATCAGCAGAATTGTTAAATTCAATTCGATTGAATTTTCAATCAGCCAACCGTTTATATCATGAATAAAAGACAAATCTCCAGTCACAAGAAGTAGTGGATTTTCAATTCTAGAAATACCTAACGCAAGAGATAAAGTGCCATCTATGCCAGAAGCCCCCCTAAAGCTGAAACAATTTCTTGTTAAAGTGCCATTTTCAGAAAATGTAAGCCAATCTCTAATCGGGCTACTCGCGGAGAGCATTATAGGATTTTCAGCTGGCCAAATTTTTGGAACAAGATTTGCAAGCATATACTCAGTAATTTGATTATCTTGAGTAATTTTCTCTTTTAAAATTTCTTTTATCTGCTCGCCTTCCCCTATTAGATCTTGAGCCATCGGAATAAGAGCCTTTTTGTTTTTTTGGTTAATTGATAATTCCTCTAACAATAGATTAGTAAAATTTGATAGCCCAGAATCATATTCTAATGATTTTTTTATAGGGTCCAATTTTCTATAGTTTTTTTCTTTTATAAGAATTTGTATCCCTTCAAAGTTTATTAAAAACTTCTCCAAATCAATTGAAGATGACATGGGGCCAAGCCTCAAAAGTTGATGACAATTTATTGAATTTTTATTTTTTCTTAGGACTAATTCCCAATTCACAACTAATCCTCTCAAATCGGAATAAACTCCTGAAACAGGATCAGCAAATACTGGCCAACCAGTAATTTCTTGTAATCGTTCTAAAGATTTATTGAAAGAAGTTAAATCATTAATGGAACCTTGATAGGGACCTACCAAAATAATGCCGGATTTATCTAAATTCAAACTTTTTGAAATTTCTAAGAATTTGTTTTTATCAGACTTTATTTCAACTTCCTGAAATATATATTTTTTCTTTAAATAAATTCTCTCAAAAACCTCTAAAACATTTTTTTTATTTAAAAATGAAATACCTAAAGGCTTATCAATAGGAATATTTAAATGAATAGGACCAGGGAAGGTTGATATTTGTTTCTCAGTAATTCGAACTAAATTCAAAATTTCATTTTCTTGTGTTTCATGAAGTCCATTTAGATTTGTACTTAAAACCGTTCTGCAGACTGAACTCAAAAAATCTTCTTGATTTACTGTTTGATTAGCGCCACAATCTTTTAATCTTATGGGTCTATCAGCAGTAAGAAATATAATACCTTTACAAGATCGGTCTGCCTCAACTGCTGCTGGCAATAAGTTACTTACGGCAGTCCCAGAAGTGGTTATAACTAAAGAAATATTACCTGATGCGGCAGAAATCCCAAGAGAGTGGAATCCCGCAGATCTCTCATCTATTGAATTAAAAATATTTACCAGTCCTAATTTATTTAATTCTCCAGCAGCTATTGCTAAAGGTGCTGATCTACTACCTGGACATAGTATTAAATTTTGAACTCCAATTTTTATAAGAAGATTCAAAAGTTGTAAACTTCTAAGAAAATTTTTGCATTCATTAGATGATGTCATAATTTATATAAATGCTTTGGGATTTTCCTTATAACTGAATTAAATAAAACATGTCTAGAACTCAAGAAAAAAGAAATTCAATACTAAAGGATTTAAAAAATCTTTTAATCTGGATATCTATAGCTTTAATTATACGATGGCAGGTTATAGAGCCAAGATGGATCCCATCCGGTTCAATGCTTCCAACTCTTCAAATACAAGATAAAATTCTGGTTGAGAAATTAACCCCCAAAATCACATCCAAATCAAATCTTTCAAAATTTAAAAATAAAATAGTTGTTTTTAACGTTCCTGAACAATTAATTAAAGCGGGTTATGACGCAGATACTGCACTTATAAAAAGAGTAATTGGAATACCAGGAGACAAGGTAGAAGTAAGAGATGGTAGCCTTTATTTAAATGATATCGCTCAAAAAAATTACGTTTTTGACAAAAATATTAATTATTCTATAGGGCCTTTTATTGTCCCAGAAGAATCATTATGGGTGATGGGAGATAATAGAAATAACAGTATGGACTCACATATTTGGGGATTTTTACCCTATGAAAAGGTTATTGGTAAAGCAATTTTTAGATATTGGCCATTTAATAAAATTGGACCTATTCGGTTCCCTGCCCTTAATAATTTAAATTAATGGGTACGTGATGTTGTAGGGTTTTTATATCTTGAAGTTGTAGAAATGTTTAATCCAGAATTTCTTGCTACTGAAAATAATGATCCAAACGATGAGAATGATTTGATCCAATATTTACAAAAACAATCTCCAGAAGTTTTGCAGAGAGTAGCAAAATCAGCTAGTGAAGATATTCAAGAGATTATTAGACATAATGTTCAAGGTCTTCTTGGAATGCTTCCTTCAGATCAATTTGATGTAAAAATAACATCTTCAAAAGACAACATTGCAAATTTATTATCTTCCGCAATGATGACAGGATATTTTTTAAGACAAATGGAACAAAGAAAAGAACTGGAACAAACTCTTAAGAATGATGAAAACATGTCTATTGAAGAATAATATCGCTTAAAGATTAACTTCTTCAGGAATTATTTTTAGTTCATACAACTTTTTATATAAACCCATCAAAAATTTATTATCCTCAGGTAGTTTGTCCCACTTTGGGGAATTAATTTCATTAATTAATTTTTGACAATCTTCTATTTTAAATTTAATAGGTGCCGTAAAATGAGCTGGAATTAAATATTCCATATCTTCAAGAGATTTTATATTTTCTAACCACTTAACTAACACTTCTTTTGATCGCGGAAAAATTAATTTTTGTAAAACTGGTGCAATTTGAATCTTAGGAGTATCTTTACCCATTATTTCAGCAAGAGAGGATTCCCAATCTTCGTCCCATAAAAAGGGATAAATACCGAAATGGGATCTCCAATTTCTAAGATCTTTTTTGAATGAATACTTAAATATTTCTTTTAAACGTGGAATATTTAATTTACCTGGTTTCAAAAAAGATGAAAATAAAACTAACCTTTTCCATCCTTTTTTTCTTTGTGCGATGGAGTCAATCAAAGGTTCATCTCCTCTCTCTCTAGAATGAAAAAGAAGTGGAGTTGGATCAGAATTAAATATCTCAGGTGGTTTGGAGTCGATTCCAACTATTGCGTCAGTGACATGAAGAGTTTTCGTAGAGTAATGGTAACAGCTTATCTCCTGATATCTTCCAAGTCCTAAATTCAATGGACCTAATGAAAACCATTTGAAGGAGTTTGTGTGTGGAGTACCTTCCTCAAACAGTATTTTTGATCTTTTTGATGGAATTCCTAAAAAATCTAGTGGTAGATTTATGGGGAAACTCCATTGTCCAGGACAAAGCCAAATTTCTGCATTTTTGAAAATTCTTGAAAGAGCTGGCAGCCCGATTTTATGTTCTAGTCCAGAGGCACTCGGTAGAATTATTGTTAATACATTGCCATGTATCATAATTAATTTTTCTAACTCATTTATTAATTCTTTTGTTGGTGGCAGTGGATTTATTAGCATCAATCCATTATCAACCTTTATTACCGTCATTCTTATTGGAACCGCAACATAATATAGTCCCTGTATTTGTTCCAAAGACCATATTTGATCAGGAATTAATTCTCTTAAAATTGTTTTCTTTTTCCCATAAGGATATAAGGGGAATAATGGCCACCAATTCCACTTTTTATTTAAAGTTTCTTCCAGCACTATCATTTATAACTAGCAAATAATTTCCTTAACTTAAATATTCCATATCTTGGAGCGAACAAAAAAGCAAATAAAAAAATAAAAGTTTGTGCCAAGACAATTGATCCACCTGTTTCAAGATCAAACCAAAAACTAACATAGATTCCTATGAGGCTTGAGATAATTGCACTTAATACTGAAATTAATGTCATATTATCAAACTTATCCGTAAGTAAATACGCTGTAGCCCCTGGTGTAATCAACATTGCAACTACCAAAATAATTCCAACAGACTGCAAGCCCACAACAGCTGCCAAAGATAAGCATGTGAGGAGTAAATAATGAAGAAAAAATACGTTAATTCCAACTGTTTTTGCATGCCTAGGATCAAAACAATAAAGCATTAAATCTTTCCTAAAAATTGATAAAAGGATTACTACCAATAAAGAAATGAATATAGTTTGTTTTACATCTGAAAGTGATATTCCTAATGGACTACCAAAAAGAATAGAGTGCAGATCAATATTACTTTTAATCTTAGAAACCAATACGATTCCAAGAGCGAAAAATCCAGTAAATACCAACCCAATAACAGTATCTTCCTTAACTCTAGATTTCTGCTTAATAAACCCTATCAATGCTACAGAACCAACTCCGAAAATAAATGCCCCTAATGAGAAAGGAAGGCCTAATGCATAAGCAACCACAACTCCAGGCATTACCGAATGTGACACCGCATCTCCCATTAAAGCCCATCCTTTAAGAGTCAAATAACTTGATAGAAAACCACAAACAGCTGCAACTAGAGAACTCATAAGAAGTGCTTTTCTCATAAAGCCATGAGTTAAAGGATCTGTTATGAATGAATCTAAAGTTAAAAAAGAACAGAGCTCCATGTAATTTAAAATTTAGGATTCAGGTCCAAACAAGAAATCAGGTGAGATTCCTCCAAAAGTGGTAGTAATATTTTCAGGGGTAAACACTTCAGAGGTCTCGCCATAAGCTACAACAGTTTTGTTTATTAAAAGAACTAAATCACAAAATTCACGGACATGAATCATATCATGCGTTGATAATAATATAGTCTTTCCCTCATTTTTAAATTGAATAAATAATTCCGAAATAAGTTTCTCAGTTCTTATATCAACACCTGAAAAAGGCTCATCAAGAAGTAATATTGACGCTCTTTGCGCAATTGCTCTAGCTAAAAAAGTTCTTTTTCTCTGACCTCCAGATAAGTTTCCAATAGGTGTAGATAAATGATCTGCAAGATCAACTCTCTCAATAGCATCTTTAACCGCCTGAACATCAGACTCTCTAGGACACCTAAAAATATTCATCGAACCATATCTTCCCATCATCACTACATCCCAAACACTTATTGGAAATTGACTATCAATTCCCTCATTCTGAGGAACATAAGCAATTGTCTGATCTTTTTGAGCAGATCTTAAAGATTCTCCATTTATTCTAATTTTTCCCTTTGAAATATTTACAAAGCCAGTTAAAGCATTAAAAAAAGTTGTTTTACCTGCACCGTTCATCCCTACTAACCCACAAATCTGACCAGGTTTCAATCTTAAATTGGCATCATACAAAGCCACCTTACCGTTGTAATCTACGCAAATATTCTCTGCATCAATTCTAAAGTTTTGATAATTGATTGATTCCATAATTCAAAAAAGCCCTTTTTTAATTAAATCCAAATTATGCTCAAGCATTTTTATATAGGAACTAGCAGGTCCACTTTCATCAGATAATGAATCAACAAAAAGATTTCCACCAAAATTAGCACCAGTTTCGTTTGCAACAACCATTTGAGATTCGTTACTTACAGTACTTTCGCAAAATACAGATGGGACATTTTTTTCTTTAACTAGTGAGATGGTTCTTGCCATTCTTTTGGGAGTAATTTGACTCTCAGCATTAACTGGCCACAAATAAACTTCCTCTAATCCATAATCATTTGTTAAATATGAAAAAGCACCTTCACAACTTACTAGATACCTCCTGTCTTTATTTAAGTTATTAATAAAAAGTGAGAATTCTTTATCTAATTTAGATAGTTTATCTTTATAAATTTTTCCATTTTCTTCAAAAAATTTTCTTTTGGATGGCCTCAATTCTGATAAAGAATCAACCAGAATATCTACATATAGGATCCCTCTTTTTGGAGAAATCCAGGCATGAGGATTGGGTTTCCCTTTATAGAAATCTTCACTGATAAGAATAGGATCTAAATCTTCCGCGAGAGTAATTCTTTTAACTTTTAAATTAGAAACAAATTTTTCAGCCCATAATTCAAATCCAAATCCATTATCAATAAAAACAAAAGCACTAGAGGCATTTACCAAATCGCTTGGAGTTGGTTGGTATCCATGAACTTCAACTCCAGGTTTCGTTATTGATCTAACAATAAAATCATCTTTAGCAACATTACTAATTATGTCTGCCAAAACAGTGAAACTTGCAAGTATTACTTCTTTACTGTCATTTTTATTTGATATTCTCTTACAAGAGCCTGAAGCAAGAGAAAGCATAAGTAACAAACTTAAAAAAAGAATATTTTTTTTCATATTTAACTTTCATCCTTAGATTATGAACTAAAAGATAGTTTCATAAGTGGTTTTCCAAGATCAGAAATAAATCCTTGCCAATTTATTTTTTCTTTTTCAAAAGCTTTTTCAACAATTTTCTCAGAATTTTTCTTTATAAAATCCAAATCAGGTTCTTCTACTCCTTTTGTTATTGCCATAAAATCAGCCAAAGAACTTGATACTACTCTTGTTAAATAAGCAGCACTGACAGCCTGAAATGTTCCAGAAACAAGCCAATTTGGTCCATGTAATTTTGTTATACCAATTAGAGTCTGTCCACTCCATTCAATAACTCCCTGAGCAATTGCAGTCTTTAAAACCTCTTTAGATACTTTATCTAAAATTTCAGGAGACCAATTACATCCCCATATAGACTTAATTTCTTTAATCATTAATGAATTTAGTACTGTCATTGCCATAACATCAATTGATGGGATAGGAGATAAGAAAACAGTTGTCGCCACAAGAATTTGATTTTTTCTTTGTATACCCTTTAATTGCATTCTTCTTATCCCTTCAATTTCAGATTGCCAGCCAACATGAAGTTCTTTCAATAGCCTTTTTTTTGTATTTTCAATATTTTTAGATGAACTTATCAAAAACTTCCTTAACGAAAAAGGTATATTAGTTATTTCATTCTTATTCACATCAAAAGTAATAACTTTATTTAAAAAGTCACTTGAAATTTGAGACTTTAGGTCTTCTATCTGATTTTTTGCTTCAATTTCGTTGGAAGTTAAAGCCACCAACCAGATTGGCATATTTTTAGGAAACTTTTCCAGCCACAAGAAATCATTTGCCGACAAAGGCAAGTTTATAAAATATAAGATTGCATCACTTTTCAAAGCTTCTTCTGGAATAACTAGAGAAGAATTGTATTTAGGAAGTTTTTCGTATAAATCAAAATCAAACTTATCTGCTTTAAAATAACTTTTCAAAACTGACTGACAACTCTGATAATCTTTTTGTCCAATGCAACTTATTTTTTCTTTTTCACATCTATTAAAAATCGATTCAAGTATTTTTTGTCTATTTGAGTTCTTTTTTTCTAATTCATTTGTTGCTTCAAGTTCTTCAAAAAAATTTAAATCTTCATTACATAGATTTATCCAACCATCTAAATTATTTGGCTCATTAAATTTAGGCTTATCATTCTTCAAGTAAAAATATCCACCAAAACACAACGCAAAAAATCCTATTGAGCCTCCCGCAAAATGAATTAAGTCACTAACAAACCATTCCCCAAAACCTAAAAATAAAAAAATAAAAAGAAGATTTTTTTTCGGGAACCTTATGAAATCCTTTAAAAGGTTGTCTTTACTAATATCAAACACAATGCTTTATTTCTCTAATTTTATTTTAATGCAAGTTGTGAATGAGAAAAGAGAAATTACATAAGTCGTTAATCAAAAGATAAAAATATAAGGCTTTTAAAAAGACTTATTGCATAACAAGATGCTAAGTTAATAGACTATTTAAATAACTTTAGAAACATCAAGATGTCTAATTCAAATTTCAGTAATAATCCTGTACAAGAAAATTACAGAGGGCGTTCTAATAATGAAAGATCTAATTTTAGAGATAGATCCGGCGGCAGAAGAGATGGAGGAGGATTTCGCATAAGATTAAGTGATAACGAAATGAAAGCTGTTAAATCAATACAAGAGACCTTTCAATTAAGATCTACCGTTGCAGTTCTGGGCTTCTCTGTACGAACACTTAGCGAAATGCTCAAAGACGAAAAATTAATTGGATCAATCACAGAATATGCAAAAAATAACAAAAACTCTTCTCCGAGTAGACAATCGCAAAATCCCTATGAAGAAAAGACAAAAACAGCTCCTGACCCATTTGCAAGACCAGTAAAAAGTACATCAACTGAAGAAATTCAATCTAGCGAAGTAGAAGAGGATGGCAAATAAAAAAAGAATTCTTTCGGGAGTTCAACCAACTGGTGATTTACATATTGGGAATTGGCTTGGGGCCATAAATAATTGGGTTACGCTTCAAGAGGAATATGAAACATTTCTATGTGTAGTTGATTTGCACGCAATCACAGCTTCATATAATCCCAAAGAATTATCTAATAACACTATCTCTACTGCAGCTTTGTACGTCGCTTGTGGGATAGACCCCAAAATATGCTCAATTTTTGTCCAGAGTCAGATTCCTGCACATTCAGAACTTTGTTGGATATTAAATTGCATGACTCCTATAAATTGGATGGAAAGAATGATTCAATTCAAAGAAAAATCCATACAACAGGGAAATAATGTATCCATTGGATTATTTGACTATCCGATCCTAATGGCTGCAGACATTCTTCTATATGACGCTGACTATGTACCAGTAGGTGAGGATCAAAAACAACATCTTGAACTTGCTAGAGATATTGCACAACAAAGAATTAATGCCAGATTTAGTAAGGATAAAAATATTCTAAAAATTCCTCAACCAATAATCATGAAGAATGGGTCAAAAATAATGAGTTTGATTGATGGTTCAAAAAAGATGAGCAAAAGTGATCCTAATGAGGGCAGCCGCATTAACTTATTAGATACTCCTGAAATAATCACAAAAAAAATAAAAAGAGCAAAAAGTGACAGTTCTATTGGAATTGAATTTAACAACCCTGAGAGGCCAGAATCTAAAAATCTTTTGATGATTTACTCAATATTATCTGGCAAAGAAATTTCTCAATGTGAAAATGATTTCTCAGAGACTGGATGGGGGACATTTAAAAAATTAATTACAGAACAACTTATTGAATCACTAGAACCCATTCAGAAAAAATATAA
>CACGDL010000017.1 GCA_902571795.1 uncultured Prochlorococcus sp.
GTTTCTTCCAATTTGTGTTGAATTTCTTGTAACTCAACTTGCTTGATAGGGAGTGCGTTTCTGAGGATTGCATTAGGGTCTTTTACTGCATTTCCAGTAGGTAAATCAGCTAATACTTGAATAGGTTTTAAAAGAAAAACCTGTAAAATTACAATCGATAGAATTAAGAAAAGTTTGTTCTGATTTGATAAGAATTTTTGCATAGCACTCTTGCAGGTTTATGATCCTTGGGGGATGTAATACAGGAATGATTTCCAGTAACGATTTTCGCACAGGTACTACCATCGAATTGGATGGACAAGTTTGGCGTGTTGTAGAATTTCTACATGTCAAGCCTGGTAAGGGTTCTGCTTTCGTACGAACAAAATTAAAATCAGTTCAAAGTGGCAACGTTGTTGAAAAAACTTTTCGAGCCGGAGAATCAGTACAGCAGGCTATCCTTGAGAAGTCTAACCTGCAGCATACTTATGTGGAGTCTGGTGATTATGTTTTTATGGACATGACAAGTTTTGAAGAGACAAGACTCACCTCTGAACAAATTGGAAAAGGCGCAAAGTATTTGAAAGAGGGAATGGAGGTTAATGTAATTTTCCATAATGGTAAAGTTTTAGAAGTAGAACTTCCAATATCTATTACTTTGAAAGTGACAGAGACTGATCCAGGAGTTAAAGGTGACACTGCTAGTGGGGGCACGAAACCAGCTATTCTAGAAACAGGTGCTCAAGTTATGGTTCCTTTATTTATTTCTGTGGGAGAAATGATTAAAGTTGATACTCGAAATGACACTTATCTTGGACGTGAAAATTAATGGCTATGAAATTAGAACATGATGACTTAGATCGCTTAATAGAGAAAATCTCTACAAGTGATATACAGGAGTTCTTACTAGAGGGAGAAGATTTTAAACTCGAAATAAAAAGGAATGTATTTGATCAGAATCAAGTTATTAATAATTTAGTTTCTAATACATCATTTGATGAGCAGAAAATTGCTAATCAAAAACCTATTAATGATAATATTCCAGTTGTTAATGAGCCTGAAGCACCTCAGGTGGCACCTCCAGGACGTTCTGACCTAACTGAAATTACATCTCCTATGGTTGGGACATTTTATAGGGCTGCAGCGCCTGGCGAGGAGCCATTTGTCGAGGTAGGAAATAACGTTAAGGTCGGGCAAACTATTTGTATTTTGGAGGCAATGAAGTTAATGAATGAAATTGAATCTGAATTTAATGCTGAAATTGTAGAGATTCTAGTTGAAAATGGAACACCAGTTGAATTTGGTCAAGTTTTAATGCGTGTTAAGCAGTCTTGAATTGTTAGTCATCTCTATGGCAGTCTTAATAGCTTCAATCATGCTTTGAGATTGAGCAATTCCTTTCCCAGCAATATCAAATCCCGTTCCATGATCTGGAGATGTTCTTATAAAAGGTAAACCTATTGTGGTATTTACTGAGTAATTAAGAGCTATCACTTTCATTGGTATTAAACCTTGATCATGATACATAGCAAGAATGCCATCATGTTTTTCAGCATTTTTGTCATTCCATGCTTTTACCGAAGAATTCCAGCAACTATCTGGTGATAAAGGGCCAAATAATCTAATATCTTT
This sequence comes from uncultured Prochlorococcus sp., assembly GCA_902571795.1. Classification (GTDB taxonomy): domain Bacteria; phylum Cyanobacteriota; class Cyanobacteriia; order PCC-6307; family Cyanobiaceae; genus Prochlorococcus_A. Next base: position 1,612 of record CACGDL010000017.1, read on the forward strand.
ATTCTTCTCATTCCACGCAATTAATGCATCATTGAGCCAATCCTTTTCTTCATGACCTAAAAGCCCTTCTTCGCCGGCATGAGGGTTTAATCCTGCGACTTTTAAAGTAGGTTGATCAGTATAGTTATTACAAAAATCTTTGAAAAGATCCAATTTAGAGTGGATTAATTTTGTAGTTAATTTCTTTGGAACCTCGGAAAGGGATATGTGCGTTGTAGCTAGTAAAGTATTAAATCTCCAACCCGTAATTGGTGATTTTGCTGTAAATAACATTCCAACGTTTTTTACTCCACATGCTTTTGCTAATACTTCAGTTTGACCAGAGAAGTAATGACCTGCTAGAGACCAAGATTTCTTGCAAATTGGTCCAGTTACAAGTGCTGAATTGGGATATTGTTTTACAATTTCTATTGCTTTCGTTAAATATTGGAAACTTGAATTACCGTAACTTGATTTAGGATCATTATCTAATGAAGAAATTTCGAGATCATGTATCTTGAAATTTTTTGGATTTGCAAGGTTTTCTAGTCCTAATGATCTAAGATATAAGTATGTATTTTGTAGATTTTTTTTTGATCCAACTAATATAAAATCAATATTTCTTGGTATCTGATTGGAATAAAGTGCTTTTAAAATTATTTCAGGTCCAATACCTGACTCATCTCCAACGCTTAAAACTACCTTCAATATTTTGTTTGTATTTTGAAAATTCATAAAAAGGTTTAATTTATTTTTTACTCTTTAAATAGCAATTTTTTAAGCCTAATTTATAGTTTTTATAAATTAGTGTATACCCGAGTGTTTCGCATAAAAGTTTATTTGAAACTCTTCTATTTTCCATCCAAAAAGATTGAGCTATAGGTGATAATTTCTCTTTCGCATCTTCAAATAAAATTGGATTGGGCATTTTTAAACCAAGTAAATCGTAGCAATATTGAATAACCTCTATCTGAGAGCAGGGTTCATCATCCGCAATATTAATAACTTGGTAAAATTTTAAGGAATTTTTATTTTGTAATAAATAGATAATTGCATTTGTAATATCAGCTACATGAATTCTTGAAAATACCTGATTTTTTTTTGATATAACGCGAATTTTTTTATTTTTTATTGCCTCAAAAGTGGATCTGCCAGGTCCATAAATACCTGGTAACCTAAAAATTTGTACAGGTAAATCAGATTCAATCCATTCTTTTTCACAATTTAACCTTTTATGACTTCTTTTTTGAAAAGGATTTGGTTCATCAATTTCAGAAACCCAATTACCCTTGGTGTTCCCATAAACTCCTGTAGTAGATAAATAGCCAACCCACTCAAGGGACAAACTTTTTAGTTTATTTTTAAGAATTTTTAATACTGGATCATTCCCATATTTGTCTGGAGGTATGCAACTAAGAATATGTGTTACTCCATCAAAAATTTTTTCACTAGGAACTACACCGTTTTCACTGTTGAAAACAAAACTATTTGGATCCCTTCTTATAGATCTTGAGCTTGTTAAAACATTGCAACCAAATTTTTTAATAGTTTTTGCAAAATAACTACCGCTGAAACCACATCCTAAGATTAAAAATTTATTTTTATTACTGAGTAAACTTGCAGACTTCTTCATGCTGGTTTAAAGTAGTACATATGTATTAATTAATGATGAAGACAGCTCTTAAGTCAGATTTAAAATCAAAAACTTTCTGTGTTAGCAAAAGTTATCCCCGTCTTATAGAGAAAGAAATTAGTTTAGTTAATGTTAAATTCTACCAAAAAATATTTGTCTTTCTTCTTGCAATTTCGACAATTTTAATATTTCCGGAATCCCCAAAAGAATTGGAAAATATATGTGAGAATTATAACTCTAGAAAAATATGTAATGTTTGGTAGTCAAGCTGCTTTATATTCTGAGTCATTTTTTTCGCAATTTTTATTTTTTACCTTAAAGTTAGGATTAGCCCATTGCAGTAATCTAATAGCTAATCTTAAATCTCCTTCTAACCAAGCTCTTATAGCCATTGCTCTTCGAGGATCATAAAATTTTTGCCTTCTATACCAAGACAAAGCATTTTCATCTGATTTATCCCCATTACAGGAAAGACATGCAGGGACACAGTTTTCTGTTGTACTTAAGCCTCCTTGGCATCTTGGTATTACATGATCAATAGATTCAGATGGTTTTCCGCAATATATACAACTTTTTCCTGTAAACCTATGAATAGATTTTCGCCATTGTCTCAATCTGAACTTAGGACATAAATCCTCTAAAAACACCGCATCATTAATATGCATTCAGAATATTTAGTTAAATAAATAATGGCTTGAATATATTAAAAGTCAATAATTACTAACCTTTTTTTAGTCTATATTTACCAGTAAAAATATGTTTTAGTGTGTTTAGATACAAAATAGTATTTAGCAAATTTGGAAAAAAATTATTATCTTTCTAAAAACTTGATTAATAACTATATCTATCAAGTGTTTCATCAGTAAATTCTTCAGAAATTTCTTTATTAGTTTCTTCTAATTCTTTTTCTAATTTTTTCCTTTTGTTTTCTCTATCTTTTGCTTCTTTTTCATTTCTTTTTTCTTCTTTTTCTAAATCTCTTCTTAGTTTCCTATTTGGATGAAGTTGATCTAGGTACTCAACACAATAGCTGAAAGTTTCTCTATCTCTAATAACTGATTCAGTAATTTGTGCTGCTGCTTGTTTAGGGGAGACTTTAAAAATTCCACCTTTTTGCTTTTTTATATATGTATATGCTGCATCCCAACTACTTTCATGATCATTACCTCCATCTCTCATAGTACAGAAAATTTCAGCTCCAAATGACCCTGCATTTACTTTTAATGTATGAAGTGAAAGAGGAGTTATAACTCCTAGGGTTATAAAAATTAATTCTTTTTTAATTCCCTTCATTGTTTAAAGTCTTTCTATTTAAAAATATCTTTTATTGAGCATATGTCTATAGAAATTTAAGATTTAATTACTCCAAATATATTCAAGCATTTCACAACTAAAGGAAGAATTAGAAGCACAGTAATTAATCTTACTGCGTGTAGAGTTGCGACAGCAGCTCCTACCCCATACTCTGACCCTACAAGACTCATACCGCTAATGCCGCCTGGTGCCGCACCAAGAATTGTTGTTATCACATCGATATTCAGTAATCTGCTTGTCCATAATCCAATTGCTAATCCCGTAATAACTAAAGTAAAGGTTATTAAAATAGCAGGTCTCCATAAAGTTTGAAGATCTATTAATGAGTTTTTGGTTAATGATGTACCAATAACTGTTCCAATACCGATTTCTAAAATTGTTCTTGTGCCTATTGGCCACTCTGCAATATCGACTTTGCCACTGATACTAAGTAAGCTTGCGCCTATTAAGGCACCTGCAAGAGGGGCTGCAGGGATACCTGTTTTTAAAGCTAAAGCTCCAAAAACGCCTCCAGCAAGAAGATAATATATGAGATTTATGTTTGGCATAAAATTTTAGTCATGTTTGGACATAATATTAGAAAAAAATTTATTTGCTTAAGTTTATAGTCAAATAATATTTTTGATTTCCTCTCGTAATGTCCCCTTTTGTTGGCATAATATTACTTAAAGCATGAATTTTTATGTCTTCACAAATTTCATACAAAGATAATAAAAACCACATTAGGAAAAAATTATCTTTTATTGAGGGTGGCCACCAGCTCGAAAAATTAGAGTTTGCTCTGGCAATAGCTCAAACTAAGGGTGATGAAAAAAAATCAATCGTCCTTAGAAAAAAAATTGTTGAATTAGGCGGAAATGTTGAAGAGCCAGGAACTTAATTTAATTTTCCTCAAGGTATTTAGATACCACAACTAATGCATCACCAGCCTGTTGGGCTGTAATTTTACCCATATTGACAAGCGTAAAACCTATAGCAGAAATTACTGTAATGATATCTCTATCATTTACATAACCTAAGTGCCCGACTCTAAATATTTCCCCTTTCAGATGATCTTGTCCACCAGCAAGTAAAATATCAAAATTATTTTTTATTGTCTTTCTAAATTCTTCAGCATCAATTCCTTCAGTTTTTATTGCAGTAACTGAAGGGCTTAAATGTTTTTCATCAGCAAATAATTTTAGATTTAAAGCCTTTGCAGCATTGCTCATTGCTAATTTATGTTTATTGTGTCTGAGAAAAATTTTATCTAAGCCTTCTTCTCTCATCATTTTTAAAGCTTCATCTAAAGCAAAAACCAAATTAACTGCTGGAGTATATGGATTACTGTTACTTAAAAGACTTTTTTTGTAGGATTTTAAATTTAAATAAAATTTTGGTAAATTTGATTTTTCTGCAGCTTCCCATGCCTTTTGGCTCATTGTTATAAAACTAAGGCCTGGAGGTATCATATATCCCTTTTGTGATCCTGACGCAACGATATCTAATTCCCATTCATCTACTGGTACATTGCAAGCTCCAATACTCGTAACGCAGTCAACAATTGATAAGGCAATATTGTGTTTGCGAATATATGAACTTATAGTTTCAAGATCATTAATTACACCTGTTGAGGTTTCAGAATGAGTCAAAATAACTGCCTTTATTTCTTTTTGTTTATCTTCCTCTAATACTTTTTTGAATTCTTCTGGATCAAGTGGAGTTCCCCATTCTGAATCAATTTTTATTACTTCTAGACCAAATTCTTTAGCAACTTTTACCCATCTTTCGCCAAATTTTCCATTTTCTCCACAAATTACTTTATCTCCTTTACTTAAGGTATTTATTATTCCAGCTTCCATTGCGGCAGTCCCACTACCAGTAATTGTTAGAACATCATTTTGAGTTTGATGAAGCCACTGTAAATTTTTAGTAGTACTTTCTACAAGATCTTGGAATTCTTTACTGCGATGGCCAATTGGATGTTTACTTAATGCTTGTAAAACTTTTTCTGGAACTGGTGTGGGTCCAGGAATCATCAATGATAATTTTTGTTGTATGGCCACTTTTTGTGAAATAGGTCATTCTTAGATTAGTTCTCATTGTATATTTTTCAATTACTTGATTTGAAAAAAGGATTTTCTTTACCTTTATGGGTTGCTGGAGCTGCCAGGTCAGCATTAAAAAAACTAGTAGGGTTACCATTTGAGCATTATGAACTAATAAAAATTCCTAATGAAAAAAAAGAAATAAAAATCGAGATTCATTCTGTTGGTTTACTTAAAGATGATTCCCATGCATTAGGAATTACCTTTGCAAAGTCTGGCTTAGATCTTGACATTACACAAAACTTAGAAATATGGGCAATAGCCTATTTAGATAAAATTTCTTTAAATAATCCTGTTCAAACAATTCCAATAAATATTATTGCAGGATCTGGTGTAGGTATAAAAGAAGATACATTAGAGATATGCATTTCTCATTTTGCAAAAGAAGTTTTATATGAAAATTTATTAGATATTATTCCTAAGGGCTTTAATTTGAAATTAGAAATTATTTTCCCAAATGGGGAGTTTCTAGCTGAAAGAACAAGTAATAAGTCATTTGGTATAGTTGATGGATTATCTATTATTGGGACTTCTGCTGAGACTTATTCGAGTGCATCATCTGATCAATTGGAAGAAGCAAAAACTAATCTAGCAAAGTTAATTCAAAATGATTTTAAAGGCCAAGTTGTTTTCGTTATTGGTGAAAATGGATTAAATTTGGCCAAAACTTATAATGTTAATTTGCCGATTATCAAAATTGGAAATTGGATAGGACCATTATTAGTTCAAGCTGCAATAAATAAAGTTAAAACTGTAATTCTTTTTGGTTATCATGGAAAATTAATTAAATTAGCAGGTGGTATTTTTCATACTCACAATCATTTAGCTGATGGAAGAATTGAGATTCTTGTTTATTTAGCCGTTCAAGAAAAGGTACCGCCTGAAATAATACTTGAATTAACTCAATTAAATAATCTTGAGGATGCATTGCTAATTCTTGAACGATTTGATAAATCTTTAGCTGATAAATTATTCAAGAATTTATCAAATAAGATTGAAAAGCGTTCTTTCACTTATGTAAATAGATATTTAAAAACTGATATGGAAATCGCATCAATCATTTTTGATAGAAAAAGGAAAATAAGGTGGGCTGGAATTTGCGGTAGTAAGTATATTTCACATTTTCAATAAGATTAATTTGTGATCCATTATGCTTTTGTAAATAAATTGAGCTAACTTTTGTACATGAGTCAAAAAACTTCAAAAAAAGAACGCGATCCTTCCATATTAATTTTAGATTTCGGATCTCAATATTCTGAATTGATTGCAAGAAGAATTAGAGAAACTAATGTTTTTTCTCTTGTAGTGAGTAATTATATTTCAATTGAGGAAATTATTAATATTAATCCTAAAGGGATCATTTTGAGTGGAGGCCCAAATTCTGTATATGAACAAAATGCTCCTAAGTGTGATGAAAAAATTTTTAATTTAGGAATTCCTATTCTTGGTATATGCTATGGAATGCAATTAATGGTCAAAGAACTTGGAGGATCTGTTATTTCAGCCACCAAAAAAGCTGAATATGGTAGAGCACCAATTAATATAGATCAAGAATCTGACCTCCTTTCTGATGTAGAAGATAAATCTATTATGTGGATGAGTCATGGAGATTCTATTAATTGTTTGCCGGATGGATTTAATAAAATTGCTCATACCGAGAACACACTCCATGCAGCAATTTCAAATGATGTAAAGAAATTATTTGGTGTCCAATTTCATCCTGAAGTGATACATTCAGAGTTTGGGATGACGGTAATTAAAAATTTTGTTTACAAAATCTCTTATTGTCCGGCTGATTGGACAACCGAAACCTATATAGAGGAAACTATTCCCAGGATAAGAGAGCAAGTTGGTAATAAAAAAGTTTTGCTTGCCTTATCGGGAGGAGTTGATTCCTCAACTCTTGCTTTCCTTCTAAATAAAGCAATTGGAAATCAGCTTACTTGCATGTTTATAGATCAAGGTTTCATGAGAAAAGGGGAACCAGAGTTTTTAATGAATTTTTTTGATAAGAAATTTCATATAAAAGTTGAATATATTAATGCAAGGGAAAGGTTTATTGCCAAATTAAAAGGGATTACAGATCCAGAACAAAAAAGGAAAATAATAGGTGAAGAATTTATTAGAGTATTTGAAGAAGAAAGTAATAGATTGGGACCTTTTCAGTATTTAGCTCAAGGTACTCTTTATCCTGATGTTATAGAAAGTGCTGGTACTAATATTGATCCTAAGACTGGCGAAAGAATAGCTGTAAAAATCAAGAGTCATCATAACGTTGGTGGATTGCCAAAAGATTTACAATTTAAATTAGTTGAGCCACTAAGAAAACTTTTTAAGGATGAAGTTCGAAAAGTGGGAGCTGCTTTAGGTTTGCCGGATGAAATTATAAAAAGGCATCCATTCCCAGGACCAGGATTAGCTATAAGAATTTTGGGAGAGGTCAATAATGAAAAACTTGATTGCTTAAGAGATGCGGATTGGATAGTAAGAGACGAAATTAATAAAGCAGGCCTTTACAATGATATTTGGCAAGCTTTTGCAGTCTTGTTACCTGTAAAAACTGTAGGAGTTATGGGTGATAAAAGGACTTATGCATGGCCAATAGTTTTACGATGTGTATCTAGTGAAGATGGTATGACAGCCGATTGGTCAAAAATTCCTTTTCAGATTTTGGAGAGGATTGCAAATAGAATCGTAAATGAAGTAATTTCAGTTAATAGAGTTGTTTATGATATTACAAGCAAACCTCCTGGAACTATTGAGTGGGAATAAACCATCGGGTCAAAGTGTAGTCATATCCTGATTCTTGTGGTTTGTTGCGAGTTTGTTTTACTAAATCTTTAAAGACAAAATGACAATATAACTACGATTTCATTTCGTTGGTTTGTTGCCAGTTTATTGCAAGATATTTTTTTTTCTTTATGAAGAAATCAAATACTATTAAATTTCTTCTTAAGAGTTATTTATTTTCTTAAAGTTTTGTTTATTAAATTTCGAAAACATTTTTGTAGATTTCTAATATCAATAAGTTTTTCAATAAGTCCAATTTTTATCTTTATGTTTTCTGAAAAAGTTAATGCTCAAACTATTAAATTAACTTGTTCTGGAAAATCTCACTTTAAACCTCAGGAAAGTGAAAATTGGGGAAACAGGAATCGAAATTTTGAATTAGAAATTAATCAAACAACGAGAACTATCACTAAATTGCAAAAATTTCTTTATGAAGGAAAAAATTATGATCTTTATTTTGATTATTCAATTAAATATCAAAAGGATAATCAAATTGTTGCAATTTTAGATCGAGTGATTTCTATTAATGATGGACCGCAAACCGGTGCATTAACACTAGATTTAAATTCAAGAAAATTCTCAGAAGTAAGTACTATTAATGATAATAGAGGGATCTCTTTTACTAACTACTACGCAACTTGTGACATAACATACTGATTTTCTATACACTTAAATCAATAAGTATCGTTGTTAAGTATAAAGAATTATGTGTTTTACTTTGTTGCGAGTTTGTTGCGAAATACCTAACTCAACCCAAGTCAGTCATACCAGTCAAAGTGAAGGGGTCTTTTTGGGTGGAACTATTGAGTGGGAATGAAAAGTAGGGTATAAACCCAGTTATAGTCAAGAAAAATTGGTTTCACATGGGTTTCACACGAAACTCTTGAAACCTGATGGCAAGGGATTTTAATATGGAGGTTTCACATAGGTTTCACATAGAGGTAAAAATCTATCTCTATAGAGAAATCATAGAGTTTTTAATTTCTCTACACCTTGTATTCAAGATTTTAAATTTGTCTTTGCTCCTAGTAATGTGGTTCTGATTCCTCTGGAGGGAAATAGGTATCGTCATCATTACATTTTTTCTTCTTTCTGAAATACTCTTCGGACGGATCTAATCCATCATTATCGTAATTGCGTTCCCTCTCCATTGAGAAATCAAGCAAACTTAATTGAACAATTGATACCATCATGATCACTATTATTTTTTGCGGCAATTTTTTCTATGCTCTCTGCAATTAAATCAGTTGAAACAACTATATGAATAAGACCCATATTTGTAGTCAATAAATTAAATCCATCAATCATATTATTTAAAGAAGAAAATACTTTTTCGGGTTGATTTTTTTTAGGAATATTCTGATTGAAATCTCCAAGAATAATAGTTTTCTGATTTGAAAAACTTAAGTTTTGAATAAAAGAGAGATGATCTTCCCATGGTTTGCGATCTTTTCTGCCTGTGCTGACATGAGCAAATCGCCATGGGATACAAAGACCAATAATTCTAATTCCACTAGTAACGCCTGATACGAATCTTCCAGATGGAATATCCTTAGAACCTAATTGATCAATATCAGTCCATTCATTTTTTGACCAAAGAATTACTTTTTTACGACCATTTTTGCTTTTATAACCATAATCCTCATGTGAAGAAATAATATATCCATCTTTTGGGAGCAGATTTTCGTATCCTTCTGTAAGACAGATAATATCAGAGTCAAATTTCTCAATAAAAAATTTGCCTCTCTTTGAAGAAGGGGTTGCCCAATCTGAATTCCAACAAGATATTTTTAACAATGATTTTTGATTTTCTAGACTAATTTTATTTGATATCAGCATTTAGGATATATTTAAAAAATATTCTGAGTATTTTCATGGTCAAATAGATTTTATGAAATTATTAACTTGGAATTGTAATCTAAATCTTGCCCAAAAATTTCAAATTTTAGAACCACGTAATTGCGATATTTTTATTATTCAAGAATGTGAGAGATTAAAAACTAACTTTTTTCCTAATTATGATTATTTCTGGGTGGGTAAAAATGAGAAAAAAGGTCTTGGTATCTTGGTTACAAAAAGTTTGAAAGCAAGAATAAGTCACTTTAATAATCAAAGTTTGATATATTTCCTTCCTTTAGAAACTGAATTTACAAACATTTTGGGAGTTTGGGCATTCAATCATAGAGCATCAAAATTTGGAAGACAATTCAGCGGATATACTTCTTATGCTTTGTCTTTTTATAAAAAATGGTTAGTGCAATCAAATAAATTTATTTTGGGTGGTGATTTTAATAATTCTGTTTTATGGGATAAAGGGAACAAGCAGAATAATTTTTCGAATATTCAATCTTTCTTGCACAATTTAGATTATAAGAGTGTTTACCACAATCAATTCAATGAAGAATATGGATATGAAAAGCAATCAACTTTTTTTCATACTAAAAAAGAAAATAAGTCTTATCACATTGACTTTCTATTTCTAAAAGCATTAAATGCTCAAAAAGTTGAAATAGGTTCTTATTCGGAATGGATTAGATTTAGCGATCATATGCCTTTAATATGTGAGGTTCAATAATCGCGTTCATACAATCAGCAATTTAAAAAAAAAAATAAGAGAGCATTTGTTTGCCCTCTTCGAGTCGTATGCACCTCGTTGTCCACAAAGTCGATGAAGTGCTTTTGACTCCTGAATTATTTCTACTACTACTTAATAAAAAAAGATAGTCGAACAAACCACAAAGCACTTCTACTCGGGTAATAATACTCTATGAATTTCAAGTTAATAGGAGGACAATATAGATATAGATCTAGGAGGTCTTATGAAACTATTCAATCAATTCAATGTCCTTCCAAGATACCTAACTGCATTTAATTATGCAGGGTTAAACTTGAATGAGACTCCACAAGAACTAGAAAAATGTACTCCTGAGTTTCAAAACTTTTGGGATAAAGAATGTAGAGAACATCCAACAAATCAAAATTGTTTAATTTACTGTGACTGAGTAATTAATTTTTAGTTTTTATTAAATCATCTCGATCTTAAAAGTGGTCTCACACAGGTTTCACACGAGATAATATTTAAAATTATGCCTTGAGATGCATTGCTATGACTGACTTTTTTCTTGCTTAAATTTCAGGACTATAGAGTGGGAGTAATCAAGAGAGAAGAAACTTAGTTATATCTTAAAAAACTATATCTCACGTCAGTTTTTAAGTGCCATTTTGCAAGGATTTTCATGCAAACATCTTATGTTAATGAATATTCAAGCAATAACATTAGTGTCAAAAGACATGTAAGTTTCAAAAACTTTAATTTTTACCCCATAATATTGAGAGGGAAGGGTCCAAGAGTAGAGAACCCATTTATAGTCTAAAAAACTTGTGATCACCCAACAATCACCCGTCTTTTTTAACCTATTTGCAAAGGATCTGATCCGATCTTTCTCACTTGTCTCATTCGAAGCATCATGACTGTCTTTATGTAGAAGTCGTAGAGTTTGTAGAGAAAAATTGAAGAATAAATTTTAAGATATCAATATTTAACATCCGAAAATGTTACTTTTTTTGTGCGCCTTTATAAAAAGTTACTATTTTAATTTGTTTTTTTTCATTTGAATAATCATTTGATTTAATACCTAAAAAGTAAGTTCCACAAGCGACATCAATATTAGACTTGTCATCATTAATCAAGTCTAGAAATTTACTTAATCTAGTAAATGCAATTCTTATTAAAATCCCAATTGTTTTATTTCTCAATAAACCAGCAATTGCATAACTCGAAATAAATAATATTGAAGAGAAGGCACCACGATGTGCACCTGATGAGATTTCTTTGAATTTCTTAAATAACCATCTATGACCTGAATGACTAAATCTAGTAAAATCATAAGGTCCTTCATGAACGCACTGCATAAAGGGAGTTTCTGCATAAACAATACCGTTATTTTTAAGTATTCTGTACATCTCCTCTACTACACGATTGGGGTTAATAACATGTTCTAAAACTGCTTGAATTATTACTAATTCATATGATTCATTCTCAAAAGGCAGGTAGTGAGCATCAGCAATTGCAGTTATGTTTTGAGAAAAATAAACATCTATAGAATCTATTTTTATTGCTTTTTTTTTGCACATTGAGAAGAAATAATCTGATCCTGATCCTATAGTTCCGCCACCTATAATTAATATTTTTGAGTCTTTTTTTAAGTGATCAGCAAGATATTTATAGTTTTTAATTGTTTTAATATTTTTACCATATATTAAATCTCTAATAATTTTTTTTATTTTCATTTTTATGTTGGAGGCATCTCTTTTTTTGCTACCAAAATTTATAAAATTTTCAGAATAAGAATCTTGTAATATGCAATCTTCAAGATTAAATGGAATTAATATTGGTATTTTATTTATTATGGGAAATGTCTTTTTAGGAAGGAGACAAGATTTATTAATACATTGTAAGTGACTAGATTTAACAAGTTTTAATTTCTCCTTGCAATTTGGACATGCAAACATTATTGAATTTTTAAATTTTTTTTATCTTAAGTTACTTTGTATTTTTGAAAAGTTTCATAATGAATTCTCTACAAAAGAATCGTATAAACATTCCTAATTTATTAAGATATCACTTTTGAGTCACACCTGATGCTCACCCAAGAAATGTATTAAATATGTCCCAAAGCATCTATTGCAATGACTTATGTTTCCTTTTTCTTTTAGAATATATCCTATTAAAAGGGAATAAACTCATTTATAACTTGAATTGATCGGTTTTAAGTGAGATATAGTCAAAATAATGTTGATGTTATAGCAATGCTTTTGAAGGATGAAATTTCATGAGCTTTTACGTACTACTGTTGGCTATGGGTTGCCGCAAAACTGTCTTATTGAAACAAACTAATTATACCAGTAGGCTTGGAGCGGAGAAAAATTTTTAAATCAGATATTAATTGTAATGAGCAAGATTATTAAATTAAGTAGATCTACTGTAGAGAAATATCTTAATTGTCCAAGATGTTGTGTGCTGGACAAAAAATATAAAATAAAACCACCATCATTACCATTTACTCTAAATATCGCAGTAGATAATCTGTGTAAAAATGAATTTGATTATTACAGAAAAATTCAGGAGCCCCATCCTTTATTTATTGAATATGGTATTGATGCTGTGCCTTTTAAGCACAAAGATTTGGAACGTTGGAGAAGTAATTTTCAAGGGATCAGATATAAGTCAATCGAACACAACTACGATTTTGGTGGAGCTGTGGACGATATTTGGCAGAAAAAAAATGGTGATCTTATTATCGTTGATGTAAAAGCAACATCTAGAAATAATTTTGATTGGTCTGAGACTTTTAATAAATACGAATACGCAAAAGCTTACAAGAGACAATTAGAAATGTATCAATGGTTATTTAAAAAAAATGGTTTTCAAGTATCAAAAGAAGCTTATCTTTTATATTTCAATGGTAAGAAAAATGAAGAGTTATTTAATAACCAATTGAATTTTGAGGTACATTTAATTAAATTAGATTGTTCTACTTCATGGGTAGAAAATAAGATAATTGATACGGTCAATTTATTACGTTCTGATGTTTTTCCAAAACCTTCCTTAAATTGTGAATACTGCAATTATTTAAAGAAGCGTTGGCAGTTATCGATAACTTAATATTTTTAAGTTAATCCTTTCATATTTCTGGAAAAATAGTGAATAAAAGATAATCTTTAATTAGATTATTAATTTAGACTTTTGATAAAATCTAAAAACTCTGAAAGAAAGATAAGTTATCATCTTCAACAAGATGTAGTCAAACTATCTGGTAAAACAATTTTTATTAATCCTTTTTTATATTGGCGGAGATTTGACGAAAATACTAATAGATGGCTAAGAGAACCTGGTCAAATGTCAGAGGTTCAAATTTCTCCAAATAGGAAGCGTTTTTATCCAGAAATAGAGTGGGCTGATTTAAGTCATGAGCAAAAGCTTATAAAAGATGCAACTGTTGAGATGTTTTTAAAAACTCTTGAATTGATAAGTACATTTCATCCTAATCTTAGTTCCGGACAATTGTTAGAAGTCGAGAGAAAAATGACAATTATAAAAAAGATTCCTTTCGAAAAGTGGGTAACAAAATCTTTCGCAAAAAAAGCGAGATTATTAGAAAATGAAAAAAGAAAATTTCAAAGAGAAAGATTTTTTAGTAGCTGGAGGGAATGGTTTAGTCTTGAAAATACTCAACAAGCTATTTTGCCGTTAATCGTCACAATATTTATTTCTTCATTTATTGGATGGTCTTTAGGGATATCAAAGAATAGTTGTAATCCTTATTTTGAACAAAATATAAATCAATTAAATTAATCTTTTTTTGAATTTTTTTAAGTATCTAAGTTAATATAATTTTGAAAAAATAAATTTCTTATTTAAAATTATATTGTTGATCAAATTGCTTAAAAAAGTATAATTTTCATGAATGAAAATTTAAATTCAAACAGTATAAAAAATGACGAGTTTAATCTGAATAATGAAGGTAGTAACTATAAAGATTTAATCAATAGACTTAAAGAAATAAAATTAACCATTGCGTTATTAGAAAAAATAATACTTAAATAAATTTTATATTTTTGAAAAAAACAAGTCCTAATAAAAAACTGATTTTATTAAAAAGACAATCTTTAGTCTTACTTATTTTTTCTTCTATTTCATTTTTATTGATTTTATTTAGGTTAATTTTTTTACAACTTTTCAATTTTGAATCTTTTAAGAAGATGTCAGATGAGAATAGGATCAGACTTATTGCTTCACAGCCAATACGTGGAAGAATACTAGATAAGAATGGTTATGTTTTAGCAGATAGTAGAGTTAGATATTCTTTAATAATAAAGCCTCAATCTATTAATAAAAGCAATTGGGAAAAACATAAATCAAGCATTTCTAACTTGTTAAATATTGATAGTAATGTAATTCAAAAAAAATATTCTGATGGTTTAAAAAATCAAAAGCTTTCAGTAAGTATTCTTGATGATTTAAATGTAGATCAATTAATAAAATTCAAGGAAAATGAAGGGAATTTAATTAGTTTTGAAATAGCAACCACATTAATTAGAAATTATCCTTATAAATCCCTTGCTGCCCATGTAATTGGTTATACTCAGCCAATTACTGAATCAGAATATAAATTCTTATCTAAAAAGGGTTATAAATTAAATGACTTAATTGGAAGAACAGGAATTGAATATGTATATGAAGATTTTATAAGAGGTGAATGGGGTGGCGAAATGGTTGAAGTAAATTCATTAGGAAAATTTCAAAGATCGTTGGGTATAAAACCTTCAATACAAGGTGAAAATGTTAAATTGACAATCGATATTAATTTGCAATTAGTTGCTGAGGCAGTTCTTAAAGATAAAAAAGCAGGAGCGATAATAGTAATGGATCCTAGAGATGGGGCAATAAGAGCGATGGCAAGTAAGCCTACTTTTGATTTGAATTTTTTTTCAAAGGATTTCAAGCCTGAAAAAGAATACAATAAGATATTTAATTCTCCAGAAAAACCTCTTTTTAACAGAGCATTAAATGCTTATGATCCAGGAAGTGTATGGAAAATTGTAACTGCTTTAGCGGGTTTAGAAAGTGGCAAATTTCCTAGTGATACACTGCTAGATACGAAACCATGCATCACTTATGGAAGCCAATGTTTTAGAGAACACAATGATTTAGGTTTTGGAGTAATAGGTTATGAAGATGCTTTACGAGTTTCAAGTAATACATTTTTTTATCAAGTCGGATATGGTGTAGGAGTTGATGAAATTCATAAGATTTCCAGAAAACTTGGTTTTAATTCTTTATCTGGAATTGAAATTTCTGAACAAGAAAATCAAGGATTAGTAGCTAGTAGTGAATGGGCTAAAAAAGGTAGAGGATGGGGCGAACCAGGAAGAACTCCATGGGTCCCAGAAGATATTGCGAGTATGTCTATTGGACAATTTGTTGTCCAAGTTACTCCTATTCAAATAGCTAGAGCTTATGCCGCAATTGCAAATGGAGGTTATCTAGTTACTCCCTATTTAGTTGAAAAAGATCAAAAAAATCTTTCAGATAAAAAACTTATTAAAATCGATATTGATTCAAATAATATTCAGTTGATAAAAAGTGGTCTTAGGAAAGTAGTAGAGTCTGGCACAGGAGTATCAATTAATTATGGAGTTTCCAATTTACCTCCAGTTTCAGGCAAAACTGGAACTGCCGAAGATGGTGAAGGTGGATTAGATCACGCTTGGTTCGTTTGCTTTACTCCCTCCGAAAAAAGCGAATTACTTGTAGTTGCTTTTGCACAAAATACTCCTGGTGGGGGATCTGTTCATGCACTGCCTATGGCTAGAGAAATTTTGAAAGTTTGGAATGAAAAAGAATGAAATTTTATTAGGTTTTAAATATTTATATTTTTATTTTTTTCATTTGTAAAAGTCTTTGAATAATATCTTCAATAGTTTTTGTATCTATAGGTTTACTATATGAGGACAAAAGTTGTCTCCCTAATACTTGGCTTCCTAAATGCACTAATTGAATGCGCAATGAAGTCAGCAGTTCTAAACCTATGCCCCCAGAAAATGTTGCAATTGCAATCGGTTGACCATTAAATAAATTCCTAAAGTCATCTCCCGAAATAGAAAGCCATGCTATGAAGTTGGAGAGAATGGGAGGTATAGATCCATTATATTCAGGCGCGCAAATCACCCACCTTTCAATCTTGAAAAGCTTTTTTTTTAATTCTTTTATTTCATTTGGAATATTTTCTTTGCTGTGAATTCTCGGATTAAATAATGGAATATCAAGAGTAGTAAGATCTATAATTTCAGAACTTATTTTAAGTTCATTACTTTTTTCAAGAAATTTTTCTGAAAGTTCTAGATTTTTACCACAACTAGCTGTAATGATTATTAGATCTTTTGTTTCAGTCATAAATTAGATAAATAAATTTAATAGTTAGCCCCTGTTTTGCGGTGATGAACTGCTGTTAGACTATCGGATTTTAGTATATTACCGTGTAGTACTTCGGCGTAAATTACCCAATGATCTCCACATTCCATTCTCTCTTTTACAGAAGCATCTAACCATGCGAGCGATTCAGGAATGATTATCTGTTCATTAGGAGTTAATTCAATATTTATCCCTTCAAATCTATCTTCTCCAGGTGCAAAGGGCTTTGTGAATCTTTTCAAAGGTTCTTTAAAATCTTTTTCACTAAGAATATTTAATGCGAATGAATCTCCTATTTGCAGAAGAGACTCTACCGATCTATCTTTTGCTACTGCAATACTCAACCCGGGCGGAGAAAAACTTGCTTGACTAACCCAAGATGCAAGCATAGCTCCTCTAATATTATTCTCATCTTTCCCTTTAGAGGCTGTCAGGACACAAAGTGACCCAATTACTCTTCCAAGAGCTTGTAGCTTTGGATCTGTTTTGCTTGTAATCATTCCAGTATCTGATTTTCTGGGTTTTTTCTTTGCTTTTTTTATAATTTTTCTTCCAAAGTGAGTTCCTATTTCTTCTAACTCTTTAATCTTTGGTTTATTTGGGCTGAATTTAATCCTTATAGGGTTAAAACTAAACTTAAAACCACCGTCTTTTAATTTTGTTTCTAGTAAATCTATAGCTTCGCCGCTCCAGCCAAAACTGCCAAAAATTCCCACTGGCTTATCTCTATTACCCTCTGCTAACAATGTTCCTAGCGCACTAACTATTGGAGTTGGGGCGTGACCACCCAATGTGGGTGAGCCTATTAAATATCCATCAGCATTTTGGATAGATTTTACAAGTACATCATTAGGTGTAAATTCACAATTTATACTTTCAACTTCTACAGATGTTCTATTGATTCCTTTAGCCAATGCATCTCCTATTGAGGCTGTATTTCCATATGCACTTGCATATATCAGAGCGATCTTAGGATTATTTGTTGAGAGATTCTCTCCCCATCTAATATAGTCATTTAAAAAGCTTTTTAAGCTGTATTCGATCGCGGGACCATGTAATGGTGCAATAGTTTTAATGTCATAATCTGCAATTTTTTCAGTTATTGATACTACTTGATTAGACATTGGTGCCATCAAGCAATCATAAAAATGTTTCCTATCAATTTCTGTACTTACTCTATTTGTTTCAGACCAATATTTAGATGCAATGTGAGCAGAGAAAATTTTTTCACTAAGAAGTATTTCTTGATTACGTTCATAAATTATCAGGCCACCAGGCCAACGTGCAGTTGGAATAGGAATTAACTCTAGTGAAATGTTATCTAATTCTAAATTAAGTTCTTTTTTGATTATGTTTATTTCAGGTAATTCAATTTCAATAAAGTTTTCTAAGGTAGGATTTCTTTGATTCCAAAGTTCGTTAATAAGTTTATAACCTGGATTAGAGCAAGTTATAGTTCTGTTTCGAAATTGGGTACTTATATTTTTTATAGTTTCAATAATTTGGGGATTAATATGACCAGAAATGAAGTTGATTTTATCTAATTTGAATTGATCGCAAAACTTAGAAATTACTTTATTAAATGAATTTAAATATTGTTTCTCAGGTGGATGAATAATAAAAAGTTCCTCATGACTTCTAATTAAAAAAGTATTAAAAGAGGTCCCTTTTTCAAGATTAAATTCAAGTTCAAATCTTTCTTTATTTTGGTCTAAGAATCTTACACAAGAAAAATTTTCGGAAATTTTAAATTCTGATAAATTTTGATTTTCTTCAAGTAAGCCTATATTAATATCTGACATTCTAGAGACTTATTTTCTAATAGTGATTAGCAACTTTTCTGTGATGAACTGCTGTCTTGCATGATAAGTCAGAAACATTACCATTTTCAACAATTCCGTAAATTATCCAATGGTCTGGAGTCTCCAGTCTGGAACTAACTTTACAATCTAAAAAGGCGAGTGAATCTGAGAGAACTGGTCCTCCTTCAGCGATGTTGCTAATTACATCTACATCTGCAAATCTATCAGCTCCTGGGGCAAATCTTTTTAAAAAATGTCTGAACATTTTTTGATAGTTATCTTCTCTCAAGATATTCACAACAAAACCTTTTCCAACTTGCATATATGATTCAATAGCTCTATCTTTTGCTACTGCAACTGTAATGCCTGGTGGAGAAAAGCTTGCTTGACTAACCCAACTTGCGACCATTGCACTTTGTCTAAATGTCAAACCTTCTCCTTGACTCGCTGTAACTACATACAATCCTCCACTTAATCTACCTAATGCTTTATCTAAATTTGAATCAAGGCTCTTCATAGAAGCAATATTTTTCTTTTTATTAATCAATTGACCCAAATCAGTTCCAGCTTCTTCAAATTGTTGATAAACAATAGGATCTGGAATGTTTTTAACTCGTAAAGGGGAGAAAGCTTCTTTTTGACCAAGTTCTCTTAATTTATTTGCTAGGGAATCTATTGGTTCATCATTTCCACCAAATGCATCGTAGACAGCAGTAAATTGTTTTGGTTTTAGTGCAGCAAAAAGAGTACCGAGAGATTCTTTTAATTCATTATCTGAGTCTACTGGCCAAGTGGGAATGACTACTGCTTTTGATTCGGAGATTAAACTTGTTAATTCTTGCGGGTCAGAAGATCTTAAATCAATTAATTGAACCTGTGCATCTGCTTTACTGATTCCATGAGATATCGCTTGACTGAGTCGATCACAATAACCATAGTCGCTTATATAGCAGACTGACACAAAATCATTACCTTTGCTTTTGTTGCTACTCCATTCTAGATATTTTCCTTTCCAAAAATTGACCTGATTGTGTAGTAAAGGCCCATGCCCAACAGCTATTGTTTTTAATTCAGGTAGCTTATCTATTCTTTTGATTGCCTGCAGAACGCTTCTAGCGTTTGGACCCATAAGGCAGTCGTAATAAAAACGGAAATCATCGTATATTTCTTTTTGATCAGTGTCAAAAAATTCGTCAGAACAATAATGGAGTCCGAATGCATCGCATGTATAGAGAACATGAGTGCTGTGATCATATGAAAATATGGTATCGGGCCAATGTAAATTTGGAGCACTTATAAATTCAATATTATGTTCTAAACCACTATTAGGATTAGTTCCGAGATTCAAAAACTCTCCACTCTTAACTTCTAGACGCTTAAAAGGAATATGTATTTGGTCTTCAATAAATTTAAGGGCTAATTTTGATCCAACTACTGTGATATTTTGGTTTAATTCTAAAAGATTTCCTATTAAACCAGAATGATCAGGTTCTGTATGGCTTGTAATTAGATAATCAACTTCTTGCGGATTTATCTCTTTCAGTAATTCTTCAAACCATAATTCTTCGAACTTTGCGTGACTAGTGTCAATAATTGCTATTTTTTCGCCTCTAATAATAAAACTATTGTAAGTAGTCCCATTTCTTAAACCAAATTCAATATCAAATCTACTGCGATCCCAATCCAAAGATCTTATGGCATAAGAATCATCAGTGAAGTTTTGAGATTGGACTGTCAACTTGTTATTTATTTGTGCCAATTTAGGATTACCTGACTGGGCAGAAGTTATCATAGAATAAATCGCTTTATAAAGTAACTTTAGTTATATAGAATATAGATCCGCGTGATCATTTTTGCGAAATAACCGAAATTACGCTTTTCTTTAATTTTTGTTCTTTCTATTCTGGATAAATGACATCTCAACATATCAAAAAAATAGTTACTGGAGATGAGATAAGAAATGCTTTTTTAAAATTTTATAGTGAAAAATTACATAAAATCATTCCAAGTGCATCTTTAATTCCAGATGATCCTACGGTTATGCTAACAATTGCTGGAATGCTGCCTTTTAAACCAGTTTTTTTAGGTTTAAAAGAAAGACCATCAAAAAGGGCTACATCTAGCCAAAAGTGCATCAGAACAAACGATATAGAAAACGTTGGAGTCACAGCTAGACATCACACTTTTTTTGAAATGCTTGGTAATTTCTCTTTTGGAGATTATTTTAAACGAGAGGCTATTAAGTGGGCTTGGGAATTAGTTACTAATATTTACCAACTTTCTGCTGAAAATATAATTGTGAGTGTCTTTCACGAAGACGGAGAGTCTGCAAAAATTTGGAGAGATGAAATTGGTATTCATCCAGATAGGATAGTGAAACTAGGTGAGGAAGATAATTTTTGGTCATCTGGCAAAACAGGTCCATGTGGACCTTGTTCAGAACTTTATTATGATTTTCATCCTGATAAGGGTCTGGAGAATATTGATTTGGAAGATGGAAATCGTTTTATTGAATTTTATAATCTTGTTTTTATGCAATATAATCGTGATCCTAATGGAAAATTGACTGATTTAAAATTTAAAAATATTGATACAGGAATGGGTCTTGAGAGGATGGCTCAAATACTTCAAAAAAAGCAAAATAATTATGAGACAGATTTAATTTTTCCTATTATTCAAAAAATTTGTGAGGTTGCAAATATTGATTATTTTTCTTCAGATGATAAAAACAAAATTTCTTTAAAAATCATTGGAGATCATACAAGAGCTGTTATTCATTTAATTTCTGATGGAGTGGCAGCAAGTAATCTTGGCAGGGGATATATATTAAGACGGCTTATTAGAAGAATGGTCAGACATGGGAGATTATTAGGTATAACGAATGAATTTTTACCTCATATTGCTACTGTCGGGATCAATTTAATGCAAAATAATTATCCTGATTTAAAAAATAATAATGATTTAATTTTGAATGAGATAAAAATTGAAGAAATAAGATTTAGGGAAACTCTAGAAAGAGGTGAGAAATTGCTAGAAGAATTAATTTCTTCAGGGCAGAAATTAATTTCTGGTTTTAAAGCTTTTGAACTTTATGATACATATGGATTTCCTCTAGAACTTACTGTAGAAATTGCTGAAGAAAATAGTATCAGTGTAGATGTAAAGGGTTTTGAAGAAGAAATGAATGCTCAAAAAGAGAGAGCTAAAGCTGCTTCAAGTAATATTGATTTGACATTAGAGGGATCATTAGAGCGAGAAATAGATCTTTTTAACAAAACTGTTTTTAATGGCTATAGTTCACTCCTTTCGGAATCTGAAATAAAGGGTATATTCTTGGATTCAACATTAGTTAAGCAAGCAAGTGCAGGACAGAAAGTTTTAATAGTACTTGATCAGACAACTTTTTATGGAGAATCTGGCGGGCAAGTTGGTGATATTGGAACGATATTTTCAAAAGATGTAGAGGTCTTGGTTGATAATGTTATTCGAAAGAAAAATGTTTTTTTACATTATGGAACGATCAAAAAAGGAATATTAACTATTGGACAAAAAGTTTGGACTAATGTCAGCTCCTCTAATAGAGCTAGGGCTGCTGCAAATCATACAGCTACTCATTTATTACAATCTGCACTTAAATCGGTCGTTAATGAAAGTGTCGGACAGAAAGGTTCATTAGTAGCCTTTAATAAATTACGATTTGACTTTAATTCATCTAATCCTATTTCTAAAGATCAAATTTCTAAGATTGAGACTTTAGTTAACTCTTGGATTATGGAAAATCATGCCCTAGAAATAAAAAATATGTCCAAGAGTGAGGCTCTTGAAAATGGTGCGGTAGCCATGTTTGGAGAAAAATATGATGATGAAGTACGCGTTGTTAATGTGCCAGGAGTTTCAATGGAACTTTGTGGAGGCACACATGTTAAAACTACATCCGAATTAGGTTCTTTCAAAATAATTAGTGAGGAAGGAATCTCAGCCGGAGTAAGAAGAATCGAAGCATTATCAGGCCAATCAGCATTAGACTATTTCAGTGATAGAAATGCATTAGTAAATCAACTAAGTGATTTGTTAAAAGCAAATCCTAATCAACTTTTTGAGAGAGTTAATAATTTGCAAGCAGAGCTTATTAATAAAAATAAAGAGATACAAAAAATGAAAGATGAAATTGCATATTTTAAATACTCTTCTATAAAGTCATCCGCAGAAATAGTAAATACTTTTTCAATTTTAGTA
>CACGDL010000018.1 GCA_902571795.1 uncultured Prochlorococcus sp.
TTCTCTTTTTCAGCTTTTGTTTTGTTACTTGCTTTTTTTGAAAGCCAAGTTTGCTTCTATAACAGTAACTATTGATATGAAAAAAAGACCAGAAATTCCAATTATTTGTTCATTTTGAGAAGGCTCTGAATCACCTTGTAAAAAAATACCTAAAGCGAACCAAGCAGTGCTAGCAGTGAGGGTAAAAAAATAGGGTTTCCATCTTCTTTGATATAAGTAACCCGACCCTAAACCAGGAAGAAAATTTAAAAAAGATGCTACCCACCCTTTTGAAGATGCAAGTATTTCGTCTCTTGAGGGATAAAGCATTTATATTAGGTATTTATTAAATGTGAATTTATATAAGCAAAAGATATTGCTGCACAAATTACCCAACTAAAGGGTAAGAACATTCTTATTTTTTCTTTATTATTATTCATTTTTTTATTATGGAAAATATTTTTAAAATCTGTGGATTTAATATATCCCTTAAAACTGTAAGAATTGAAAAAGACGGTTTTTAACCGTCTTTGAAAAAAGTAATTTCACTAAAAAAAATTATTTATCTTTTGAGGCTGAGAGTACTTTAAGTTCTTTTTTTACTTCTTTTTCTCTCTCTTCAAGATGTTTTAGTTGAGCTTTAAAAGCATCTTCAAGTCTTACTTTTTGTGTTGTAATTTCATCAAGCTCTTCTTGATGTTGGTTTTTCTTTAACTCCTTCATTTCACTATCGGAAATAACATATACAGGGCGATATGAAGGTGTTTCAAAAAGAAGATCAAACATTGAATACATAAGTGACCTTTGAATTAGTACAAATTAAATATCTGATAATTCTTTGAAATATGAAAGGATAAATACCGAAGATATTGATACGGCAAATACACCGAATTTCGGTTTACCTAACTTAACCGCCCAGTATTTACCGGTCGAATTTTAAGGTATGTTTTAAAGTATTAAGGAGATGATTCTAAAGATCTAAATCAAAAAGAACTAAAAATGGATTTAAAAATTACTAAAACATTAGTAATCCCATCCAACGAAATTAAGTGGCGATTTTCCAGATCCTCCGGTCCTGGAGGACAAAATGTAAATAAAATTGAAAGCAGAGTAGAGATTATTTTTAATTTAGAAGATTCCAAAGTATTAAATGATTATCAGAAAGAAATTCTTAAGAGAAACTTGAAAAATAAATTAGTGAATAATAGCTTACGTTTAGCGGTTCAAGAACACAGAAATCAATCATTAAATAGGCAGCTAGCTTTAATGAAATTTAGTTCAATAATAAAAAATGCTTTAAATAAACCTTTTAAATTAAGAAAATATACACAACCCACTAAAGCATCACAAAAGAAAAGAGTTGAGGTTAAGAAAAAACGTGGCGAATTGAAAAAAAGTAGACAAAAAGAAAAAACATACCAAATTTGAATAAACTAAATAAATATTTCCCTCGCAAATTGTAATGAAAGCATATTATTAATTTAATTTCATTTTGGATTTTTGAATACAACTAATGATTTCTGGTTAATTGACTCCAATTTTGTAGGGGTGATGCGTTTCTACAAAGATAGAGATAATTCTGATAAATCTATTGATTATATGTTTATTGAAGAAGGAATTATTATGGGAATTCATGGAGAAAATCCTCCATTAATGAAAACTAGAAAAAAAATTGTTATTGAAGAAGCAAGATTATTATGGCAAAAATTGTTAAATGAAGGTTGGCAAAAAACTAATAAAAAATGGTGAGGAAATTCAGAAAATAAATGAACCTTTAGGATATAGCCTGGAAATTTTTTTCTGCTGTAAATATTTCTTTTTTTGATGTCGTTTTCATATCTTCTCAACATCATTTGATAGTTTGTAACTCCAAAAATTATTAAAAAAACAATAAACCTTATTCCTGCCTCAAAGTTCATAGGAATATTAACCTTTATTTTAATCTGACAATTACTAATCAAAAATCAATCCGTATTTATATCTAATTAAAACGTCTAGAAAAAATCTTTTTTGATTTTACTGTATAAAAAATACATAACAAAAGTAATATTAAAATTGCACTAAAGCTTCCGATTGGGTTCGGAACATTTTGTGTAAAAGGCCCTGCTAAATAAGAAGGTGTATTTTCTTTGAATTCTATTAATCCGTTATTTAATAAAAACCAAATGCCCACAAGTCCTCCATGAATTCCTATGCAATTCCATAAAGAACCTTTATCTCTAATTTTTACTAATGATAGAAATATCCCAAGTAAAATAAATCCCAAACGTAATCCTGCTATGTCCCAAAAGATCTCGTTTGATAAATTATGAACGAAGCTAAAAATTATAGCTTGCAAAGCTATTGATATTTTTGTGCCATATTCAAATTTTAATTCTTCTAGTAACCAGCCTCTAAAAATTATTTCCTCTGCGAATCCAACACCTAATCCCAGTACAATAGAATTTAACAATATTATTGGCGAGAATTCACCTATCCAAGAGATATAATTTTTTTGCAATAGTGGTACCAGAATTAGAATTATTAAAACTAAAGCAAATAAAATACCTTGAGAAAAATTGACAAAGTTTTTTAAGAATTTGTCTTTTGTTATCCCAAGAATTATCCAAGCACTTGATTTGTTTCGTTTGATATAAAACCAATATGGAAGTAAAAGGATAAAAAGTAAGAAAGTAATAATAGTACCAATTAAGGATAAATTTTCTTTTTCAAAATTAAACAATAAAAGTGGCTGAGATAAAGCCCAGCCAATGCCATAAAGGATAGGAATAAAAAATATAGTGGATAAAAATCTTGGTCTTAAAAGAAAAAAACTTCTAATTAGTATCATTACATTTTTCATTTTAATTTGAATATTAATTAACCCCAGCCTTTGCCTTTTATTATTCTAACTAATTGTTCAAAAAGTTTTAACTTTTTATTTTTACTATAGTTTATGTTCTTTGAAAGAATAGATAAATCTTTATAAAATTGCCGAGTTATTTTATCTTCTTTATCACTAGGCCATAGTAAGTCTGAGCCCTCTTCATATTCTTCTTTATATCTCTCTTTAATCAAATTTTTTTTATATCGTAATAATTTAAATTTTACTTATTGCAAATGCTTAAAAGTGATGTTTATTAAATTTGTGTATTTATTTAAAATTTATGCTTATTAATCTTTCAACTTTAATTTTTACATTATTATCTCCATTGCTTATTTTTGCAGTAATAGTATCTGTTTACTTATTTCATTAGGAAGTATTTATCAAATAAACTTAATTAATTTAAGGGTGTATTATGCCTACTTTTTCTAATACAAATGATAAAACTGCAATTACGGCCATTAATATTAAGATCTTGTTCTTTTTGATGAAATCCATAATGAATATTAATAATCTATTTATTAAATTCTTATGTAGAATAATAAATAGTTTAAATCATTATATCAATTACGATGGAGCCAATATATTTAGGAGATTTATTTCCCTCAATAGCTTCTTCTAAAAAGATTATTGAAAAATATTATTAAGGTATAAAGGAGGGGGGATTTTATGAAGAACCTACTGGTCGATATTTTAATTACCCTAATTGGTAAATATGCTTACTACAAAAATAACTTTTGCCTTGGCAGATTGGATTAGAGAGTGGCGTAAGTGCCGGGATAAGAATCCTTCTATTGATGAGTGTGTAAAGTTTGTTGAGTAGAAATTGGAAGATTATAAACTTTCTGATAGTGATAAAAGAATAATTGAATCTATTTTGCTCTATGAATCTGAATAACTAAGGATTATAGACTTTAATTTTTAAATTTATCTATAAAAAACGAGGGATCATTAAAATCCTCTTACAAATTAAGAAAAAAGTAAATCAGCATATTTACGGATTTACTGAAAATATAAAAAGGAGTAGTTTATAGATGTTGAGTTCGGAGGCAATCTAAATGATTGATAGTCCGCCTGAAATTTAGCAAATTCCAAAATATAGGAAGCGTATTCCTGAGAATGGGATTATTCGAAAATTAAAGTTCAATCAATTAGTCTGATAAGACTTCGCTTTATAATTACTAGCGACAATAGGGACCTAAATTATCGAGAGAAATCCCCGAATTCACGTATTCTAGGTTTATGAGTAAATAGACTTCAAAATATGTAATTTTATATCCTGTAAGAAGGAAATCAAATATTAAAAAGGACTGTGCAAGCAGTCCTTTTTTTTGTTTAACAAAATACTTCTAAACTAGACTTCTTTTTGGATAATATGGATAAATAAAGTGATTAAAAATATTTAAAAATGAAAGATCAAGTCTTGTTTCCAAAAATTGAAGTACGTGAAAAGGGTTTTTTACAAGTAAGTGATATTCATACTATTTATTGGGAAAGATCTGGTAATCCAAAAGGTAAAAAAATTCTTGTTATTCATGGAGGTCCAGGAGGAGGAAGTCAACCAAGATATAGAAGATACTTTGACCCAGATAAATTCGATATTATTCAATTTGACCAAAGAGGTTGCGGTTCTTCAACTCCTTTCTCCGAATTAAAAGAAAATACGACCAATCATTTAGTTGATGATATTGAGAAATTAAGGATCCTTTTAAAAATAGATACTTGGCACTTGTTTGGAGGATCTTGGGGCTCAACACTTTCACTTATATATGCGATTAAAAATCCCTCAAGAGTTATTAGCTTAATTTTGCGAGGAATATTTTTATGTAGAAAGTTTGAATTATTGTGGTTCTATCAATATGGTGCAAGTGAGATATTCCCCGATGAATTTGAAGAATATATTTCTGTAATACCAAAAGAAGAAAGAAATGATTTAATAAGCTCTTTTTATAAATATCTAACATCATCAGATGCAAATCTTAGATCAAAAGCAGCAGCAGCTTGGACAAAATGGGAACTTTCAACAAGTCATTTAATAAATAAAAAATTTGATTTTGATAAGTCTGAAGTTAATTCTTTTTCAGATGCCTTTGCAAGGATCGAATGTCATTATTTTATTAATAATATTTTTTTAGATGATGATTTTATTTTGAAAAATATAAAAACAGTAGAATCGATTCCAACAAAAATAATTCAGGGTAGGTATGACGTAGTATGTCCTGTTAGGAGTGCTTGGGATCTAAATAAAAAATTAAAGAATTCTGAATTAATTATTGTCGATGATGCTGGTCATTCAATGAGTGAAAAAGGTATTACTATCGAACTAATAAAAGCTGTAAAAGGAATTCAAAATCTCTAAAAGAGAGAATAACCCTATAAAAATTAAAGGCCATTATCTTCAATATTTTGTGCAATACTCCTAAGAAGTTCGACGATATCAGAATCTTCGCATTTAGTATCTTCTTTGAGCAAAATGCACTCGTCTATAATACTTACATTAGTACTCCACCATATACCTGAACTATTGGTATCGTCCCATTCAAATCTTTCAGACATAATTAATAAAATCTAATAAATACATTAAAGCTTGCATTAGTTCATCGTGGATTTATATATTTAATTTCAAAAATTAAAAAACTTTCCTAGGCGCTTAAAGGAATCTAGAAATTTCTGACAATAAAATTTAGAAATCTAATTTCAGTTCGTATTGTTTTTCCTTTTCCTTAGAAACAGTTTTTTTATTATTTATATTTTTTCTAAGCCTTTTTCTAGAGCCATGCTTTAAATAAATTTCTTTTGAGATATCCCAATATCCATCCTTTTTAGTGATTTCCTGAATTTTCTTCTTTGCGGTTTTAGTACTATTTGGGATGTCAATTATTGGTCTTATGTAATTAATTTGTTCATATTCTTCTTGATTAAATCTATATAGTAGCCATGGTTCATGAATGAAATTAAGCGATATATCCCTTAATTCTGGTATCCATTTTTTTATAAATTTCCCTTGAGGATCATGATCTTTTCCCTGCTTAATAGGATTGTAAATTCTATTGGTATTTATAGACGTAGTTCCAGATTGCATTTGGCATTGGTTCCAATGTATTCCAGGCTCATAATCTACAAATTTATTTGCTAATTCAGAACCTGAATCTTGCCATGGTAGCCATAAATTATAGCTAGCAAAAGACATTAACATCGCTCGCATCCTGAAGTTAATCCATCCATTGAAATTTAATGAACGCATACATGCATCTATAAAAGGAAAGCCCGTATTACCTGAACTCCATGAATAAAGTAATTCATTATTTTTTTCTCTAATATTTTTAAAAAAAGGATGGTATTCCCTAAACTCTAGTTCTGGTTCACTTTCAAGTTTCTGAATAAAATGACAGTGCCAAGTTAATCTGCTTTTTAACATCCTAGAATTATTGTTTTTTGATATACTTGCCTTTTTAAAAATTTCTTTTATTGAAATGCATCCCCAACAAATATATGGGGATAGTCTTGTACAACTATCAAATGATTTTTCTGGGCTAGATATATCTTTTGAATAAGAATCTAATTTATTACTAAAGAAGTATTGCATTCTCTCTAAACCTTTCTTTCTTCCACCTTGCATTCTTCCTGGACAAGTTTCTTTTTTAAAGGAAAAAATTTCGTCTGAGGGTATTTCTCCAATATTAAAGTTAATAGAATTAATTCTTAATGGAGCTTTAAGTAAGTTTTTTTCGGAATTTTTTTGCCACTTTTTAGACCAATTATTTCTATCTAAATTTCCTCTAAAAACTGAAAATTGTAGAAATTCCTTCCAAATAATATTTTTGCTTAAAGCCCATTCTCTTACTTTTTGATCTCTTTTATAAGTAAGCCAATCTCCGGTTTCTTGATGGCTATATATACCTTTGATTTTAAATTTTGAACTAATTTCATCAAATATATTAATAACATTCCCAGTCCTAATAATTAATGGTTGTCCAATCTCAGAAAGTGCATTTCTTAAATCTATTAAACTTTCTTTGCAAAATTGCCATTGTCTATCTGAATGTGTATTTTGGCTCCAAATATCTAACTCAATAATATAAATAGGTAAAATATCATTATCTTTTATAGCCTCACAGAGAGCTTCGTTATCAAAAATTCTTAAATCTTTCTTAAACCATAAGATATTTATTTCTTTCATAATTTTTTCTTTTAATCCTAGAAAAATAAGATTAAGTTTGTAAGTAAAAAATATAAAAAATTTTAGAATAACTAAAAATCAAAAAAATGAAAATAACAAAAAAACTTTGGGAGGATAATTATGAGATTGCTTTACTAAGTTTAAATACAAAATTTGTTCAAGGTTTAAAGAATGGAAGTCTCCCTAAAAATATATTTCAAGAATATTTAGCTCAAGATTATTTCTTTTTAGAGACTTTTGCTAAGGCTTATGGTCTTGCTGTTTCTAAATCAAAAGATAAGTACTCAATAAGGAAGTTAAGTGAACTGTTAATGGGCGTTTCAGAGGAGTTAATACTTCATGAAACGTATGCAAAAGAATGGGATATTGATTTGTCTAATAACTATATAAAAAAAGCCACTAAAAATTATACTGATTTTCTTGATGATACTTCCAAAAGACTTAGCTCCGTTGAAATAATGTGTGCAATGACTCCATGTATGCGACTTTATTCTTGGATAGGAAAAAGTTTGTATGAGGAGGATTTTGACATTAAATATAAAGAATGGATAATTACTTATTCTGATGAGAGCTTTGAAAAGCTAGCAGCTTCACTTGAAAATCTTATTGAGACTAATAAAGAAACATTTGATATTAATCAGGCCAAATATTTATACAGGAGAGCTATGGAATTGGAGTTAGATTTTTTTAATGCATATTCAGATTTCTGATTTAAATTAAAATTTACTTATAGTACTTTCAAAAACGAGTTAATAAATTATGTATTCTAAAATTGCACTTTCAATAGGCGGTAGTGACTCTGGTGGTGGAGCAGGCATACAGGCTGACTTGAGAACTTTCATGGCCCTTAAAGTACATGGATGTTCTGTTATTACATGTATTACAGCACAAAATAGTATAGAGGTTACGTGCGTTCAAGCAGTAGAGAAGAATACTTTATTAAATCAGTTAGATACTTTATTTGCTGATTTTGGTATTGATGCCTTAAAAACTGGAATGTTATTAAATGAAAGGATAATTAATGATACTGCTTCAAAATTAAATTCATACAAAATAACCAAAATTATTGACCCAGTAATGGTTACAAGAACTGGTTCTAAATTACTGGAAGATTCTGCTATTAATGCTTATAAAAAACTCTTATTACCTATTGCTGATTTGGTAACTCCAAATATTTATGAAGCAAATCTACTTTCTGGTTTAGAAATAAGGAGTAAAGAAGATATCGAAAATTCAGCAAGAAAAATCATTGGACTTGGAGCTAAAGCAGTACTTATAAAAGGAGGCGGTTTAAAAGATATGAAAGGGAATGATTTTTTCCTTGACTTAAATGGTAGAAAAGAGTGGCTATTTAATAATTTTATAAATACAAAAAATACCCACGGTAGCGGCTGTACTTTGAGTGCTGCTATTTGTGGTTACAAGGCTTTAGGTTTTGATCTATTTGATTCCATACAAAAAGCGAAATTATTTGTTGAGAGATCTTTAGACAATTCTTATAAAATAGGCTCTGGCCCTGGTCCCTTAGGCCATCATTAATTATTTATAGAAGTGGAGTTAGAACCACCATTTTCTGTAGGGCTTTTTTAGAAATAAAATTTCTTCAGTCTCCCATCCTCCCTCCAACCACTCAAGATGCTCAAGTAATAAAGACTCACTTTCCCTTTTGCTTAATTGACCAATTCTATTAGCAATACCATCGAACCTTACTTTCATCAATTCCTCAATCTTGATGTTATTCATAGGTTAAGTAATAAATTTTTTCTACTCTTACTTGTATACATTTTCTTGTCAACGATTTAATTTTATTTGTTTACTAGCAGTTCTTAAAAATGTATTAAATACAACTTTTTAAAATAGATAGTAATTAAGACTTATTCACATAGTTTTAATTAAAGACTAATTTATATGAAAATACTTTAGCTATGAATAAAGAAGAAACATCAAAGCAAAAAACTATTTTAAATGTAGGCTATTGTGAAACAACGTCTGAATGGCTCAATAGAATCATTACTGAACTGGCAGATGAAAATAAAAATTTTGTAGATTTGTCAGTTATTTGTGCTTAATTTTTTAGAAAATATAGTCTATTTTGATTTTTTTTCAGTTAGCTTTTAAGTATAAGAGAAATTTAAAAGATTTTTTGTGATGTGGATCCTAATAAAAAAAACATAGAAATAATTAAACAATTCAATTTATCTCCTCATCCTGAGGGTGGATGGTTTAGAGAGATAGTAAGGAGTGAGAATTCCTTAGTAAGGGAAGATGGCCAAAGTAGAAACTTTATTACGGGAATTTATTATCTTTTAGAGAGAGATGCAAAAAGTGCTTGGCACAGAGTAAAAAATGCTGATGAAATTTGGATTTATTTAAGGGGCGATCCTCTGAATTTATGGTGCCTAGATAATGATAATAAGTTAATAAGAAATTTAATTTTAGATTCCAATAATCCAGTAGAAATGATCCCATCTGGATATTGGCAAGCTGCAAAAAGTACAGGCGAATTTACTTTAGTGAGTTGTTGTGTTGGCCCGGGCTTTGATTTTAAGGATTTTGAATTACTCAGAAATACAAATCATACTCCTAGATTGGATAAAGCAATTAATGATCTTATTTGAGATATTTTTTTGTTTATATTTTTGAAATTATCCTCTAGATTTATAAGGCTACTCAATCAATCAATATTTAATGAATCAAAATTCTGTCAAAACAATTGGTATTAATGATGAACCAAGAAAAGATTCTTACTTAGTATATGTAAATCAGGCTGATGGATTAAAAGGAATCCTTAATAGGGATTTTGATAAATGGTCGAATTTTGATAGTTGGGAAAGTATTTCAGTTCAGCAATGGATTTTTTCTAGAGCTTTAGAGGTTTTCAGAGGTAAGAAAATTGATATTAAATGCGACTGTTGTGAACATAATGATTTAATCCCAAATGATTTTGAGAGTATTAAAAAAGAAAAATGTTTTGGTAAAAAAAGTGCTTACATGATTGAAAAAGTTGTAGATGAAATTGTATTAGCTAAGGCAAGAAGAGAAAGTGATGGAACATATTCTGCGTAAGATTCATAAATATCTATGGAGATAAAAATCTTTTATTTACCAGTGAAAATTATCAGAAGAACCAATAGTTAAATTTCTAGTGGACATCTTATGGAACTTAAAGTGTACCGAATCACTGAACACCTTTTCATCTAAGTAATTCACAAGATCTACTGGGTCGATGTTTTCATCGAACCATGCATCATATTCAATATGGTTTGGTTCAGCAAAATAACTCATATCCAATTAATAGCTTTTAAAAAACGTATAAACGGTACATGCGATACCAAATTAAAATTCTTAATTTTTAGATAATCTATATTTTTAACTTTTTCATCAAGATTAGTTGCTAAAAAGATAGGAGAAATATCTTTAAATTCATGTCTCTAGATACAACCATGGTTTCTATACATCCCCACTTCAAAATCAAGGATGGGAAGATGGACCAGTGCATAGCTCTTTTAGAAGAAATTTTGGTACTGACAAAAGCTAATGAACCTGACTGCCTTTTTTTTAATATCACTAAATGCGGTTCAGATAAGGCTTATGTAAGAGAGGCATATAAAGATGGTGCCGCCGCTTTATTTCATCTCAAAAATATGGGACATATGATTCCCAAGCTTTTTGAAGTGTCAGATATTACTGTGCAGGTCCAAGGCCCTACAAAGGAGATTGAACCCTTGAAGGAAATACTGCCAGACGCTGATTTCTATGAAGCAATATCTGGATTCTGATTTAGATTGTATATATTGACAGTCGATCGCTAGGGGCTTTTAGCCCCCTTTTTATTTAGGAATTCAAAATAAATTAATCTTCCCTTTACTTATATCAAGTAACTTTATTACCAGCTCAAATATTTTTTTTATGGCATCAACTTTTTATATTGTTCATCATGAATTTAAGGCAGGAAAAGCTGAAAAATGGTGGGAAACAGCTTATGCGGCAATGTCACCAGATGGTGGATGGGATGAAGCGGTAGCTGCTAATAAAGAAAAAGGATTTTTTAACCATTCTGCAAATGCCGTAACTAAAACTGGTCCTGTATATTGTTTTTGGGAAGTGAAAGATGGTATTTCAGCTGAGGAGTTTCAGGAGTTTATAGACGGTCCCTCTGGCCCAGACTTCGGACAAGATGCTCTGATGAATATCTGTAAACCAATTGACATATCATTAATGAATGGACAAACACCTTATCCACCAGTTTTTTCTTAATTATTGACAGTCTATCTAGAATAAGGAGCAACTAGCTCCTTTTTATTATGTCTCTTGAAACTACCGTTTTCACATTCAAAATTAGCGTACCTTTTGAAGAATGGGCTGCGATTTATGACAGCGAAGAAAATATACAAATGAATAAAGAGCGCGGAATTCTTTGCTTATACAAAGGTGTAAAGAAAGACGATCCAACAAGTGTAATTCTTATTGAGCAGGGTGAAGAAGGTAAATCAATAGCTATGTTCGAAGATCCAGCAGTGAAACCATTAATTGAGAGTGCAGGTCATATTTACGATTCAACGGTTATATCCAGTTATTTTTAAGTGAAAAGCTTAATTCTTCCTGCAATATTATTTTTATTTTCTTTTTCTGCTCAAGCTGGTTTTCCAGAAGGCGAGAATGGTTATGATCTAAAAAAGATTGAAGAGTCTTTTAGATTACCTTGTGATGAGATTGGAAATGATGATTGTATTGCAAGAGCATTAGGAGTTGGTGCCTGTACCTGGATATTTGGAATAAATAAAGATAAAGAACCTGCGGAAGCCTTAAAAATTTCAGATACTGTTTTAATTGCTCTTCTGAAAGGAAATAATCTTGATATAAAATCAATGCTTGAAAAAGATGGATTAATTAAAACGAATATAAAAAAAGAAGCTACTTATAGAATTAATTTCTGTAGAGAAGAAACAAAAAAAGCTATTCCAAAGTTAATTAAGAAATTACCAGAGGGTGTTGTATTGGATGAAGAGAAAATAGAAAATTTAACCAGAGTGTTTCCTCTTCAGTATTTAAGTATGTTTGAGCAATTTAGCAAATATAAGCAATGAAACGTTTACTATTGACTCCTATATTCAAACGTTTTAAAAAAAGTGCTTTTTTCTCATCACTTAATGAGAATATTTGTCCTGTTTATGATGCTGAAGACATAAAAAAACAAGAACAACAAGAAGCTATTAAAAAGTTATACCCATAAAAAAAAGGGCGTTAGCTTCGCCCCAATCAAAAAGGGGGATAATCCCCATCACCCAGCCTTTTTAAAATCTTAGCACTACATATGGTGTTTGTAAGTAATAAAAATTTACTGTTGATAGAGTTGTTTGTATCTAATTAATTTGTCATGATAGAAATCCCCATCACTCAGGCTCGCAAGAGTCTTTTTTTTTATGTCTATTTTTGGATCAGATACTCCATTTATGCTTCTTGCAAAACTTAAAGTTAAGGAAGATAAGGTTGCAGAATACTTAGAAATTGCGGATAAGACAGATAAGGCTGTTGAAGCTGACGAACCAGGAATGCTCCATCATACTTTTGATCAAGATCCTGATGACCCTCTTCGTTTCGTATGGTCAGAAGTTTATAAAAATGATGATGCTTTACTAACTCATTTAGCTAATCCAGCATTAGGTGTTTATCTTGAGGCTCATGCTGAACTAGGAACTGATTTTTCTGTTGAATTTTACGGAACTGTGGGAGATAAAGTTATTGAAGCCATGAACGGAACAGGAGTTCCATATAAGATCTTTAAAACAAAATTAGGATATAGCAGAGTTTAAGGATAAGAGTACTAACTATTTAATTCGACTAAATTATTAATAAGAATCTGAGTGCTAGAGGTAACCATAGACATAGAAGAAGCATTAGTAAAATAGTAATAGCATGGATATTTGGAATGTAATGCTCTTTTAAAATTTGTGTTTTCATAATTTATCTCACCTTCTTAAGTTTGATTTCTCTTCTGATAAGCAATGCTATAACTACAACACACATGTTCATTAGAAATACGTCTAATGGCATTTAATAAAAAAGTCTCTACTTAATTAATAGCAAGATTTTTGATTTACGAATCAAGAAATGATTACTAATATTTATTGGCTTAATAAAACGAATATAGAAATTCAATTTATGCTTAAATATCTCAGAACTTTTAACTATTAATGGCTTATTCAGAAACAAGAATAGTAATAGGTGGCCTAGCCCATGTACCTATTCTTATTTTTATAGCCAATTTTATAAAAAATAAGTTTGGAATTAAAACTGAAGAGAAAAAAGATACTGTAGTTAAAGAAGAGCCTGTTAAAATTATTGAGCTAAAAAATACCGTAGTTAAAGTAGGAAAAGCAGAAACTTTAAAAGAACTTTCAAATAAGCTGGATAATATTGAACAGAAGGCTGATGAGGTTTATGAAAAGGTAAAGAAGAAAAAAAAGGATAAGAAGAAGAAAAAAAAGAATAACTAAATTGAGATCCTATCAAGCATTAATATATCTTGAGCTTGAATTGTATCTCTCTTATCTTCATCTTCGGGATCTTTATAAGATTCAATTTCAGTTTGAATTTTTCTCTTGTAAACTCCTTTGATATAGTCAATTTCTCTACTCTCTTTATCCAAGATTGAGAATGGTGATCTTTTTAAGTTCATAACTTTCTCCTAATAAATAAGTTTTGATCAGCTCCATTTCCTATCAGATTCAACAAAGCTATCTAATGTTTGCTGATTCCTGATTTCTTCCTCAAGAAGTTCTTCTTCTGATCTTTCTTCAATCTCAGATTTATGATCTTCTTTTAGAGTGGATTTGGTAGACATTTACTCATGACGACTACAATCATGTTCTAACTAATCAGGCAAGCTATTCGATTAATAAATATGTACGGTTTGAGGAACTCCCTTATACGGATAAAGGATCAACAATTGAATTTGAATATGGTTAAAATATCGAAAGATTTTATAAATGGAATAAAACAAATATTTGGAGGCGAAATTATCTTTAGCGAGATTTTTTACTGCCTTTGAGAATCATCAATAAAGGCAGACCAATAAGCATAAGACTCCCATCAATTAATAAAAAAGTATTGAGGTTCATTTATCCATTCCTTCGATAGTATCCCAATTAAGGGGTATCCCTTTTTTAACGGGTTCTTTTTTCATATCATCAATCTCTTTTCTGATTTTGTTGTAATAGGCCAACTCCTCTGGATCATCAGAACCGAGACCATAATTCATGGTCGCTGCAAGATAAATTCTCTGCATCCGGTATGAAGATAGTGCCATGATTAAATATTAGGAAAATGGATATGGTCGAAAATCATTTATTTTAAACCTAACAATAGGTTCACCTAATTTAATATATTTTGATGCTAATTTTTGATCATAATTTTTTAAATCTGTCTTACTTATTTTTTTTGATAATTTTCTTTTCCAAGAACAAATATTTTTAATGCCCAATTTTTCACCAATTATTAATTTTAATTTATTCTTTTTGGTATTCTTTAGAAGCTATTCGGTAGAAGGCTTTAGGGCTATGCCCTCGTCGGGACTTGAACCCGAGACCTCTCCCTTACCAAGGGAGTGCTCTACCGCTGAGCTACAAGGGCAATTTTAAAGTGGGCCGGGTTGGATTTGAACCAACGTAGGCAGAGCCAGCGGATTTACAGTCCGCCCCCTTTAACCACTCGGGCACCGACCCCCACTATTTGAACTTATCAGTTAATGGACACTTTTTGTGAAATTGTTTTGGTTTTTTTGTTTCTTTCTAGATAGCATTTATAAAGAAAAGACTTTATTGATGATGAATATTTTATTGATAAATGGACCAAATCTAAATCTTTTGGGCACTAGAGAACCTGAAATATATGGTAATAAAACATTGATTGATATAGAAAAAGATTTAACTAAAGTTGCTAAAGAAAAAAGTATTAATCTTGAATGTTTTCAAAGTAATCATGAAGGAGAAATAGTAGATAAAATTCAGGAGTCTGTAAAAAGTATCCAAGGTATTCTTATAAATGCTGGCGCTTTTACTCATACCTCGATTTCTATCCGTGATGCTTTAATTGGATCGAAAATTCCGTTTGTAGAGCTGCATATTTCAAATATTTTTAGTAGAGAAGATTTTCGTAAAGAATCTTTTCTTACAGATAAAGCTATAGGAATTATTAGTGGATTCGGCATATCAAGTTATTCCCTAGCTCTTGAGGGAATTATTGGATATTTAAGTAGTAAAGATTAAATGCTAGTCGATTTTAAAAGGCCCACTTCCCATATTAAATATTTATCATCATTCACTTCAGATGCGTGGATCAAACTCGCATTATCTAATCCAATAGATATTCTTATTGACCATGCTCATTGTGAAAGAAAAGCAGCAGGAGTAGCTATTCAATTGATGTTTAGATATCCATCAGAACCAAATCTGGCAGAAGTTCTAAGTCCAATAGCGAGAGAGGAATTAGAGCATTTTGAAAAAATACTTTATTTTTTGAAGGATCTTGGACATTCTATTGAATCCTTAAAACCTCCTCCATATGGAGCTGAATTGTCCAAGAATATAAGAAAGGAAGAGCCCAATAGAATGCTTGATAGTTTCTTAATAGCAGGACTTATTGAAGCAAGAAGTCATGAAAGATTAAGCTTGCTTGCTCTGAATTCTGAAGATAAATCGTTTAAATCCCTTTATGAGTCTCTGCTAGAGAGTGAGGCAAGGCACTTTGGAATTTATTGGAAATTAGCCCAAACTAAATTTTCAAAGAATCAAACTTTCAAAAGGCTAGAAGAGTTGTCTGAAATTGAGTCATCAATACTAGCTGAAACATTTTTATTGCCAAGGGTACATAGCTAAAGTTAATAAAATAAAAATGATAATAAACAAGTTCTTAAGTTTACTTAATCGATATAAAACTGTTTTACCAACATTCACCATCGTTGGTGTAGGCCCTGGAGACCCATCGCTTTTAACAATTGCTGCTGTGGATGCAATAAAAAAAGCGAAAGTTATAGTTTTTCCAATATCAGATGATAATAAAAAGAGTTTCGCTGCAGAAATAGTCAAGAAATACACCAAATTTAAAAAAAATATACCTATCATCTTCCCAATGGCTAGGAAGGATTTTGATCCTGATGAAATATGGTCTAACGCAGTAGAAAAAATTGTGAAATTTATAAAAAATGGTGAATCAGTTGTTTTACTTTGTCTAGGAGATACCTCAATATTTGCAAGTTCTTCTAATATTTTGAGGATAATAAAGCAAGATTATCCAGAAATTATTACCAAAACAATCCCTGGTATTTCTTCTGTTTCAGCAGCAGCAGCTTTGAATGATTTTGATTTAGTTAAAAAAGGCGAGACTTTGATCATCAAAGAATGCCCTTCTATAGAATCTGAATTAACAACCCTTATTAGGGAAAGTAGAGAAAATAAAACGGTCTTGGCTATTATGAAAATTGGAAAACGCTGGAATTTAGTTAGGGAAACTTTAAAAAAAGAGGATATTATCAAAAAATCATTAATTGCTTTGAGTGTCGGTACGCCTGATCAAATTATTCAATATGCATCCCAATATAAAAAGGATGTTATGCCTTATTTCTCTTTGATTTTGATAAGGTTCGATTAATGCAGAAAAAAGAAAAATTCGTTGAAAATCAATTTACATGGCCAATATGTAAAAAACTATTATTTCTTATTCTGGAAGATAAGGTTAGTGATGTATTTGTTTGCGAATTAGTTTGGGAGAGACTTTTTTATACTAAAGAACCATCTATAAATGATTGGTCTATTAGCGCATTAACTCCTTCTTATTGGTCAGAAAAATTTGAAAAAGCTCCTCAAATCATTTCAGAGCGACCAGCCTCAGTACATTTGACTCGATCAATTCCAAAAGACTATAAACAGGGATTGAAAAATTTTCTTAATTTTAAAGGTTATAAGATTAATGAACTCTATCCAAGAAGAACCAGAAGAGCGACGGCAGTAAATTGGTTGATTTATTGGGCGATTGAAAATGATTGTTTTTCAAATGATAATGGATTAATGCCAAGTCCTAGTTCACCCCCTGTTAATCCAGTTAAAGGACATTTTGGCGATCCAGAAATTAAATAAGTTTTTTTTGAATAAGGTAAATGATTCTATTAAGGGTATAGTTGTAATGGATACAACTTTCTTTGGAGAGAAGAATTGATTCTTCCTACAATAGCAATTATCGGAAGACCGAACGTTGGGAAATCTACCTTAGTTAATCGTCTTTGCCAAAGTAATGATGCAATAGTATTTGATAAGCCTGGTGTTACAAGAGATAGAACTTATCAAAATGCTTCATGGGGAGGTAAGGAATTTCAAATAGTTGATACTGGAGGTTTAGTTTTTGAGGATGATAGTGAATTTCTCCCAGAGATAAGGACACAAGTTTTCTTGGCCCTAGAAGAGGCTTCACTCGCGTTACTAGTGGTAGATGGGAATCAAGGCGTTACTGATGGTGATTTATCAATAGCAAAATGGTTAAGAAACTCAAGCTGTAAAACAATTGTTGCTGTTAATAAATGCGAATCGACTACTCTTGGAATATCCTTAGCTTCAGAGTTCTGGAAATTAGGATTGGGAGAACCCAACCCTGTTTCGGCTATTCATGGTTCAGGTACTGGAGATCTTTTAGATCTCGTTATTGGCGAACTTCCTGAAAATAATATTCAGAATGACGAAGAAAAGATAATGATGTCGATTATTGGTAGGCCTAATGTTGGTAAATCTAGTTTGTTAAATTCAATCTGTGGAGAAAAAAGAGCAATAGTTAGTGATATTAGTGGTACAACAACTGATTCAATAGATACTCTTATCAAAAAAGGTGATAATCACTGGAAAATTATTGATACTGCAGGGATTAGAAGAAAGAAAAATGTTACATATGGTACTGAATTCTTTGGTATTAATAGGGCTTTTAAATCTATAGAAAGAAGCGATGTTTGTATTTTAGTTATAGATGCTATAGATGGAGTCACTGATCAAGACCAGAAGCTGGCTGGGCGCATAGAAGAACAAGGCAGAGCTTGTATAATTGTTGTTAATAAATGGGATCTTATAGAAAAAAATAGTTCAACAATTTATCAAGTAGAAAAAGAACTTAGATCTAAACTTTATTTTTTACACTGGTCAAAAATGATATTTATATCTGCCCTAACTGGTCAAAGAGTGGATAATATTTTTGAGCATGCTCTTAATGCTGTAAATCAACATAGAAGAAGAGTTACAACTTCAGTAGTTAATGAAGTACTTAAAGAATCAATCAGTTGGAAAAGTCCGCCAACGAAGAGAAGCGGCAAGCAAGGTAGGCTTTATTACGGAACTCAAGTAAAGAACAAACCTCCCACTTTTACTCTTTTTGTAAATGACCCTAAATTATTCGGAATAACTTATAGAAGATATATTGAAAAACAAATTAGAGTAAATTTAGGCTTTGAGGGTACACCCCTCATTTTACTTTGGAGAGGAAAACAGCAAAGAGCTTTAAATAAAGAAGTCGAAAGAGAAAATATTGAGTTAATTCAAAAAGATTAATGAATTTGCTAACCAAATTTTCTGTTGGTCAATATGTTCATGGTAATAGAAGTTGGCTAAGAATTATAGATATTAGATTAAAAATAATTATCGTAATGATATTTTTAATCACACCAATTTGGGCAGGTCCAATATGGAGATTGAGTTTAGTTGGTTTTTTACTATTAATTACTTTTTTAAGTTTATTGCCATCTAGAGTATGGTGGCGATCATTATTTTTTCTCTCATGTTTATCACTATTAATTGGATGTATATCAATACTTGCCTCGTCTGATATTCAATCTCTTGATGGCTACTTAAGAAATCCCAATGAGTTGCAAGTAGTATTGGAAAGCCAAAAAGAATGGAATATTTTGCAAATTCCTTCACAGAAGATATGGTTTATTAATCTTGGCCCCTACAACTTATCAAGAAAAGCCTTTGAACTAGGAATAAAAACCTCTACTTTGATATTTACAGTTATTCATAGTGTGAATTTGATGCTTTTAACCACATTGCAGGAAGACATTGTATGGGGATTAAGTTGGTTTATGTATCCATTAAGAAAGATTGGATTGCCAACTAGTAAGTGGCTTTTTCAGTTGTTAATTGCATTACGTTTTATTCCTCTAGTGCAGGAAGAACTTCAAAATATCACTAAATCAGTGTCAGTTAGATCAATAAATTTTCGAAATCTAGGATTAAAGAAATCCTTTAATGTTTTATTAATCTTAGTGGAAAGGTTATTTCAAAATATATTTCTGAGAATTGATCATGGAGCAGAATCATTACTTTCAAAGAAAAGAATTATCATAAAAACCAACAGATTTAGAACTCTTTATCCTTCAAAATCTCTCAATGTAATTGTTAATACATTATCGATTTGTTTTATTTGCATAGCAATTTTTCTTAGAAAACTGTATGGTGCATTATAAATAACACAATATTTTAGGTTTGAGTTCTGAGCGTTATTTAAACCATCCAACATTTGGCATGTTATATCAAGTTTCTCCTGGAAATGATGGGAGAGATATTTATGCGACTTTATATGCTCAAAAAATGTTTTTTTTGGTAGAAGTTAGACAGAGAGAAGTTTTTTTTGAAGTTATACCTTATTTAGATGCCCGTAATCAGGCCGAATTGAACCTTCAAAAAGCTAGAAGAAAAGGATCTGAAGAACTATCTAAATGGGAGAATTTATTTACGCAAACTTTCTTATAAAAGGTGAACCCTGCAAATTATTTAAAAATAAAAAATAAAATACCATCAAATGTAAATATTCTTGCGGTAAGTAAAGGATTTAAAAGTCAAGAAATCAAGACTATTCAAAATATAGGTCAGAACGATTTTGGTGAAAGTAAGGTTCAAGAGGCGTCTGAAAAACAATTAACCTTAAAAGATCTTGAACAAATAAATTGGCACTTTATTGGAAGAATACAAAGTAATAAAATAAGAAAAATAGTTCAAAATTTTAAATACATTCATTCAGTAGATTCATTTGAAAAGTTGCAAAAGATTTCTAATATTTCACGTGAAGAGAAGAAAAATCCATTAATAATGTTGCAGGTTAAGTTGAGTGATGACCCTGCTAAAGGAGGATTTAATCCTGAATTTTTAATTTTGAAATGGAGAGAAATTCAAGAGTTGAAAAATATTTCAATAACCGGTTTGATGACTATCAATCCTAAAGGACTAAGCTCTAAAGAAAATTCAGGGTTGTTCAAAAAATGTCGTGCGCTCGCTGATTCACTGCAACTACCAGATTGTTCCATGGGGATGTCAGGTGATTGGGAGGAAGCTATTGACGCTGGATCAACTTGGTTAAGATTAGGTTCATTGATTTTTGGAAGTAGATCCTAATTAGTTATTTTTCTATAAAAATCTTATCTATAAACTTGCAGTAAAGTTCAACTAACGTTATTTAAGTATAGGTAGTTTATTCATTTAAAAAATGAATCTATTACTTAAGGTTCTTAAA
This sequence comes from uncultured Prochlorococcus sp., assembly GCA_902571795.1. Lineage (GTDB taxonomy): Bacteria > Cyanobacteriota > Cyanobacteriia > PCC-6307 > Cyanobiaceae > Prochlorococcus_A. The sequence goes on from CACGDL010000018.1 coordinate 20,562, forward strand.
CCTTAGTAATCAATTTCAAGAGGATTTTAAAAGGTGTCACTTATTTCTAAATTAAAGGCAGTTATTGCAGGGGATGAGTATCTCGATGATGATTTTGATGAGTTGGATTATGCTTCAGAGGATGAATTAAATGACATTAATAATTTCAAACAAAATCCAAAGAATGCAAATGCCCTTGCAAATTCAAATCCATTCGATTTTATGAATAACAACAGATCATCAAAAGTAGTTGGTATGCCTGGGATCTCAAATTCATCCTCAGAAGTAAGCTTAATGGAACCAAGAAGTTTTGATGAAATGCCTCAAGCTATACAAGCATTAAGAGAGAGAAAAACTGTAATTCTCAATTTAACTATGATGGATCCTGATCAAGCTCAAAGAGCGGTTGATTTTATTGCTGGGGGCACATATGCAATTGATGGACATCAAGAGAGAGTCGGTGAAAGTATTTTTCTTTTTGCTCCAAGTTGTGTAAATGTAACTAGTTCTTCTCCAGAAGAGGCTTCTCCTTCTTCTGTGTCTACAGAAAACGCGCCACAATATAGTTTGGGCAAAAATACTACTCCTGAACCAGCATGGGGTAATTCTAAATTAAGTGCTTATTCATGATTAATCTGTGACAGACAAAATTGCGATTATTGGTTTTGGAAATATTGCAAGTGCTATAGTTACCCCTCTATTAGATAACAAATTAATTCAGCCAGAGAATGTTTTTTGTGTTGTCAATACAGAAAAAAGTTTAGAAAAAATAAAAAAAAATTATAAACATAAAATAAACGTTTATAAATCAGGTTCTAAAGAGTCAAAAATAATTTGGGATTGTCAATATAAACTCCTTTCGATAAAACCCCAACAATTAAAAGATATAAGTGAGGCCCATCATATAAAAAACAAGGACAATTTAATAGTATCAATTCTTGCGGGGGTCTCAATAAATAGACTTACTCAAAAGTTTCCTAATCATAAATGTGTGAGAGTGGTTACAAATATTCCAATAACTATTGGAAAAGGTTTAACAGGAATTTCTTGGGGAGAAGAAATTACAGAAGATCAGAAACAATTTACAAAAAAATTATTTGAAAATACTAGTAAAATTTATGAATTCACTGAAGATTACCTTGATATATTTTTAGCTTTAACTTCATCAGGTCCCGCAATTATTGCTTTGATTATAGAAGCATTAAGTGATGGAGGATTAAGTGGGGGATTACCAAAAATAATTTCAGAGGAACTTGTTATGGAAATGATACTGGGGACTATTTGTTTAATAAAGGAAAATAAACTTACTACTTCTGAGCTTAAAAATTTAGTAACCTCTCCAGGTGGAACAACTATTTCTGCTTTAAGGGTTTTAGAAAAAAAGAGTGTGAGGTCAGCATTAATTGAATCAATAGTTTCAGCTAGTAATCGAAGTAAAGAGTTTCGTTAGGTTTTTAATTATCTTTTAAGTTCGTATAAACTTTTTCAAGTGAATTTATATTTTTAGTAATTGTGTATCTTTCAAGTATCCGTTCTCTAGCTTTTTCTCCAAGATCTTTTGTAAATGAAGGGTGTTCTATAAGAATTGGGATTATAGTTTTTAATTGTGCAGCCACATTATCAGTTGAAATTACTATTCCTGCTCCATTATCTAAAACTTCACCATCAGCTCCGGCATCAGTGGCAACACAAGCAGTACCAGCAGACATTGCCTCTAAAAGTGATAATGATAAACCTTCTACTAAGCTTGGTAAGAAAAATACTTCTGCCATTTGCATTATTGCTATCCTAGTTTCTAAATCTAATTCGGCCCCCCCACCAAATTAATTTCTCATTACCAAGGTTAGAAAAACTATTTTCAAGTGTTGGCTTCATTGGTCCATCTCCAACAATAACTAATTTGCAATTTTGGGTTTTTGTTTGGCGCCAAGAACGTAAAAGTGCCTCGATATTTTTCTCATTAGCAATCCTACCCATGTATAAAAAGATTCTTTCATTTCCAAGTTTGTTTTTTACATGAGCATATTTTTTATTTTTTTTGCAAAAAGGTTGCCACATATTTTCATCAACACCGTTTGGAATAATTATTTGTTTTTCTTTAGGTACTCCTAATCTCTCAAGAAAATTTTTTTGAGTTTCAGAAAAAATAATTATTTTGTCGAACTTTGCTAAAGAGGGAGCATAAAGTTGATACGTTAATTGTTGAGTGTTCGCAGTTAGATTTCTATTTTTTGCATCAAATGGTGGATGAAATGTTCCTATGAGAGGAACATTAATTTTATTACAAAGGTCTGGAAGTCTAAAATCTAAAGGAGATAAAGTTAGGCTTGCATGTACAATATCAGGTTTTAATCTTTCCAATGATAGCCTTAGCTCTTTTTCTGCCCTTGGCGAAGGTATTGTATAAACTTGAGATTTAATTAAATATGGGAGACTTACCTCAGGATCATTTGCAAGAAATAATGGTTTTGATGAATTTGAACTCGAGTGATTGTCGAAATGAATAAAACTAATTTTATG
>CACGDL010000019.1 GCA_902571795.1 uncultured Prochlorococcus sp.
ATGAGTCGATATCTAATTGATTATATGGTGGTGTTTGTTTTGTTTCTAGATAATCGTTCTTAATATTGTTTAGCCATTTTTGCTCAATCTTAATAAGATTTTTTGCAATATTGAACATGCCGCCTTTTTTATATAATTCTTTCATTTTGAGAATAATCTCGGAGGTTCTACTCGATTTAATATTTAATTCATTTGCTAAGTCTTTTTGGGTAAATCCATGCGTTTTTAACCAATCTTTAGTGAAGGAGACGAGTTCTTTTTCTTCCTGTATAGATAATTTACTCATTCAATAAAAAGGAAATAATTTATTAAGCTTATTCTCTGCTCTCGCTCTTATTGAAGGAGTCATGTATTTGCTCCATATACTGAGTACTGCTGTGAGGGCTACAAAATCATCACTAAAACCAACTAAAGGCATAAAGTCAGGGAAAAGATCAAATGGCATAATCAAATATGCTAGAGCAGCCATTAATGAAACTCTCACTTGTGCAGGAGTATAAGGGTCTAATGCCATCTCCAAAACTTCTAAAGCAGGCTTGGCAATTGTTCTTCCCGCTTTAATAAGAATCTTGATAATGATATTTTCATCAAATGTTGAACTTTCTAAAACTTCAGCATCATAGATTTTTTCTTGAGTTTTGTAATTCTCTTTCATCCTTATAAATGAAATTTAGATATTTTTGATGGAATTTTTAGCTAATACTATCAACTAATCCATTCTGTATTCCTGCTTTTCTAAGTTTTCTTAAAGCACGTTGAACAACTTGTCGGCAATATTCTCTGCTACAACTCATATGTCTTGCAACTTCAGCTAAAGTTCTCCATTCATTTGAGCCGTCTAAACCAAATCTTAAGCTTACTATCTTTCTTTCTTTCTCAGTTAAATTTGCTTTATCTAATAACTTCCAAGCCGAGGCTGTCCTTTCGGCTAATTCGGCTAATTCCATTGGGGGAGTTTGATCACTTGGAAGAATATCAACTAACTCGGAAGGATCTGATTTTGATTTAACAGTACCTTGGAGACTAACAGTGATGCTTCTTAATTCACAAGAAAGAAGTTCGTCAATTTCCTCTTTGGTTATTTTCATTTCTTCAGCTAGCTCATTACTAGTAGGTGGAATACCCTTAAGTTGCATAAGCTTTGATTTTGCTGATCTTAGTTTTGTAAGTTTTTCATTAATGTTAACAGGGATCCTTATCGTTCTACTTTGAGTTGACAATGCTCTATTTAAACCTTGCCTAATCCACCAATAAGCATAGGTGGAAAATCTATGTCCTCTAGACGGATCATATTTTTCTACGGCCCTTGTAAGACCTAATGTTCCCTCCTGAATTAAGTCCAGTAATTCTAATCCTTTCCCTTGGTATCTCTTGGCGAGGTTGACAACTAGTCTTAGATTGGCTGTTATCATCTCGTTTTTAGCTTTTTCACCAATTTTTATCTTTTTTCTCTCAGCTTCGGAGTATTCACAAGCGGGGCCTTTCCCTCCTGCCTCTTGACATCTATTTACAAGTACCACCATTTCTTGGACTTTTCTGCCCATTGTGAGTTCTCTTTCGGGAGTCAAAAGTTGATGACGACCTATTTCACCAAGAAAATCGCTTAATGAACTCACGATTTACCTCATTCTCAATATATTTAACTTATAGTCAATTCAGTAATAAGCCATACATGTAATAATTAATTAATAATTAATTAATAATTATTATTTAATTAGTTAACATTATTTTTTTAAAATTTTAGTTAAGAAAATAAAATTATAAACTTTAATTATTTAAATTTTTTTCTTCTAGATTCTAAAACAGCAAGTACATCTCTCCACTCAACCCCTTTATACATAAGGGCTACTTGCAGATGATAAATTAAATCAGCAGCTTCATTTGAGATTGAATTTTTGTCATTATCTTTGCAAGCCATTAAAAATTCTGCAGATTCCTCTCCTATTTTTTTCAAAATAGTATTACTCCCTTTTGTTAATAAATGATTTGTGTAACTTTTTTCTGATGGATTTATTGATCTTTCGTTAATTGTATTGAATAATTCAGAGCAAATATTTGAGAAGGGAGTTGTTTTTTTCTCTTTTTTATCACTTTGATTAATTTTGATTTCGTTGAAAAAACAACTTTTTTCCCCAGTGTGACATGCTCCTGAACCATTTTGTTCAATCAAAAGGATTAGTGCATCATTATCGCAGTCGAATCTTATCTCCTTAAGTATTTGGGTACTTCCACTTGTAGCTCCTTTTCTCCAAATTTCGGATCTTGATCTACTCCAATAATGAACGTTTTTGGTTTCAAGTGTCATTGTCAAAGATTCTTTGTTCATCCATGCAAGCATAAGAATTGATCCGTCAAGCCAATCTTGTGCTATTGCAGGGATTAATCCATAATTATCAAAGCGTAGATCCTCTATCGAAAAATTAGTTGAATAAGTCATTATGTTCGTTATGTTAAATCCTACTCAATGTGTTTTATTAAAAATTATCCTAACAGTTAATTGATGTATATTCATTCTCTGAAATTTTCATGCAGCAAAAGTTACGAGGATTTTCCCTGTTCGCATAGACAATGGCGCCATGAAGGCCACTGCAGATTTGTTCATGGATATTCAAGATCATTCACCTTTTGGTTCACTGCAAAAAAATTAGACCTAAATGGTTTTGTTGTGGATTTTTCAAGTCTAAAGCCCCTAGAAAATAGACTAAAGGAGCAATTTGACCATACTTTTCTAATAAATAAAGATGACCCTTTGCTGAATTACTGGGAAAAATTACATGACTTAGATGCTTTAGATCTGAGAATTATGGATAATGTGGGAATGGAGTTCACCTCTGAATTAATTTGGAGATGGGCTAATGAATACTTACAGGATAAGGATAAGGGCAGAACATGTTGTTGGAAAACAGAATCAAAAGAAAATAAATCGAATAAAGCAAGTTATGAGGAAATTCCTGATTGGTTCAAATGTTAGATTAAAGTTGTTAATTTTAAAGTCATATAGAATTCTTTAATTAGATATTTAATCAACATTTATCTCTCCATTAATCAGATAAATATTAATCTCGTCTTTATTAATGTAATGATTATTCAATATATTATTTGAAATTTTTGTCTCAATTTGTTTTTGAATAATTCTTTTTAAAGGCCTTGCACCATAGGCATGATCGAAACTATTTTCGACAAGTTGGTTAATTGCTTCATCCGTAATCTTGAATTTTAAGTTTTTTTTGTTAAGTCTTTTTTCTAAATGTTTAAGCTGGATTTTTGCAATTTCTTTTATGTCATTTAATTCTAAATTATTAAAAATGACTATTTCATCAAGTCGATTTAAAAACTCAGGCTTGAAAAATTTTTTAATTTCATTATCTACAACTTTTTTAATTTCATTTGTATTTTCTTTTCTAACTGATAAATCATTTATTGATTGACTTCCTAAATTACTTGTGAGAACAATGATTGAATTTTTGAAATTGATTGTACGACCTTGACCATCAGTAATGATTCCATCATCAAGAACCTGTAAGAGAATATCTAAAATATCTTTGTGAGCTTTCTCTATTTCATCTAGGAGTATTAATGAATAAGGATTTTTGCGTACGGCTTCAGTTAGTTGACCGCCTGATTCGAAACCTAAATATCCAGGAGGCGCACCTATAATTTTGCTTACTGAATGCTTTTCCATATATTCAGACATATCCAGTCTTGTAATTGAAGAATTTGAATCGAATATTATTTTGGCTGTTAATTTACTTAGCTCTGTTTTCCCAACACCAGTTGGACCTAAAAAGAGAAAACTGGCTAATGGCTTGCTTGGATCATTTAGACCAGTCCTTGATCTCTTAATGGAATCTGCAACTGCCCTGATTGCACTATCTTGACCAATAATTTTTTCTTTAAGGATTGACTCGAGGCTCAAGAGTTTATCTTTTTCTGACTGGTTTAAGTTCTGTACTGGAATAGAGGTCCACTTTGAAACAACTTCTGCAATATCATCAAAAGTTACCTCTTGTCTTAAAAGACTTGTATCTCCATTTTTTTGAGAATTTACTAGGGACTCACTTTTTCCTTTCAATTTTTTTTGCAAAGAATTTAAAGTTCCAAATTCTAATTCTGCTGCTTTGTTGAGGTCAAAACTCCTTTTGGCTTGATCAATTTGCAATTGAACGGATTCAATTTCTTCTTTTATGGTGCTAATCTCATCAATTTCATCTTTTTCTTTTTTCCATTGAGCGCCTAATTCTGCCTGTTTATCTTTAAGGGATATAAGTTCATTATTGATTTTTTTTAATCTTTCTATAGAAAAATCATCAGTTTCTCTTTTTAAAGATAATTTTTCCATCTCAAACTGCAGAACTTTTCGATCAATTTCATCAATTTCTTCAGGTTTGGAAGTTATGACCATATTTAATCTTGAGGCTGCTTCATCGATTAGATCTATTGCTTTGTCAGGAAGAAATCTATCGTTAATATATCTTTCGCTAAGGGTCGCAGCAGCAACTAAAGCATTATCAGAAATTCTCACACTATGATGAACTTCGTATCTTTCTCTCAATCCTCTTAAAATTGATACAGTATCATCTATTGAAGGAGCATCAACTTTTATCTTTTGAAATCTTCGTTCTAAAGCAGGATCTTTTTCTATATTTTGTTTATGTTCATTAATAGTTGTAGCACCAATACATCTAAGTTCTCCTCTCGCAAGCATTGGTTTTAACAGGTTGCTTGCATCTAAAGAACCTCCACTAGCGCCTGCACCAACTACCGTATGAATTTCATCAATAAAAAGAATAATCTTACCGTCTGATTCTTTTACTTTCTTTAGAATATTTTTTATTCTTTCTTCAAATTCTCCACGATATTTTGCTCCAGCTAAAAGTGAACCCATATCTATTGAAATTAGTTTCCTATCTTGTAGCGCAGAAGGTACATCGCCATTAATTATTCTTTGAGCTAACCCTTCTACAATGGCTGTTTTCCCAACCCCAGGTTCTCCAATAAGAACTGGATTATTTTTTGTTCTTCTACTCAAAATTTGAATTGTTCTTCTAATCTCTTCATCTCTACCAATAACAGGGTCTAAAATCCCATCTCGTGCAGATTGAGTTAAATCAATACCATATTTTTCCAAAGACTCATTAGAACTATCAAATTCATTTTTTACTGCAGGATCTGACTTCATTTTCTTTATAATTTCAAGAAATTCTGGAATAGCTTTTTGATTTAAAATTTGAAATCCATATTTATTATCATAAGTGAAACCGTAAACTAAGTGTTCTGTTGATATCACTACATCATTTAAAGTATTTTTAATATCATTCGCCTTCAAAAATATTTTGTGAAGAGTATCACCAATATATAAATTATCTTGTTTATTTTTCATTTTTGCCTTCGAATTTAATGAAGAAATTATTTCCCTCTCAAGATCTTTAAGATTTACATTATTTTTTTTAAAAATCTTTTTTGTAATATTGTCATCCTTTATAAGAGCTAATAATAAATTATCAGAGTCTACATTTTGTTGATAATTTTTATAAGCAATTTCTTTGGCAAAAATAAAACAGTTCCAAGCAGAATTTGAGAATTCGCTTGGAACTATTTTCATCAATCAAATTTGGGTATGACCGTAATAAATATTAAGTCAAAAAGGGTGTTTAACTATTATGAAGATTTATTCAACAATAACTTTACCTACCATTCCCGCGCCTCTGTGTGGCTCGCAATAGTAATCATAAGTTCCAGCAGTATCAAATGTTTCTTCCCAAGACTCTCCTGGAGCAAAAGCTAGGTCCGCATGACTTAATTCCTCATGCCCATCAAAAACAGCATTGTGAGGGGCGAGTTTATTATTGACGAATTTAACTGTATCACCAGCACTAATGGTTACTGTACTTGGTTCAAATGCAAGCATTCCAGCATCTGTTCCAAGTTTAACTTCAACAGTCTTAGCTGAAACTGATGAAATACCTAAACCTAGAGTTAAAACTATTGCAAATAACCCTGCAAAGATTGAACGTAACATAATAAAAAATTTGCTTATCTATACATATTACAAGGCTTTGGGAACCTAACTGCGAGAATTTTAATTGTTATTACAGCTTGGTAACTTTGATAACCTTAGAATATCATTCAGTGACTTGGCATAACTTTTAAGTTTAAAAGTCTCAGGATTAGTGATAGGGACATGATTAAAGTCATATTTTTTGATACTGAAGCTATCCCAAGGAGTAGTTTGGATAGGGAGAATTCTTAATAATATTTTTAGAATTTTTTTTGTAAGCGGTATCGCAAAAAATCTCCTCATATTATGTTTCTTTAAAAGTGTAATTATGGCATCATCAATCGAAATAAATTTTTGACCTAGCACAAATTTTCTAAAGCCTTTGAATTGCTCTTCTTTATGATTTTTAATTAGAAACCCGCAAATCTGGGCGATATCATTTGCGTGTATAAAGTGAAATTTAGAATCGAGTTTTAAAAATCTTGCCAACCAAAGCCATTTCCCAATTTCTTTCAATCCACTAGTTAAATAACTCACAGGATATTTACTTTTTTCCCCAAGATTCCCTCCAAAAACCAAGGTAGGGAAAACAGCGAATGTTTTTTCTGCAAATGAGCTTTCTCTAAGTCTCTGGAAACATTCATATTTTGTTTGAATGTACTCTGTTCCATAAATCAATGATTCCCTCATTAATTCTGTTTGGGTATCAAGAATACTAGCTGTTGAAAAATAAATAATCTTTTCTAACTTTTCAATATCAAGCATTTCAAGTAATTCTTCAAAAGCTTCAATATTTACTTCATAGGCTCTTTTTGGATCTCCCCAAGCTGTAGCAGTATGTATTAGGTAATTAATTTGACTAATTTCCTTTTTATACCTATTTGATTCCCTGATATCGCACACCATTAACTTGACTTTTTTATTTTCTCGAACAGAAATTGGTAACTTACTTTTGTCTCTCACCATGAGATAAAGCCTGAATTTTGTGTTTTTCAAAAACCAATCAACTAAATATTGGCCAACACATCCATTAGCGCCTGTTATTAATAAGTTTTTATATCCCAAGACCTTGACTAGTAAATGAGTGTTTTTCCATGTTCAAAAAATGTTTGAGCATTTTCTTCTGGAGTCCCAGGTAAAATTCCATGACCCAAATTAAGAATATATTTCCTGTCTTTAATTTTTTTGAAAGTATTATCTATCCTTTCTTTTATTGATTCTTTGTTTCCGAATAAGATGCCAGGGTCAACATTACCTTGAATTCCTATCCCACTAGGGATTCTTTTACAAGCCTCTTCAATATCTACCGTCCAGTCCAATGAGATTATATCTACTCCAGTTTTCGCCATTCTTTCTATGACTCCAGCACTTCCTGAAATGTAAAGAATTATCGGTGTTTCAGGGTATTCCGCTTTTACAATTTCAACAACTTTTCTTTGATACGGACCAGCAAAGATATCGTAATCTTGTGGGCTTAGTTGGCCTGCCCATGAATCAAAAATTTGTACTACTTGCGCTCCAGATTTTATTTGATATTTAAGATATTCACCAATAGATTTTGCAAAATGATCAAGAAGTTTATGAAGTAAATCTGGTTCATTAAAAGCCATTGATTTTATTAAAGAATAATTTTTACTGCTTTTTCCCTCAACTACATATGCAGCAAGAGTCCAAGGTGCGCCAACAAAACCTAAAACAGTTGCATCATTATTCACATCTTTTTTTAGTGAAGAAAGAACTTGTCCAACAAAACTTAAACTCTCACTTGGATTTAATTCTTTTAAATTTTCAACCTGATTAAGAGTTCTTATTGGGTCCTCAATAATTGGACCTTTACTTTCTATTATTTCAAAATTTATGCCCATCCCTGGAAGAGGTGTGAGAATATCTGAAAAAAGGATCACACCATCCGGTTTGAAAGCATGAAAAGGCTGCATTGAAATCTCATATGATAGTTCTGGATTCTCAGACCTCTCTCTAAAGCTTGGGTAACGCTCCCTTAAATCTCTATAGATTTTCATATATCTTCCTGCTTGCCTCATCATCCATACTGGAGGCCTATTTACTTTTTTACCTAGTGCGGCAGAGAGTAGTAGTGGTAAATCTTGACCCATTTTTCAATTTGATATTTTTAAAAAAAATTAAAATCCAACTTAAAAATCTTACAATGTAAAGCAGAGTAAAAGCGTTATATGAACATTTATATGAAGCACTAAGTTAAATGAGCATCCTTATTTTTTTGATTGATGTTTGAATATACTCACGCTTAATGGGGGCAAAGCAAGTTCTAGAGCATTTTGATAATCATGAATATTGTAATTTATAGTTTCTTTACCCCCCATATTTCCTTTGTTACTGCCCCCGTATCTAGAGCCATCTGAATTAAATATTTCTTTATAGAATCCTTCCACAGGAACACCTACTTTGTATGACCCATGAGTATTAGGTGTAAAGTTAGCAACAACAACAAGCCACTCATTGGTATCGTTTTCTCTTCTCATGAAACTTATAACCGAATTAGATTTGTCATTACAATCTATCCATTGGAATCCATAAGGATCAAAGTCATTTTTCCATAATGCAGGTTCATTTTTATAAAGAACGTTTAGGTCATCAATCAAGTTTCTGATACCTTTATGGGGCTCAAATTCTAGTAACTCCCATTGCAGATCATCCCAAACATTCCATTCTTGTCTTTGCCCAAATTCCATCCCCATAAATATTGTTTTTTTACCAGGGTGGGTCCACATATAAGTTAGTAATGCTCGAGTATTTGCATATTTCTTCCAGTCATCGCCAGGCATTTTATGCAAAAGATGACTTTTACCATGGACAACCTCATCATGACTAAGTGCAAGCATAAAGTTCTCTGTATAGTTATATGTAATTGAGAAAGTCACACTATTTTGATGGAATTGCCTAAACCAAGGATCTATTTCAAAATAATCAAGCATATCGTGCATCCATCCCATATTCCATTTCAAGTTAAACCCTAAACCTCCCATGTCAGTTGGTTTGGTTACCATTGGCCAAGTTGTTGATTCTTCAGCGATAGAAAGTGCACCTGGGAAGTGTTGGAAGAGTACGTGATTAGCCTGTTGAAGAAATTTAACTGCTTCTATATTTTCATTCCCACCATTTTCATTGGGTATCCATTCTCCATCAGGACGTAGATAATCTCTGTAAAGCATGGAAGCTACAGCATCTACTCTTATGCCATCAATATGAAACTCTTCAAACCAATAAACGAGATTTGCTACTAAGAAATTTCTTACTTCGTTTCTGCTGTAATTAAATATTAGGGTTCCCCATTCTTTGTGTTCACCTATTCGTGAATCTCCATGCTCATAAAGATGGCAGCCATCAAAAAATGCTAAACCATGCTTATCTTTTGGAAAATGACCGGGGACCCAATCAAGAATTACGCCTATGCCCTCTTCATGACATTTATTTACAAACTCTCTAAATTCATTTGGGGTACCAAATCTACTTGTTGGTGCATACCAGCCTGTAACTTGGTATCCCCATGAACCATCGAAAGGATGTTCAGATATTGGCATTAGTTCAATATGAGTGAATCCTCTCTCTTTTACGTAAGGGATTAGTTTCTCGGTTAATTCTGGATAAGTTAATAATCTTGTTCCAGGTTTTAAATCAGCTGCAGGCACTGGGGCTCTTGTTTCACCATTGTCCTCCAAATATTTATTATCTGTTGATTCATGGAGCCAACTTCCTAAATGCATTTCATAAACTGAAATTGGCTTGTTAATTTGACTAGAAGAATCTCTATTTGAAATCCAAGAACTATCATTCCAATTAAAGTTTTTTAATTTTGAAACTATTGAACCATTTTGAGGTCTGATTTCATGAAGGAAACCATATGGATCAGCTTTCTCATAAATATGACCTTGTTGTGTTCTTATTTCATATTTATATCTATCGCCCTCTTGCATTGTTGGCATGAATAGTTCCCAAATTCCCCCTAATCTTTTTTGCATTGGATGATGTCTTCCATCCCAAGAATTTGTATCTCCAATTATCGAGATTGATTTTGCATTTGGCGCCCAAATGCAAAACATGACTCCTTTTTGATTCTTTTCTTCAATGAGATGTGCTCCCATTTTTTCCCAAATATGATGATGATTACCTTCTGCAAAAAGATGTCTATCAAATTCTCCCATCCACTCATCTCTATATGACCAAGGGTCATGTTGTGTATGTGTTATCCCTCCTCGTGAAATATTTATTTCGTAATTATGATTTGGATTTTCAGGCAGAATAGCTTCAAAAAGCCATTTATGGTTTATGCTTTCGGCCTTATAGGTATTGTTTTTAAAATTTATTTTAACTTCGTCGGCTTCAGGCATCCATACTCTAATTACCCATTGTTTTTCATAAAAATGAGGACCTAATATTTTTAATGGATTATCATTGCAACAATTTTCTAGGTTGATAGCTTCTGATTTAATCCAGTCTGCTTGAATTGTCTCGATCATGACTGGTAGATATTAACGATTAATAATATCAAATGATTAACCAAAAAAATAATTATTTATAAAAAAAAGGGGTCATTTTCATAAATGTTTTATCAAGGCTAAAACTTAGTGTAATAACCCTATGATTTGCTGAAGGCGATCCAACATTTCCCTCCCCAAATCCAGGATTAACTCCAATAGCGGGATAAGCTGCTGCAGATATAGATAAGCGAAGCTTGCTATCTTTAATCAAACAAATATTTGTTGGTTGCATTGTGATTTGATAAATGCATTCTTCACTTATTTTGGAGTTTTTAACCCTTAAGAACCCGGTTGAAAATTGATTCACCTTTTCATTACCTTCTTCAACTAAAGATAAAGCAAGGCAGATATCGAAATTGGGCTGATCACTTTTTACTTGAATTTCTAATGTTGGAATCCCTCTTAAAAATTGATCTTCTTCAAAAGAATTGGTTTGAAAAACACCTACATCCAGACGTTTATCAATAATACTTCTATTAAACTTTCCTGGATTTGGACCTAAATGACCACCGTCAGACGGAGTAGGTCTCCATGGGTCATTAACAATTGTGAACCATCCTGATCCTTTTGAATTTATGGTCAGACTTCCATCTTCAACCTCTACATTTGCTGTGCCATCGCTTTTGAGCCGAAAAATAAATTCAGGGTGAAGTTTATTATCTAATTCTTCCCATTTATTTAATGAAATATTCCATATTTTTTTCTCGTGTTTAAAATTCTTAGAATTAAATTTTTCATCTGATTTTAAATGTTTATCAAAAAATTTTAATAACGATTCTTGTGATCCCTCCCACCAATTTAGATGTGTCGCATTCCCAATAATAATCTCTGGACTTCCACCAGCTTCTTTAGATTTTTTATAAAGATCAAAGGCACCTTTTAAATGTGGATCCCAAAGTCCTCCAATAATTAACATAGGTTTTTTAATCCATGTTGAAATTGGTTTAAATTCTTCAAATGGGTGGGCATTATTTAAATTTTTAAGCCATTCCAAAACAAAGCTATTAGGATCATATTTTTTTAAAGTGTCAATTCCTTCCCTTAAATAACTTTTATTTTCTAGGGCTAATCTTATCTTTTTCCACTCAAGCAATTTATTTTCTCTTTTCATTTTTAGAGCTGCGATTTGAAGTCCCCATGCAATATTGTTATGCCACCAATATGCTCCTCCATCTGAGCACCAATGATCCTTAATATTCATGCCAGTCATTGCTGGAGATAAACAATCGGGAGGCTTTGAATTTAATTCACCAGTGAGTTGAGTAAATCCTTGATATGAAAAACCATATAGGCCAAGTTTTCCATTACATTCTTTTAGAGACCTTACCCATTCATGTGTTTCTGAAGTATCGCTAGCTTCTTGAGAAAAACCATTAAAAACTCCTTCAGAAGAACCCATACCTCTAACATCTTGAATTATTACCATATATCCTTTGGAAGCCCACCATTCTGGATGAGAATAGGTAATAGTTGAAGCTATTTCCCTTCCATATGGCTGCCTCATCAATAATGCAGGCCATGGCCCATTACTATTAGGTAACCAAATCCTTGATATAAGTCTTACTCCATCTCTAAGTACTAGAGACTTGTCAAACCATCTTGAACCAGACATTTAGGCTTTAGATAATATCTGGGCAGTGCAGCCCAATGACGTAAATAGAAAAGATCTCTGCGTTAACGGGAGTTAACTTTTTTTTGTTTGATACATAGTCTATAGCTTTATCTGAACTAGCTGAAATGCCTTTTGCATTAAACTCTCTAAACTTATTACATAAATTCTTAGCTTCCTTTGGATTCTTTTTTACAGTTTCCAATAAGTTAGATTGACTTAAAACAGGGTATAAAGAGTTGGAAAACAAAAATAAAAAAAATAACAAAGGTTTCATTATCACTAATTTTTTCTAAATTCTACATTAAAAATTTTTTTTATCCAAGATTTCCAATAGATTTGTCGATTTGACTAGCTTTTTTAATCCATTCTTTTAAGAGAGTAAAAGTTGTATCTGTCTCAGTTTTTACTCTAAGAATTCTTTCTAATCTACCAATTTTGCGTTCTAATTCGTATGGGGTAGATAGTGATAATGATTTAAGAGAAGATATACCGCAATGCAAAAGTAGATATGCTTGAGGTGGAGAAATTCCAATTTCTTTTTTAAAAATAGCTATAGCTCTAATTTTCTTTAGATTATTCAATGTACATAGCGAAGATTTTTTTTGAATCTCATTTATATCTAAGTCCGAAAGATTACTTAATTTTTCAAAGTCAGTTAGATTATTTTGAATAAAAAAAGATTTCTCATGTCTAAAATTAGTTGGCAAAAAATCTAAAAAGGTTTTACTTTCCATTTTTTAACAAACTAATTCATTTTGACATTTTTCTGAACTTCTCCTATAACCACTGGTTTACTTACACCATCTGAAATTTTTTCAATTTTTCTTATCTTTATTTTTACATTCGCACCAGATCTGCTACCTTTCCTTAAGTTTTCCGATAATTGTTCTAAAGTTGGTTCTATAGATTCTTCTGGAAAGTCATAATCTGCTTTAGCAATAATCAAATCGAACCCATTGTCATAAACAATGGGAACATATTTTGCACCATCTATTACAACCTTTTCGGAGTAACTTTGTATAAATGCCCAACTACTCAAAGAAAGCAATAATGAAAAGATAGTTGCTCCAATTATTCGAAATTTAAAACCAAAATTAAATATAAAAGCTGCTATTGAGCAAATGAAAAGAAATATTCCAAAGAATCCAAAAATTTTGGGTGTGTTCTCTAATAGTTCAAAAAAAGACATTTAGTGGCTTTGACTTGATTAATTTCTTATATTTTGTAAGCCTACTCTATTTTTGGGCTCTAACTTGAAAAAAATTAGATCTCTAAATTTAAATATTAAGATTCTTTTGGTAGGGATGCTTTTACCTTTAGGTTTTTTAGGCACTTTTTTATTAAATAATTTTTTAAAAGAAACTTATAGTTCTAGGAAATTAGAACTAGAAAAAAGTATTGAGAATCTTTTAGATAAAAATGTTGATTTAGGTGATTATGTAGGGATTAGATTTCTAGGTATTTCTTTGGGTAATTCAAAAATTAATGATAAAAAAAATATAGATTCTGAAATTACAGCCAAAAATGTATATGTGGGAATAATGCCTTTTAGATCTTTTTTAAAACAAAAATGGATTGTAAAAATAAGTCCTAAGAAAGCAGCTATTAATATAGATAGAGATTTTTTTAAAAGGGACAAATCTTATAAAAATGATCGATTTGCAAAAAAATCACAATCAAAGTATGAATTGAACTTTAACTTAAATAAATATTCAGATCTGAAGTTTAATAAAGCAGGATTAAAAACAAAAGTAAAAGGTAATGTTATTTATAAGTCAAAAAATAGACAAATCATTGCAAATATAAAATCAAATTTTGATGAAAAGGGTTTTTTAAAATTTAAATTTAATACAAAGTTGAATCAAGACTTTTTAAAACTGGATTTATTTTCTAAGGGTTTAGATCTTGAGAATTCTGAATATATTATTGGGAATAGAAAAATTAGCTTTAAAAAGGGTACCTTTAAATCTAACTTTAAATTTAATAAATCATCAAAGCGTACATTTTGTGAAGGAAGATTTTCTTTTACTAATTTAAAAATAAAACCAGAAGATTTCGCAGAGAATATAAATTCAGATTTAACTAGGTTTTTTTGTAAAGATAATAATTTAATTGGTAATACAGAAAAATTAAAATATGGAACTTTAACTTCGAATTTTAATCTCAATGTACCATTTAATAAAAGTTCCAATAATATTAATCTAATAGGAAGTATTGGATACATTAATAGCCTGAATCCAGATATCAAATTATCGGGTGATATTCCCTACTGGTTTGATAGAAGAGGTATTAATTTTGGTGATATAGATACTAGTTTCAAAATAAACAGAACACAATTATCTAATTTAAATATTTTCCGAAAAAATGATATAAGGGGTTTTATTACTGCTAAAGGAGAATTAAAAGGAAAAATTACTGATCCTGATATTTCTATAAACTTTAATGTTGATTATCCGCACTTTAAAGGTATCCGTATTAGAGAAACATGGGAGGGAGATATTAAAAATGAAAATAATGAATTTCTGCTAAATATGAAAAATAGATATTCTCCAATCCCTTCATTTCTTTCAATTAAGTTTGATTCTAATCTTAAACTAGATAATGCAAATTTTATAAGAGTTTTTAACTCAAATAAAGGGACTTTAGGTATAGTCAAAGAGGAAGATGGTTATAACTGGCAAGCGGATAATTTTCCTCTTGATGAACTTGAATTATCTTTAAACAAAAATCAATTTGATAAAGTTGATGGAATTATTAATGGTGAAGGATCAATCTCGTCAGACCAGTCATCCCTTGTTGGGCGACTTGCTTGGAGTTTAGGTAAATATAGAAATATTAATCTAGCCAATTCATTATTTGATTTCGGCGTAAAAAATAATTATTTTTATATAAATTCTTCATTATATCCAATTGATGGAGGGGTAATTGAAGTCGAATATGATTCAAATAAAAATAATTTTATTAATTCAGAATTCACGAATGTAAGTACTAGTTGGACTGTTCTTACTGCTATTGATATTTTTAACTTTGATAATAAAAAAGTTATTCCCATAAGTAAATCGAATATTTTGGATAATTTGGAAATAGATAATCATAATAGAACATTTAAAGAGAAGATCGATTTTATAAATAACTTTATTGAAAATAGTAATGTGCTAGAGGACAAATTTAATTTGCAAAAATATTTAAATAAATTTAAAAGTAGATACAGTGGAAAAATTACTATTGAGGGCGATATGCCAGTCAATTATAAATTGAATGCAAAATTAAATGGCTATCTTGATATACCTAAAAATGACTACAAAAATAATAAAGAGGAATTTTCTATTGATTTGGAAGGTGGATTATTAACAGGAAAAGGTTCTTTAAGAATTAATAAATTACCATTAAGTACTGCAAATATCTTTTTAAATAAACCAAGAGATTTTCTTGGAGGGTTAGATCTGAATTTATTTTATGATCTTGATACAAAATCTTTCTCTAGTGAAATTTCTTCAAATAATTCATCAATTAAAAACAACCCAATAATATTTGATAAAGGACTAGTTGAATTTGATAATTCTATTTTTGATATTGATTTTTCCATTCTAATAAATGATTCTGAAATCCCAATTAATATTGAAGGCTCAATACCTATAAATAAATCAGATAAATTAGATCTAAGGTTGATTGGGAATGGAAAATTTATTGAGTTAATAGATATTTTTGCTGATAAATACTTTACCTTTAAAGAAGGTGATGTGAATCTTAGAATGATTCTAAAAGGTACCTTAAATAAACCTCTATTGAATGGATTTATTGTAATTAAAGATTCTGAAATTGATTTTTTCAACAATATTATAAAAGATTTAAATAGCATAATAATTTTTGATTTTGATTCTTTAGAGATCAATAATCTAAAAGCAAAGGCTGAAGATTCTGGGGAAATTTTTATAAAAGGATCTTTGCCTTTTTACAGAAAGACTAATTCTGAGAAGGCAAAAATTAATTTGAAAGCAAATAGATTTACTTTGGAAAAAAATAATTTTAATTTTTTAATAGATTCAGATATCTATTTAAGTGGATCATTTGAAAGTCCTGTTTTGGGAGGTTCTCTATCTTTTCATAATGGATTTATTAATTTTAATAGCACTAATCAAAATAACAAAAAAGAAAATAATCTCATACGAAAAGAGGACAAAAAAGATTGGCCAGAACTCTATTGGAATAATAAAAAAAATATTGAAATAATATCAAATGAAACAATTTTGAATTCAGTTCTCTTAGGAGAAACTTTGCCTAATTATTTGGATAATTTGAGTTTTAATAATCTTAAATTAAAACTTGGCCCAGAATTTAAACTTCAATATTCAGAGATAGTTCAAGCTTATTTAGATACCAAATTAGACCTTTCTATAAATGGTGAGGTAGGAAAAGATTTAAATGCTAGGGGTCTTATTTATCTTAAGAAAGGTAGAGCAAATCTATATACTACCCCATTTAAACTTAATAAAAATAAAGACAACTATATTTTATTTGCATCAAGAAGTGGTGTGGTTCCATTTATAAATTTTTCTTTAGTCAGTAAAGTTCCAGATTCTATAATACCTATTAGTGAAAACAATCAGGATTTAAATGTCTCAGGTGACGTTGCTGTCGACGCTAGTTCAAGTGGTTATGGCGCATTTGGAATTGGTAATACTAGGCTTATCAAAATTGAAGCATCTTATGAAGGATTTTTAGATCAATTATCTTTCGCTGATGAAAATAGAAGAATCCAATTAAGGAGCACCCCAAGTTATAACAGATCACAAATAATTGGTTTGATTGGAGGTAACTCTGCAAATTTAATAAATAGAGCATTTATTTCTCAACTTAATAATGCTGATGCATTTAGTGAAAGATTTCAGTTATCTTTATATCCAGCGTTAATAGAAAATAATGATTCATTAAATAATATTTTTTCCAATGAAAATTTAGATATAGAAAATGATGATCAATCATCTTCTAATGAGGAATTTTCTTCTCAAGCTTGGGTAGCCGAAATAGGGCTTGATATTACTGATGCGATAAATTTTGCCTTTCAAACCATTCCAGGTAGAGATGATATTTCACCTTTAGGGATTTTGACTTTTCAGGCAAATCCAAACTTAGAATTATTAGGTTCTTATGATTCCAATGGGGATTGGAAAAGTCAAATTCAATTATTTTTTAGATATTAACTCAGAAAGAAATTTACTTTAAAGAATCTTTAATTTGAATTATTATTAAATTAACTAAAAAATATTATGGCTAATATCTTTGAAGTCCCTCAACCAGGTAATGATCTTTTAGAAAAAGCTAATAAAGTTTGTTTGGCATCAAAAGAAATAAGTCAGACTGAGAATCAAAATCGAATTAAAGCCTTAAATTTAATGGCTGATTATCTAGAAAAAAATTCTAAAGAAATATTAGAGGCTAATAATGCGGATTATTCAAATGCACAAAAAAAAGGTATTTCTAGGGCTTTACTTTCTAGATTAAAGTTATCAAAATCAAAATTAAATGCAGGAATTGAAGGAGTAAGAAAAGTTGGAGACTTAGCTGATCCTGTAAATCAAGTTCAAATTAAAAGAGAGCTTTCAAAGGGATTGATCTTAGAAAGAAAAACTGTGCCAATCGGAGTTTTGGGGGTTATTTTTGAATCAAGGCCAGATGCCGTGATGCAGATTAGTTCATTAGCAATAAGATCAGGTAATGGAGTAATGCTAAAAGGTGGTAGTGAAGCTAATTTGACAAATACAGAAATAGTCAAGGCATTGCAAGAAGGTTTAAATGAATCAGGTCTTGATAAAAATGCAATATGTTTACTAACAAGCAGAAAAGATAGCATGGCGATGTTAAATCTTGAGAAATACATTAATTTAATAATTCCAAGAGGGAGTAATGAATTAGTTAAATTTATTCAGGAGAATACAAGAATTCCTGTGCTAGGCCATGCTGATGGAATTTGTCACTTGTTTATAGATATTGAGGCAAATCTAGAGATGGCTTTATCAGTTGCTTTGGACAGCAAAATTCAATATCCTGCAGCATGTAACGCTATCGAAACTTTATTAGTCCATAAAGATATCGCACCAGCTTTTTTAGAAAAGGCCATCCCTTTGTATAATTCTAATGATGTTAAATTAATTGGAGATAAGAGATCAGTTGAATTAGGGTTAAAGTATGAGGCTAGTCTAGAAGATTGGAAAACTGAATATTTGGATTTAATTTTATCGATAAAAATTGTTGATGATCTTGAGGAAGCAATCACACATATTCAAAAATATAGTTCAAAACATACAGATGGAATAATTACTGAAAATTCAAATACTGCCAATAAATTTATGAATTTAGTTGATAGTGCAGGTGTTTTTCATAATTGCTCTACTAGGTTTGCAGATGGGTTTAGATATGGATTCGGAGCTGAAGTTGGTATCTCTACTCAAACTCTTCCACCAAGGGGACCTGTAGGTCTAGAAGGTTTGGTAACTTATAAATATTTCCTAAAAGGTGATGGTAATATAGTTGATGATTTTTCATCAGGAAAGGCTATCTATACACATAAAGATATTTAAAACTTTTAAAGATGGAAACTTTTTTAAAAATTGAGAATATTAAACTTTGGGCTAGGGTTGGCGTGCTTGATGAAGAAAGGGAATTAGGACAACTATTTATTTTAGATATATTTTTGTGGACTGATTTTGAAAAATGTACAATAAATGATGATATAAAAAAAACAGTTGACTATTCAAAATTAGTTCAAATTTTAAAAGATCAATCAAAGAAAATATATTTTTATACAATCGAAAAATATTCCAACGCAATTTTAGAAATCATTGATCAGGAATTTAAGATTTCTAAATTAAAAATTATTTTGACAAAATGCAATCCTCCAATCACAGGTTTCGATGGAAAGGTGTCAATAGTAAGAATTCTTGAAAATAATTAAATTATTGGAAAAAAGAAATCCTATCATATTGATTCATGGTCTTTGGAATACTTCAAGTATTTTTTCTTCTATTACTCCACAACTTGATAATATTGGCATTGATTATTTTGCCCCAACTCTTGAGCATTCATACGGAATGACCTCAATTCTTGATTTGACTAATAAATTAAACGAATTAATTTTAGAGAAATACGGTTTAGAAAAAGAAATAGATATTTTAGGATTTTCTATGGGAGGAATAATTGGTAGGCTCTGGCTTCAAAAATTTAATGGATATAAAAGAACAAGAAGATTAATATCTATAGGTTCCCCTCACAAAGGAACTTTGATGGCTCAATTAATACCTAAATATCCTTTTAAGGGTATATCAGAAATGAAAATAAATAGTAAGTTTTTGAGAGGACTCGCGAAAAATGATTTTTTTCTTGATGATATTGAATGTATAAATTTCTTTACTTATTGGGATTTGATGGTTTTCCCAAGCTGGTGGACAAATTTAAATTTTGGGAAAAAAATATCAGTAAAAGTATATAAACATAGAAATCTTGTAAGAAATAAATCTGTTGTTGATAAAATAATCGATGAAATTATTTTGTAGCTCCAGATAAGCCTAAGTGTCTTATTAAGGAATCTGTTTGTGGCTCTCTTCCCCTGAATAGTTTAAATATGTCTAATGGAGGTAGGCTTCCTCCTAAACTAAGTATTGTATCTTTGAATTTCTTTCCTATTAACTTTAAATCTTCAGAGTTTTCTAGATCAGCCTCTTCAAACATTGAAAATGCATCAGCACTTAGGACTTCAGCCCATTTATATGAGTAATATCCTGCAGAATATCCGCCTGCAAATATATGACTAAAACAACAAAGAAATTGATCTTCTTGAATTGGTTCAATAACAGTAGTTTGTTTTGCAATGTCTCTTCTTATTTCATCTGCTGTTTTACCTTCGTTTTTATCAATACTACTATGTAATCTGAGGTCTGTTATTGCAAAATGTAGTTGTCTAAGAGTAGCCATACCACAATTAAAAGTTCTATTTTTTAGGAGCTTCTCAAAATTCTCATCGGATAATTTTTCTCCTGTTTTGTAGTGCTTAGCAATATTCATAAGTGTATTTTTATGAAAACACCAGTTTTCCATAAATTGACTTGGAAGTTCGACCGCATCCCACTCAACGTTGTTGATGCCAGCTGCTTGAGGAAGATTTACAGTAGTAAGCATGTGTTGTAGACCATGACCAAATTCATGGAAAAGTGTCTGAACTTCTTCAAAACTCATCAAACTAGGTTTATCTTTTGATGGTGGAGTCTGATTACAAACTAGATAAGCTACCGGGAGGGTCTTTTTGCCAACATTATTTTTATTCAAACATTCATCCATCCAAGCCCCTCCCCTCTTTGATTCAGGCCTCGAATATGGATCTAGGTAAAATGATGCTATTTTGTCATTTTCTTTATTGAGGATATTAAAAAATAAAACGTCATCATTCCATAGAGGTGCCTCATCAGTTGCCTCTACTACTTTAATTTCAAAAAGCTTTTCACTTAATTTAAATAAACCTTTTAAAACGTCATTTAGTGGGAACCAAGGTCTCAAAGACTCTTGATCCAAATTGAGCTTTTCCTTTCTAAGAAGTTCGGACCAATAACTAATATCCCATGGCTCGATATTCTGTGATTTTGGAAATCCATTAGCTTTAGAAAACTTATCGAGGGTTTCTAATTCAACTTTTGCGGTTTTGAATGCTGGTTCTCTCAATTCTTCTAAAAGGTTTTCAACATTTTTAATTTCTTTCGCCATTTTCGTTGACAAACTTAGTTCTGCCCAACTTTTATATCCGAGAAGATTAGCCTTTTTAGTTCTAAGAGATAATATCTCTTCAATGATTTGAGAATTATTTTTTTCTCCTTGAGATGCCCTACTAACGAATGCCTTATATAAATTCTTTCTAAGGTTACGGTCGGTGGCATATGTCATAAATGAAGTATAAGTTGGAATATCTAGACTTAATTTCCAAGGCCCATTTTTGATATCGACTTCTTCATCTTTTTTTAAGTGGTTGTGTGCAGAAATTGCCATCAATTCAAGTACTCGTTCAGGAAGACCATCGACTTCAGATTTTTTATTTAAAATTAAAAACCATTTATTAGTAGAATCAAGAACATTATTGCTGAAGTCTGTTGATAGCTTTCCAAGCTTTTCAGAAATTTTGTTAAATTCTTCTTGATCATTTTTTTTTAGTGAGATACCTCTATGTTGCATCTCGAGAATTTCTTTATCTAAAATTCTGCTTTTGATTTGCTCAAAGTTATTTGTTTCTTTAAGCTTGACTAAAGAATTATAAATTATTTTACTTTGTCCAAATTTATTACTCAAGCTAATAATCTCTGGAAGAAATTTTGAATAAATATCTCT
>CACGDL010000020.1 GCA_902571795.1 uncultured Prochlorococcus sp.
AGCAAATTATAAGTTCTAATTCAGCCCGAGTTCAAGAAGCATTACGAGTTATAGAAGAATTCTCAAGGCAAAAAAATCATGAGCTCTCAAAAATCGCTTCGGAAATAAGATATGCAATTTATACTATTGAAATTGACTTATTGAGTTATAGCAAGTGCAAGAAGTCGGAGGAAATATTAAAAGAAAATGACTTATATGTAATCACAGATCAAAAAGACAATTTGTTAGAAACAATAGAAGAGATTTTAATTGCGGGCGTTAGAATTATTCAACATAGATTTAAAACGGGAACTGATCAAGATCATCTTCAAGAAGCAATTCAGATTAAAAATCTATGTAAAAGATATAATTCTTTGTTTATTGTTAACGATAGAATTGATATAGCACTAGCTACTAACGCGGATGGGATTCATCTAGGACAAGACGATTTAGACTTAAAAACCGCGAGAAAACTATTAGGATATTCAAAAATTGTCGGGATAAGTGCAAATAATGCAATTGATATTTCAAATGCTCTTAAGGAGGGTTGTGATTACATAGGAATAGGGCCAGTATTTGAAACTACAACAAAAAAAAATAAAAAACCTTTAGGTATTGAAAATATCAGAACATTAACAAAAGATTTAAATATTCCTTGGTTTGCTATTGGAGGGATCAAGTCAAATAATATTTCATATTTAAAAAGAAATGGGTTTAAAAAAGTTGCCCTAGTTTCGCAATTAATGAATTCTGAAGATCCTAAAGAAGACGCTATTATGATTTTAAAAGAATTGTCTCATGAAAATTAAGGTAAATGGAGAAGAAAAAAAAATAGAACTTGATCAAGAAAATGTTCTACTATCTACAGCTCTTAAGCATATGGGATATAAACCAAACACAATTGTGGTTGAGTTAAATAATTTAATTATAAATTCATTGAAATGGGAAAAAGTGAAGCTTAAAGATGGTGATAATTTAGAAATCGTTTCAATAGTTGGCGGTGGTTAAAGATAAATTCTTTATATATAAAAAATCTTCATAATTTTTTAAGTTTAGGCCTGAAACAATAACCAAAATTCTTCTGTTTTCGTTTTATATTCTTAATATCTTAATATAACAATGAAAGAAAAAATTGATAATAACTCAAGAACTCTTAAATGGGAGCAAAATGGTGAGTTAGCACATAAAGATCTCTCTGAGCTAATTGAAAGATTAAAAAATGTAGAAAGTGAAAACACCTCATCTGAGCTGTCTAGATTAGGTACAAAATTAAACATAAAAGATTAAATTTGTTACCAAGATCTTGTTTTTATAAAAATTTGTACCAAATTAAAATTACTGAATATAAAAATAAATGCCGAAAAGATTTCCAGAGTGGGTAAATACAGAAGTCGTGATAAAAGCAATCAAAATGAAAGAAGAAGGAATGCTATCAAAACAACTAAATATATGGATAGAAAACCTACTAGAAATAGAAAAAAAGTAATTATTTAGGAAATACTTCTAATAATTCTGAGAGCCGCCATTGCTGCTCCGTAACCATTATCTATATTCATAACTGCAATACCTGGAGAACAACTTGACAACATACTATTTAAAGCGGTTTCTCCATCCTTGCTAACGCCATATCCGACTGAGACAGGTACTGCAATTATCGGTTGTGCCAGCAATCCGCCCACAACTGTTGCCAAAGCTCCTTCCATTCCAGCACAAACTATTAGTACATCATATTTATTAATTTCTTCTAACTGACTCATCAATCGATGAAGTCCAGCTACTCCAACATCTATAAAAGATTGGCAATTCACTCCATAAATTTCGAGCGCTAATTTTGCTTCAAGTGTTACGGCCAAATCGCTTGAGCCGCCTGAAATTATTGCAACTTTTTTATTAGTACTTATTTTATTCAGATTTTTCCCAATTATTAGGCAATTTGCTTCTTCATAGAATCGTGCATCATCATACAAATCTAAAAAATAATTAGCCTTTTCACTATTAATCCTAGTAATGAAAACAACCTCATTTTTACTTAATACATTTTCAGACAATCTCTCTAATTGGTCGATACTCTTATCTTGCCCCCAAATAGCCTCAATGATTCCAATCCTATCTCTTCTTTGAAAATCAAACTTGATATCAAAATTCATCTTTGCTTATTTAATTCTCCCTCATAAATTAATTCAAAAGGATTTTCGTCTACATTAAGAGAAGATTTAACATTTTCTTCGAATTTTTGTTGAACTATATTTACTTCTGACATTGGTATGGATTTCCATAATTTCTTACTTTTCCAATTTACCAATATTAGAGCTTCTTCTTTTTCTTTATCCCAAAATAATTGTCTTCCCAAAAAACCATCTTGAGAAGATAACCATGGCTCCCATATTACTTTTTCAGCATTTAACCAAGCTGCTTTTGCATCGGCAGGTACTTTAAGTCTTAATTCCTCTATGACCATTTCATCTTTATAATTATCCATTGTAAGAGCTTTTAAATTGGGAATATCAGATTGAAAAATTAAAAATACTAAGCAAATTAATAATAAACAAAATCTTTGAAATTTTTTTTTCAAATTTAAATTAAATCTCATTTTTTCTCAAGCAGAACTACTGAATGGCAACTTATACCCTCTTCTCTACCTTCCGCACCCAATTTTTCATTCGTGGTTGCTTTAATCCCAACTAAATTTTCATCAATATTTAATATTTCAGAAATATTTTTTTTCATTAGTTTTATGTGTGGCATGATTTTTGGCCTTTCAGCAACAAGAACACTATCAATATTATTTATTTCCCAACCATCTTGTCTTATCAAGTCAATTACTTTTGATAACAAAAACAAGCTATCAGCATTTTTCCATTTTTCATCAGATGGGGGGAAATACTTTCCTATATCACCCAGAGAAAGTGCTCCCAATAATGCGTCCATTATTGAGTGACTTAAAACATCAGCATCACTATGACCATCCAATCCTAAATTTTCAGGATGATGCAATTTTACACCTCCAATAATTAAATCTCTATCCTCTACTAGTCTGTGAATATCGTATCCATTGCCTATTCTAAATTTCATTAATTGATTATATTCTTTTAATATTCTCTTACTTTGTGGGGATTTTTTGTAGTTTTCATTCAAAATTAAGTCACTTCTTCTCTCCAATGTTCTTTCAAAACTTTTTCGCCTTCTCCACGATTTAATCTCTTCATGATTACCGCTCACTAGAATGTCTGGCACTTTCATATCTTTAAAAGTTAATGGCCTTGTGTATTGAGGATATTCTAATAAAGAAGAATTATGACTCTCATCGACTAAGGATTCTGGATCTCCAAGAGTTCCTGGTAATAATCTAGTCAAACCGTTAATTATTGATATAGCAGGTATTTCGCCTCCAGAAAGTACATAATCGCCTATAGATATCTCTTCATCAGCTAAACATCTAATCCTTTCATCAAAACCTTCATATTGACCACAAATAATTATTATTTGATCCAAAGTGGACCATCTCGCAAGATCCTTTTGCTTTAAGACTTTACCCTGTGGCGTCATCAGCAAAGTTTTACTTTTAGGTAATTTTCTAATTGATTCATATACCTTATAAATAGGTTCAGGTTTTAATACCATACCTGCTCCTCCTCCATAAGGCTTATCGTCTACTTGTCTGTAAGAGCCTTCTCCATATTCTCTTAAATCATATAAATTTACATCGATCAAATTTTTATCTATAGCTTTTGTTATGACCCCTAAATTATTTATTAATTCAAAAGCTTTGGGGAACAATGTAATCACATCAAAATTAAAACCACTCATCTAGAAATCTTCCTCATAACCAAACTCAATTAACCTTGATTCTTTTTTTCTCCAATTTGGAACAACTTTCACAAACAACTCTAGGTGAACTGGACCATCAATTAATTTTGACATATTTGATCTTGCTGACTGACCAATCATTTTTAACATTGAACCTTTCTTTCCAATAAGAATGCCTTTTTGAGATGATCTTTCAACAATAATAGTAGCCAAAATAGCTGTAAAAACTCTGCCATTTTTTCTTTTTATTTCCTCTCTCTTTTCTATCTTTACTGCGACGCTATGAGGCACTTCTTCTCTTGTATTTTTTAATACCTGTTCTCTTACAAAATCAGATAATAAGTTATCTAATGGTTGGTCGCAAATCGTCTCTTCGTCATAAAGTTTTGATCCCTCAGGAAGAAAATTAAAAGCCATATCGACTAGTTCAGAACATCCTTCTCCTTGAGAAGCACTTACAACTTGAAAATTTCTATTAATTCCAAAAAATCTTCTATATTGATCTAATCGTAGATTCCTAAATTCTTTATTAACCAAATCCCACTTATTTAATGCAACAATAAACTCAGTTTTATTTGCGAGTAGAAAATTCAAAATATATTCATCACCTCTACCAGGTTCTTCACTTGAATCAATTACAAAAATTACCATATCAACTCCATTAATTGCAGATTTTGCGTTTTTTACTAATATCTCTCCAAGTCGATGATGAGGTTTATGCACGCCAGGCGTATCGACAAAAATTATTTGCCCATCTTTTGTAGTAAGAATTCCTTTTAATTTATTTCTTGTAGTTTGCGCTATTGGAGAAGTAATTGTTATTTTTTCTCCAATCAATTTATTTATTAAAGTAGATTTACCCACATTTGGCCTTCCTAGTAAAGTTACAAACCCGGATCTATAATTGGTCAAAGACTTTTAATGCATCAATAATAAAATTCTGATCAAAAATGGAAAAAAAAACCATAGATTTAAAAGAAACTTCGTTCACGCAAGCAATAAACATATCCGCACAATGGTGCAAAGAGTGGGGGGAAGATCTACTCAGCGAAGAGGTTTTAGCAGATAGAATCGCAGAGCTAACTAAAACAAAAAATGGACTCAGAGGATTTTTTGCATACGCTTTATCAGATAAAGATTGTTTTTTGTTAGATAAACTCCCTTTTTCACTAATTTACAAACTGAACGAAGGTGGTGATGCTGTAACAGACATAGTAGTAAAAAATTTAATTATGAGTTCCGCTCAAATTATTGTTCATCGAAGAGATAATAATCATGAATATGAGTTAACATCGGAAAACATTTCATATAGATGCAAGGCTATTTTAAGACTGTTAGAAACTAAGTCGGTTACAAAGTCTGTTAATCAAGTCCTTAGAGACTTAGATGATATGGGCAATAGTTTTGATACTTCAGTAAAGTATGACTCAGAGCAAAAGGAATTTATAAAAAAACAAATTCTTGATATCGCCCAATAAAAAAGCGTAGAAAAAATCTACGCTTTGAGTATGATTTTTTTTATTTAATATGTTTAATCTCTTCTCCCGCCGCCTTGAAGTGCAATCATTAATCTTAAAATAAAAACAAAAAGATTTATGTAAGTTAGATACATACCTAAAGCCCCTGCAAGATATTGATCATCATTATATCTTCTTGGCATTGTATAGAAATCTACAAATGACATTGCAACGAATAAGACTGTTCCAAATCCTGCAATTATTAATTCGAGTCCTGAACCTCCAAAAACACCTGGAGCAAATAATCCTCCAATTAGTTGAACAAACATTGCTATAAGCAGTCCTATCAATCCAAGACCAACTACCCCACTTAGTGCTTGACCTACACTATCACTCATTCTTTGGCCAGTATAAGAGGCAATAACGAAAGTTATACCTGTAGCTAAGGCAGCTGTTCCAACAGAACCAATACCAATTGTTCCTATTGCTAAAGCAACTATTCCACTTAAGGTGAATCCAGTTAACAAGCTGAAGCCTGTTAGTAAAGGCAAAGCCTTCGCATTATTTGCATTATTTGCAGCACTTGTGGCTATAAAAAACAAAATCAATTCTGCAATTAATGCAACAATTGAAAGAGGCTGGAAAAGCCCAGGATTTGTTGCTATGAGTGAGACACCTGCTAAAACGCCTAAAGAAGTTAGAACCATACCTCCACCTACGTAAGGTAAAGCTTTTTGAACAACATTAGGTCCAACAATTGAACTAGTTTGTGCTTCACGAATAGCTTGATTGAAATTACTACTTGCTGGCATTTTCTTTCTTAAACATGAACTTATTCTACTCGATTTTTAAAATTTCAGGGTACGGATCTCCAGAGTTATAAAGTTATTGATAAGCTTCAATAATTTTCTGAACTAAAGGATGACGAACTACATCTTCAACAGTTAGATAACAAAATTTTATTCCTTGAGTTTCAGAAAAAATTCTCGATGCTTCGATAAGGCCGCTTTCTTGATCTTTTTTTAAATCAATTTGTGTAATATCTCCGTTTACAACCATTTTAGATCTATCACCTAATCTGGTTAAAAACATTCTCATTTGAGAGCAAGTAGTATTTTGTGCTTCATCTAGGATAACCATGGAGTTATCTAAGGTTCTGCCTCTCATAAATGCTAAAGGTGCAACTTCAATAATCCCCTTATCGATTAACGAATTTGTCCTATCAAACCCAAAAATACTATGTAAAGAATCAAATAGGGGTCTTAAATATGGATCTACTTTTTGTTGCAAATCACCAGGTAGAAATCCCAAACTTTCGCCAGCTTCTACAGCTGGTCTGGTTAAAACAATTTTTTCAATTTTTTTCTCGTTCAATAGTCGTGCCGCGCAAACAGTTGCTAAAAATGTCTTACCAGTTCCAGCTGGACCAATCGCGAATGTAAGATCAAAGTTTTCAATTGATTCAACATATTCTTTTTGCCTTATAGTTCTTGGTCTTAAATATCTTCCTTCTTTGGAACGCGCAAGAACTTTTTTCCCAAGTTCAGCATGTGAAGATGACTCTCCCATATTTAGAGAACTTAAAGCCGCCTTAAGATCTACCTCTGGAACTTCTAACCCTTGTTCCCAAATTGGTCTTGTTAGTTCAACTAATGCTGAGGCTCTTTCGATTTTAGAAATAACACCGTTCATCTCAAGTTGTAAGCCTCTTATTGTTAAAGAAACTCCTGTTAAGGACTCAAACTTTTTTAAGAAAGAATTACCTGGGCCTGATAATGCTGTAGCCGCATCAGAGTTTGGCAAGTCTATTTTGAAGTGACCAGTTTTGGAAACTTCCTTCATCTAGTTATTGAATAAAAATTTATCAAATCACTAGCTTTCAGCTTCATTACTCTCGCTTTCAGCTTTACTACTATCATTCTCTTCATCTTTAGTTTTAGCTTTAGCTAATTTTTCCCTCTCTAACTTTGCTTTACCAATTGCGATAGAGGGCCTCTCTGTTTTTTCTAATAAACCTCCCTTTTCTAATAAAGATCTCACAACATCAGTTGGCTGAGCACCCTGTGTAAGTCTTTTTCTTAAAGCTTCTGTATCAAGCCTGGTTTCCTTAGTTCTTGGGTTATAAAAACCTAGTTCTTGTAGAGGTCTACCATCTCTTCTGGAAGTACTATTGCATGCAATAATTCTGAAACTTGCCTCTTTTTTCTTTCCAAAGCGCTTAAGGCGCAGTTTAATCATTTTAAATTAATTCGTTATTAATAATAATATCATTGAAAGGTAAAAATTTAGAAACTATAAATCAGCAAACCCTTTTTTCTTCTTATTATTTTTTTGTTTTTTCATCGGTTTATTACTACCCATTCCTGGCATTCCCCCCATTCCTGGCATTCCTCCCATTCCTGGCATTCCTCCCATTCCTGGCATTCCTCCCATTCCTGGCATTCCGCCGTTCGACATTTGTTTCATAAAGCCTCTCATTCTTTGAAAATCAGCTAATACTTTATCTACATCTTTTGCTTCATAACCGCTACCCTGAGCAATTCTTTGTCTTCTTGAAGGGTGAGCAGCAAGAACCTCAGGTTTTTGTTTTTCCTCAAGAGTCATTGATGAGATCATAGATTCTATTTTCTTAAGTTGATCCTCTCCGTCTTTTATCATCCCATCATCGATTTTATTCATTCCAGGAATTAATTTAATCAATCCACCAAGTGATCCCATCCTTTTAATTAATCTCATTTGCTTTACAAAATCATTAAAATCAAAAGTCGCTTCTTGAAGTTTCTTTTGCATTGCTTCAGCATCAGCAAGTTCAACTTCTTTTTGGGCTTTTTCAACAAGTGTTAATACATCACCCATTCCCAAAATTCTGCTAGCCATTCTCTCTGGATGAAATGGTTGCAATGCCTCTATTTTTTCTCCTACACCTATAAATTTGATTGGTTTACCACTTATTTTTCTTATTGATAAAGCAGCTCCGCCTCTTGAGTCTCCATCCAACTTAGTTAATATCGCTCCTGAAATTCCTACTTTTTCATGAAATGACTTTGTCAAGTCAGCAGCTTCTTGCCCAATCATAGAATCAACAACAAGCAAAACTTCATCAGGGTTAGAAACTTCTTTTATTCGAACCATTTCATTCATCATGGAATCATCTATTTGCAATCTTCCTGCAGTGTCAATAATTATCGAATTAAAATCATTTTCACTAGCAAAATTCAATGCTTCCTTCGCTATCTCTTCTGGTTTACTATTTTTTTGTTTAGCTGAAAAAACCTCCAAATCATATTGACTTCCCAATGTTTTAAGCTGCTCTACAGCTGCTGGTCGATAAATATCTGCAGCAACCAAAAGAACTTTTTTATCTTTTTCCTTCAAATACAGTCCTAATTTTCCTGTTGCAGTTGTTTTACCCGCTCCCTGAAGTCCAGCCATTAGAATGACTGTAGGACTATTTTCCTTCTCGTTTAATGGAGAATTTTCATTCCCCATAATATTAATCAATTCTTTATTTACAACTTCTATAAATTTTTGACCTGGATTTACACCCCTTACTACTTCTTCTCCAATGGCTTTATCTTTAACATCGGATATAAACTCTTTTACTACAGACAAACTAACATCCGCATCAAGGAGTGCTCTTTTAACCTCCTTCAAGGCATCGTTAATGTTATTTTCACTAATTTTTGCTTCGCCTCTTAAACCCTTTACTGCATCTTCAAAGCGTGCCGAGAGTTCATCAAACATTATTAAAAAGTAATTTTAATTATTATAGATGATCTTGAAGTTTGCAATTACAAGCCACTCACGAAATCAACTAATTTCCATGATTTATTTGAAAAACCCAAAATATATTTAACTTTAAGGGGATTCAATGTTGTTTCATTAACAAATTCTCCAGAATTCTTTACTATTCTTTCTAGATAATTCAATTCAACTAAAACAACTATCCGAGATGAAGTTTGCGATTCCAAATCAATCTTACGAATTTGGGAATTAATTTCTTTATAAATTCCCTTATTGATATCTTTCTGTCTTTCTTCTATTGTTCGATCAATCAAACCTTTACTAACAATCTTAGAAAGATTAATTTCACTATTCCCCGATAAGTAATTACTTTTACTTAGAAGCCATCCATTAATTAAGTTCCTAATATCTTCCAAAGAAGGTGAAGGGGTATTTAGTTCTTTGAATTCATAGGAAATAATTGAAGTAGATTTCTCAGGAATAGAATTCAATTTGCTTGAAGGATTTTTTTTTATTTCTTGAATAATATATTTTTCAATAATCTTTTGATTTTCATCTATTGTAATTAAGGGTTTTTCAGCAATACCTTCATCCTGAATTGATTTTTTTAAATTATTTCTTAAAAATCCCATACCAATACCAAATGCAAATAAGATTAAAAACGCATAAACATAAATTAAATAAGGTGACCGATTAATAATCTCTTTATCCTTCAAAAATTCCCCAAAACCAAACTTTAGTTCGGCAATTTTTTCAATTAAAAAATTATAAAACTCTATTGGTTTTTTCTTAAAGTATTCCTCATTGAACTCGTTTTCTTTGATCTCAACCTTTTCATAATCTTGTTTTATGCCACCAGGCCAAGGTAGTCTTCTATCATTAATATTGTCCAATAAATTATCAAAGTCTTCAGTCGTTTTTATGGAAGATGCCTTCTCCATCTGTTGGTTCTGAAGATTTGACCTAATTGAAATTTTATTTGATTTCTTTTCTAATTTTTCAATAAATTCTTGAATTTCCCTGTCTTCAAACCAAGAATCTAAATCCACCTCTTTTGAGTCAATGTCTCTATACCCAACTAAAACATCATTCTCTAACCAATTTTTACAGAAAATACATATCGCTTCTAACTTATTTCCATGATAACTATTAAGCCAATCTCGCAAATTTTCATCAGAACTACTTGAAAACCTTGCAGAGGCCTGATCAATATCAGCTAAAAGCAAATCTAAACAACCAACTAGCGGCATTGAATCAAGACCAGATAAATTTAGTTTCTTTAAAATTCTCCTCGCTTCAAATAATTTTTCCGGCTTTCTTCTAGAGAAACCAATAGCTGTTAGGGATAGAAATGCTAAAAATCCTGCTTCTAATGATCCTCTTTTTTGTAATTCAAGAAACAAATCAATCTGTTCTTGCACAGTCAAAAATGGCTTAATTTGTTGAAAAAAAGCTTCAAACTCTTGCTGATTTAAATAATCTTTATATTCAAATTTATTATTACCTTCCAAACCTCCTCTTTTGATTATTAAATTTTCCAACATGCTTAAGCCTTTTTTATGAGACTCTTGATCATTTAGATCCCTACTAAGTAGATCAAGGATTCTGTAAGGAAGCAAAGCAACCAAATCTTCTTCAAGTTCTTTTCTTCTATCTCCAAGCTTTCCCATTCTTTGTAGAAGTTGTATCCCTTCATGTAAAAAGTCTGCCGCGTTCGAATAGGATCTAAGCTGTTGTTCTTGAATTGCAGAATCTCTAGCTGTTAAAGCAGCCAATAATGTTAAATCAGCTTCTCTACTACTACCTAAAGCTGGAGTTTGTGGGGGCTGCAATGCTTTTCTCGTGATTTTAAAAGCTTCTTTTGGTGAGCCCGATTCCCAAAGAAGTATTAATCCTGCTACTTCTCTATTTGAGGAAAAATCCAATCCAGAATTCCCATTCAATAACAAATTTTCGTACTCTCTTCTGCTTTCTGGATCTGTAAGTAGATCGGCAGTGAGGCGAAGCAACTCAGATCTTTGGGTTAAAACTTCATAAGTAAAACCTTCATTGGGTGTTTTATCTAACCGCAATTGAAACGCCCTTAATATTTCCTCAGAAGTTGCAGAGGGGCTTACGCCAATTAAACGAAAATGATCTAAAGGAAGTTCCAAACAAATATCCTATTGAAAATTCTTAGACAAATTTTATCAATTTAAATTTTTTTTTCACAAGGTCTTACAGAGTTATTAAAAAAAATCATGAAAATCGCCCCTTCACAGCATAGAATGTTAACAAATCAAAACTTCGTTAAGGTATTTTCTTGGAAACACACGTAGAGAGAATCTCAAATCTTCAAGACATAAAAAAAGCCGAATTAGATCGAGAAACGGGATTATTTCTTTTTGAAGACATGACGCTTGGTCGTAGGTTTGAAGATAAGTGTGCAGAAATGTATTACAGGGGGAAAATGTTTGGTTTCGTTCATTTATATAACGGTCAAGAGGCTATAAGCACTGGAGTAATTGGCGCCATGAAAAAGAAACATGATTGGTTTTGTAGTACTTATCGCGATCATGTTCATGCACTAAGTGCGGGGGTCCCCTCATTTGAAGTAATGAGTGAACTTTTTGGTAAAGCTACTGGTTGTAGCAAAGGCCGAGGTGGATCCATGCACTTATTTTCAAAAGAGCATCACCTACTCGGAGGATATGCATTTATTGGAGAGGGAATTCCAGTTGCATTAGGGGCAGCCTTTTCAAGCAAATACAAAAAGGAGGTTGCTGGCAGTAGTAATAGTGATGCTGTAACTGCAGCGTTCTTTGGGGATGGGACTTGCAATAATGGGCAGTTTTTTGAATGTTTAAATATGGCCCAGTTATGGAAATTACCTATAATTTTTGTTGTTGAAAATAATAAATGGGCTATTGGTATGGCTCACGATAGAGCTACTAGTAATCCTGAAATCTGGAGAAAAGCGTCTGCTTTTGGTATGCACGGCGAGGAAGTTGATGGAATGGATGTATTAGCAGTTAGAGGAGCAGCACAAAGAGCAATTGAGCGCGCTAGAGCAGGAGAAGGTCCGACACTTTTAGAATGTTTGACTTATAGATATAGAGGACATTCTCTTGCAGATCCAGATGAATTAAGGTCTGAGAAAGAGAAGGAGTTTTGGGGAAAAAGAGATCCCATTAAGAAATTAGCTAAAGAAATTATTGACGGTAAATTTGCAACAGAAGAAGAATTAAAAATTATTGAAAAGAAAATTGATGCGGAGATATCGGAGTCAGTTAAAAATGCTATTGAAGCACCCGAACCCCCTTCAGAAGAACTAACCAAATATATTTGGGCAGAAGATTAGATTAAATACCACTAGGTAATTTTCTGGTTAAATTCCTTAGTTTTCTAAGTGCCTTAAGTTCAACTTGTCTTACTCTTTCTCTAGAAACTTCTAATAATCTTCCAATTTCTGCAAGAGTATGTCTCTCATTTGCTTCAAGTCCAAACCTTAGTTTGAGAACATGTTGTTCTTGCTCGCTTAAATGACTTAACCACTTACCAAGTTGCTCTTGATGCATTTTCTGTTCAACTTGATCTAAAGGCTCTTCATTATTACTGTCTGCAATTAAATCACCTAAAAAGCTCCTGCCATCATCACCATTTACTGGAGCATCTAAACTACTTGTCGATAAAGCTTGTCTTAAAACAGAATCCAATTCTTCAACATCAATTTCCATTGCCTCTGCAATTTCAATTCTGCTAGGCATAGCACCAAGCTTGTGAGCCAAGTCTCTACTAACTTTTCTAATAGAAGCTAACCTTTCACTTAAGTGAACAGGTAAACGGATAGTTCTTGATTGACAGGCAATTGCTCTTGTCATACTCTGCCTAATCCACCAAAAGGCATAAGTAGAAAACTTATATCCTCTTGTCGGATCAAATTTTTCAACGGCCCTCTCTAACCCAAGAGAACCTTCTTGTACTAAATCAAGTAATTCCAGTCCTTTACCTTGATATTTTTTTGCCACACTTACAACTAATCTTAAATTAGCTTTCATCATTCTTTCTTTAGCTCTTCGACCAATTTTTATAGTTCTTTTTTGCTGAGTTGTAAAATCATTAATCTTTTCATTTAATTGTCCATCTTCTGTAAGAATCATCATCTTCTGAACTTGATTACCCAATTCAATCTCTTCGGCAGGTGTTAATAAAGGAACTCTACCAATATTTTGCAAATACCAACTTATTGGGTCATTACTCCTCCTTTTTGGTTGTTCTGATTGGGTTGGTAATGAAGAAACCATTTTTGACCTGTTTAGGTATTAAGACTCTCCTACACTTTTTAAGAAATGACCAAATATTTAATGCGCGCTTCAGATTTCAAGTAATATTTGTACACTTATGTGTTTAAAACTATAAATAACTCCCTTAAATTGTTTCTTTCAAGATATTTGTCTCGTTTTTATATTTCTCATTAATTTTGTCAGTTCATCACCAATAGCAGAAGCATTTGACCCACTTTTGCACTTTGATGCGGCAAATGAATGCAAAAGTACATATTTAGCAAAAAAATCTGTTGATATATTTCTACACAAGGTTAAATCAATCGCAGAACTACCAGCTACAAAACCAGATAAAAGATCACCCAATCCAGCTCGAGCTGTCTGAGAATCGGTTCCAAAAAGTTGCCATACCTTTTTATTATCAGCAACTATACTGTTAGCTCCTTTTAACAAAATACTGATATTGAATTCTTTTGCCGCATCTCGAGCAAGACCGATATTGGTCTTAGATTTGATATTGGGAAATAATCTTCCAAATTCTTTGCTATGTGGTGTAATCCATGTCTTAAACTTTCTCTCTAAAAAGAAATTTGACCCCAACTTAGATTGCGCAATTCTATTAAGTGCATCCGCATCCAAGATCAATAATCCTCCAAAAGCCATAAGATAGTCTTTTGATTTTTGCCAATCATCATTATCAATTCCTATTCCTGGGCCGACAGCTAATGAATCAAACGCACTTAAATCAATATTCTTTAGTGCACTAAATAAAGATGCATTTCCATTTTGGTTAGATTGCATAGTTTCTTTTAAAACTATTTCTGGGGCAACTTGCCAAATAGATTCAGCAACTATCCCAGGAAGGACCGCAGAGATAAAGCCTGCTCCACTTGATATGGCCCCTTTTAATGCCAAGTATGCAGCACCAGGATATTTTTCACTTCCGGCTATTAGTAATGTTCTACCTCTTTGATATTTATTGGAATTTTTTGGTAAAGAAGGTAAATCAATATTTTTTATATCTTTGTAAGTAACCTTAAAAATCTTTTTATCAATTTTAGACAGCTTACTAGTAGGAATCCCAATATCTATATAGTGCAATTCTCCAATAAAAGGTAAAGCAGAATCTTGGGTCAACCCAATCTTGTAAAGACCAATGGCCAAGGTATAGTCTGCCTTTACTGCGTCTTCTGAAAAAGGCTCTCCTTTATCAGGACATAATCCTGTGGGAATATCAATACTTATTACCTTTCCAGATTTTTTATGAAATTTTTGAATAAACAGTTTAATTAATTTATTATCAACTTTTCTTGTTTGATTATTCCCAAATACTGCATCAATCCAAAGATCTTTCCCATTTGCATCAGGAGGCTCTACTAATTTTGTGACACCAATAGATGTAAGATAATTAATGTGGTCATTTGTTAATGTTTTTTTTATCGGGAATGGACACCATACCTGAACATGAAAACCTTTCAAAAAAAGCTCTCTAGCTATTACCGCACCATCCCCGCCGTTATGCCCTGGACCTATAAAAACAGTTATTCCCTTCTTAAGAAGAGGTTTCTTTTTTAAAAGCCATCTACAAATTTGGATACCAGCTTTTTCCATCAATGCTTCTTGTGGCATTCCATCAGAAAACATTTCTTTCTCTACTATCAACATTTGCTTTGAATCAACAATTAAATGTTTAGAATCAATTGTTGGCCATACAATTTCGTTCATAATTAGTGCAAAGCAATTGAAGAACTGTTCAAAAATTTAAACTTCCATGTTAAAAACACAAAAGGATAAAAAATTAGAGAACTTTTTTTCTTCTAATAATAAATCTAAAAAGAAGAAAAATATTATTGTAGGTCTTTCTGGTGGCGTAGATAGTTCCCTTTCAGCTGCTCTTCTTTTAGAAAGAGGCTGGAATGTTGAGGGACTTACTCTTTGGCTAATGAAAGGACAAGGCTCCTGTTGTTCTGAAGGATTAGTAGATGCTGCTGGACTTTGTGAAGATTTGGGAATTAATCATAAAATAATAGACTCAAGAGAAATTTTCGAAAGAGAGGTAATTAAAAAAACTACTGAAAGCTATGAGAAAGGATTCACTCCACTCCCATGTTCGATGTGCAACAAAAATGTGAAGTTTGAAGAGATGCTTAATTACGCAATAAGCAAAAAAGACTTTACTCATATTGCAACCGGACATTACGCAAGAATAAAAAAATCATCTTATGCTGAAAAACTTAATTGCAAGAGCTTTGTATTTAAAGACTTCCTTCTTCTCAGAGGTGCTGACGAAAACAAAGACCAAAGTTATTTTCTTTATTCTCTTTCCCAAGAAGTACTAAGCAGATTAGAATTTCCTCTTGGTGAAATGAAAAAAGAAGATACAAGAAGGGAAGCCCTCAGATTAGGCCTTAGAACTGCTCAAAAACCAGAAAGTCAAGATTTATGTTTAGTTGAGCATTATGGCTCAATGCAGATATTTATCGACAAACACATAGAAACCAAAGAAGGAGAAATTGTGCATGTAAATGGGAAAGTCCTTGGGACGCACAATGGAATTCAGCACTTTACGGTAGGTCAGAGAAAAGGGTTGGGCATTGCTTGGCCGGAACCTTTATATGTAAAAAGTTTAGACAGGGAAAAAAACACAGTTTATGTAGCAGATAAAAGTGATCTCTTTAATAAAGAAGCAATAATTAGTGAGGTTAACTGGGTTTCAATCGAAGAACCTAAGCAAGAGATAGAAGTAGAAGCACAAATCAGATATAGAAGTCATCCAGTAAAAGGAACTTTAATCCCTTTGAAAAATAATGATAATTCTACTAAAACTTTTAAATTAATTTTTGAAGAATGTCAAAGTTCGGTAACACCCGGACAAGCTGCAGTTTTTTATAAAGGAGAAATTTTATTAGGTGGAGGGTTAATTAATTAATTTTCCAAAAGATATTTAATCCCATAAAAAATATAAACAAAAACAAAATAGGTTTATCTCCAAATTTTGTATAGAAAGTCTTTTCGGATGAAAAATTAGGGAACACTATTTCATTTCGCTCAACATCATAATTTAAAAGTTTAATTATTTTTCCATCATCTTGAACTAAGCCCGAAGGGCCTGTATTTGATACTAGTAAATTATTTTTCTTATTTTCAATACTTCTTAATCTAGCCAAAGATAGGAATTGATTATAAAGCTTAGCTGGATATGGATCTAAATTTGCTGCAGTTATTATTAGTTTTGCACCGCTATTAATAGCCTTTCTTATTTCTAGTCCATCACTAATTTCGTAACATATAGCTACTGCCAATGGGGGTGTAAATTTAGTATCAAAAAATCTTGAATCAGAGCCTGGTTGAATTCCTCCTACTGCAGATAATCCTCTTGAAAAAATATCTAGAAATCTAGGTATTCTTTCACCTATTGGAACAAGTCTATTTTTATCTATAAATGAGGTAAAAGATTTATCTCCAATTTGAAATCCCAGTAAAGAACTTCTTAACTCATTATTTGAATTTCTGAAACCTCCTGACAAGGTATTAACCTTAATGCCTTTAGAAAAATAAAAATTATTAGATAGAGTTCCTTCAGGAGCAACAAGAAGTTTCGCTTTGTTTGATAAAGCATATTTTTGAGCTATGGATAGCTTTTCTTCAATAAATTCATCATTTATTTTTAATTTTTCTCTTGTTGGTATATTAGTTTGCCAAATAGCTACTGGATATTCATAATTTCTTTTTAATGGAGTTGTTAAACCTCCAAATAAATGTAAGAAAATAAAAACCAAAAGTCCTAAAAGAAATATTTTTTTAAAGTGAAGTTTTCTTTCCCATCTACCTTGAATATAAAAAATCCAAAATCCAATCAATATTTGTAATACGCATAAACCACTTGCACCAATCCATCTTGCTAAACCAGCAAGATAAATATCGCCTGGGATAAGACTCTCTCCTAAACCTATCCAAAAAAAAGGTGTTTGAGAAAGTATCAATTCACCAATACCCCAAGTCAAGGATAAAAAAAATACTTTTACTGTTAAAGATAATATTTTCATTTTGAAAAAATCCTCTTTCCAGAGAATAATTTCAACTAACAATCCCCATAAATAAACTAATATCCCACCCAGAAAAGCGCAAAATAATAATATTAAAATGGCAATTATTAAACTTGCAAGCCATGAAAACCCAAGCCATGTCAATGGATGAAGATCATACAGCCAAGAATGACTTATCAAGATAAAGAAAAAACCCCAACAAAAATTTGCTATTCTCTTTTCACTTCCCTTCCATAAAATAAATAAAGATATCGGCATAAAAATCAGCCAAAAATGAGTTGAAACTGAAATTCCTCCTAAAATCCCTCCTAAACAAGGGTAAAAATATTGTCTTAGACTTTTGATTTGAGTTGGGATTAACAATCTAAAATTACGAAATTAAATTTATAATCACCCATTTATTGTACCTTCATTCTGTAGACTAAGTTTTAGTAACTTTCAAAATTTAAGTGAAAGAAGTCTTTATTAGTTTTGCAGTTTTTGTTTTTTGTGTTTCATTAACTCTTTTCAGTCAATTTAATTCACCTCAAGTTGTTAATGCTGCTGAATCAGAAACTCAGTCAGTTCAAAGAACACCTGTTGCAAAATCATCAAATATCTCAAATAATAATTTATTTGAACTAGACCCGTCAGATCCAAATCCTATACTATTCGCTATGGCAGAAGAAACACCATCAGACAACTCAAGGACTACAGAAAGTGGTCTAATTATTGCAGACATCATAAACGGGGAAGGAGATGAAGCTAGTGCTGGGCAAACAGTTACTGTAAATTACACAGGAACTCTAGAGGACGGGACACAATTTGATACCAGTATCGGAAGAGCTCCATTCAGCTTTCCCTTGGGGGCTGGACGAGTAATAAAAGGTTGGGACGAAGGTGTAGCAGGCATGAAAGTTGGAGGCAAAAGAAAATTAACAATACCTCCGGAACTTGGATACGGATCAAGAGGAGCTGGAAATGTAATACCTGCTAATGCGACTTTAATATTCGAAGTTGAATTATTAAAAGTCAATTAAATTAAGTAAGAAAAATATCTAAGACTTTTCAATTTAGTTAATCTCCAAGTAATATATATACAACACCAAATATTTGAAATGTTAAGTAAATTCATCAATTCTTTTCTAGATAAAAAATCACCAATGACAGTCCATGCCCACTGCGATGGTCCTTGTGGTGTTTACGACCCAGCATCTACGAGAGTTGCAGCTGAGGCAGTTTTATCAATGACAAAAAAACTTATTGCATTAGAAGCTCCTTCTAGCACTGATTCAGCAGAGTGGGCTTCATACAGTAATACATTTTCTAGATATGTTGCAGTTAAAGAAGAGCAAGCAAAAGAAACAAAGAAAGAGATTCTAATTTTGTGGACAGATTACTTTAAACCAGTTCACTTAGAAACTTATCCAGACCTACATGAAACCATCTGGAAGGCGGCCAAATTATGCAGTGCATGCAAAGTTAATATTGACTTAGCCCAAGCTGAAGAACTCATGAGTTATGTAGAAAAAATTCATAATATTTTCTGGGCTTCAAAAGGAAGATCAGACGCTTTTGTAAAAGCTAGTTAATCAGAATTATTTTCAAAAATTTTTTTGATTTTATTTTATTTTTTTTAGGTTTAAGAAAAACCGCCATTATAAGTGGTGAATCTATGTTTCCTTACCTAAAGGATGGTGATATTGTATTTTTTAAAAAATATGTAAAAAATAAATCAATTCTAAAAAATCGACAAATAGTTATTTTTAGTCATCCACTTAAAAATAAAAACCTAATAAAAAGGATAAATTCAGTAAATCAAAATAATATTGAGGTTATTGGTGACAATATTGAATTTAGCGAAGATAGTAATAAATTTGGATTAATCAATAACGAAAAAATAATTGGGATTGTCACCTCTAGATTAATTATTCCTAAATTAAAAAATTTTTTAATTCAAAAAAATAGAAGCACTTCTTTGAATCCAAAATAATCCTAAAGAAAAGGAAATGCCTCCAGCTACAGCTATTAATCTTTTAATAAATTTTTGACTTGCTTTAAAGGTGGTAAAAGATATTAAACAAGTAAAAAGATTCATACTTATTAATGAACCAATCAAATATGAAATCAAATATAAGCAAGCGCTTGTTAAAGGTAGTGCTAAGGCAGGAAGAACTGCAAGAAAATGTGAACCTCCAGCTATACCGTGTAGCAAGCCTAAACCAGTTAGAGCATGTGAGTTCTTATTATTATTTTTTCGTTCCTTCACATGAAAGTGAAAGTGACGATGAGCAATTCCATTATCATGCTTATGGGAATGCGAGTGGATACTTAATTGAAAAGAATTTTTAATAGCAAATACTCCAACAATTAAAAGAGAAATTCCAACTAGGAATTCGGCAATATTAGAAAATTTGT
This sequence comes from uncultured Prochlorococcus sp., assembly GCA_902571795.1. Lineage (GTDB taxonomy): Bacteria > Cyanobacteriota > Cyanobacteriia > PCC-6307 > Cyanobiaceae > Prochlorococcus_A. The sequence goes on from CACGDL010000020.1 coordinate 19,693, forward strand.
TTAATGGCGTAATATCCTTAATAAAAATCGCTAGAAAAGCTAACAAGAGGACACCTGAAGAGTGTCCCAAGCCCCATGAGAAACTATTTTTAAGAGCTTTTTGGGGATTATTAATCGCTGCTGGTGTCATTGCAATTAGATGATCAGCGCCACTAACTACATGCACAAATCCTGCAACTATACCTGTTAAAATTACAGCCTTCATATATATTCAGTACAACTCTGTTTATTCAATTTTATAGCATGATTTGAAGTAAATATTAAATTGAGTTAAATAATTTCTTGAACGATTTTTCAATATCAGTTTCTCTCATAAAAGTTTCACCAATTAATACTCCCTTGATTCCAATAGATCTAAGCGATTCTAAATCTTCAGCACAATTAATTCCAGATTCACTTATGGGAATAATATTTTGTTTTAAAAATATATCTGCATATGTATGCATCAATTCTATTGATGTTTTTAAATCCGTTTTAAAAGTCTTTAAGTCCCTATTATTTATGCCAATCAAATTAAAAGATTTTAAATTTAGAATCCTTTCTAATTCATGAGAGTTATGGACTTCAACAAGAACACTCATCTTTAAATTATCAGCTATTTTCTTTAAATAAATTAAATCGTCATCACTTAAAATCGCAGCGATTAATAATATTGCATCAGCACCAGATACCCTTGCTTTATAAATCTGATAAGCAGAAATAATAAAATCTTTGCAAAGTAGAGGAAGATTAGTTGATCTCCTTACAGTTTCGAGTATTTCATAACTACCTTGAAAAAACCTTTTATCGGTAAGTACTGAGATACATGATGCACCTAATCTTTCGTAACAAATTGCTATGTTTTCAGGGTTAAAATCTTTTCTAATAACTCCTTTGCTCGGACTAGCTTTTTTTATTTCAGCAATAACTCCTGGTTTTATTTTTGACTCCAAAATATTTTTATAAAAATCTTTGGGAGTAGGAAGTTTTTCAATCTTTTTGATGAGATCTTCTAAAGTGACTATT
>CACGDL010000021.1 GCA_902571795.1 uncultured Prochlorococcus sp.
GTTGCGAGAAGTGTTTCTAGTGGACTTCCATAAAGCTTTCTAATTATAGTTTTTTCCAGAAGAATGCCTACTACTCCACTAACAATAAAAGCAAGGAAAATAGAAACTATTATGTACGAATTGTAGAAGGGTTTTAATATAGGTAATTTGAAAATTAGTTGTGTAACATATGTTGTGTAAGCTCCAAGCATCATAAGTTCTCCATGGGCAAGATTTATCACACCCATAAGACCAAAAACAATTGCTAGACCTAATGCAGCAACTAGTAGTACAGATCCGATTGCAACACCATTAAAAAGACTATCGAGAAGTAACTCCAATTTAGAAAAAGAAAATATTTGATTATATAAAATAAAAGGAGGTGTTAACCTCCTTTTATTTTGAAGTATAGGTTTTAATTAGATTAAAGCTTATACTTTTCTCCTTTTGAAGGGTCTGTCCAATCGCATGCAAATCCTTTTGAACTTGGATGCTTTTGGTTCCATGCTTGAGGAAGAACAACTCCTGTCTCTTCAAGGATTGTAAATCCACCCTCTGCATTAATCTCTCCAATTCTTACTGTTTGAGATAAGTGGTGATTAGGCATAACTTCAACAGGACCTTGGGGAGCATCAAACTTTTGTCCAACAAGGGCTTCCCTTACTGCGTTGTCGTCAAATGTTCCAGCATCTTCAACTGCCTGTTTCCATAAATAAACCATGTTATAGGCAGATTCTTGAGGATCAGCCACAACACGATCGGCTCCCCATCTTTTCTTGAAACTTGCGGCAAATTTCTTAGATGCAGGAGTATCAATTGACATCATGTAGTTCCAAGCACCATAGTGACCTTCTAGGAACTCAGGACCAATTGTACTAATCTCTTCTTCAGCAATTGAGTAGTTCATTACGTAGTAACCACTTGAAGGTGTGATACCAGCGTCTTGAATCTGTTTGAAGAATGCAACGTTTTGGTCACCATTAAGTGTATTGATTATTATTCCACCTTCAGGAAGTGCCTTTTTGATTTTTGAGATAATTGGAGCAACTTCAGTATTTCCTAATGGAAGGTAATCTTCTCCAACAACCTTACCTCCTAACTGTTTTACCTGAGCTTTAGTGATTGTGTTGGAAGTTCTTGGGAAAACGTAATCAGAACCTACAAGGAAGAAATCTCCACCAGCTGCTGGAGAACGCTTATACATGAAATCTGTAGCGGGCTCTGACTGTTGGTTTGGTGTGGCTCCTGTATAGAAAATGTTGTTAGAACATTCTTGAGCCTCATATTGAATTGGGTAGTAAAGGAAAGCATCCTTTGATTCGTAGACCGGTAACATTGCCTTTCTACTTGCGGATGTCCAACCACCAAATACAACAGGAACTCCGTCTTGGTCTATAAGTTTCTTAGATTTTTCAGCAAAAGTAGGCCAGTCAGATGCACCATCTTCAACTATGTATTCTATTTTGTAGCTTTTACCGCCAACACTTACACCACCAGCAGCATTTATCTCTTCAATAGCCATTTTTTCAGTATCAACTAGTGTTGATTCAGAAATTGCCATTGTTCCAGATAACGAATGCAAAATACCAACGGTTACTGTGTCGTCGAAACTTCCGGAGGTTCCACCTCCACCGCATGAAGTTGCTGTGACCGCAAGTGAGGCAGTAGCTAATCCTGCCAAAATACGCCTTGAAATTCTCATGAATTAGGATAAATTAGGTAATTGACCCTCATTAGGGGGATAAAGTAAAAGTTATTAACGAGTGAGAATTCGTTTTGTATCAGTCGTAACTTTTTGTTGAATCCAATATATTAGTAATGAACTTTTTCTAGTTTCGATTGTTTGGTATGTGTGATTCTAAAAATTGAGTTATTTCTTCAACTCCTATGCCGCTACTAAGGTTGGTAAAAAACCAAGGTTTACCTTTTCTCATAAATTCCGTATCACTTTTCATAATATTTAAATCCGCACCAACCATAACTGCTAAATCAATTTTGTTTATTAATAATAAATCTGACCTTGTTATCCCTGGTCCCCCTTTCCTAGGAATTTTGTCTCCTGCAGATACATCAATCACGTATATTGATAAATCTACAAGCTCTGGACTAAAACTAGATGCTAAATTATCACCTCCACTTTCTACAAAAACAAAATCTAAAGGATTATATTTATTTTCTAAATCTAAAACTGCATTTTTATTTAAGGAACAATCCTCTCTTATCGCTGTATGAGGGCAACCTCCTGTTTCTACACCAATAATCCTTCCTTCCTCTAAAACTTTTTTATTTATAAGAAAGTCAGCATCTTCTTTGGTGTAGATATCATTGGTAACAACTGCAATCTCATAATTTTTTTTCAAGCTCAAGCATAGAGACTCTACCAATGCAGTTTTTCCTGAACCTACAGGCCCAGCAACTCCTACTCTCAATTTGCTGCTCATAAATTAATTTCTAAAAAGTTTTGTATAAAGGTCATTATGATTTTGTTGTGCCATAGCTAAACCTACATTGCCAAAATAGATGTCATCTATTTCTTTGTCCATAATTTCTTTAGAAACTTTTGAAATTATTGCTAATAAGTCTCTCTGAATTAATTGTGCTTTTGTTGACCCAATAGGAATAATTCTTAAAGCTGCACTAAGTTGGTTTGCACTCCATGTGTAGAAAAAATTCTCAACCATCTCTAACTTTGTAATTTCAAAACAATAACAAGCCCAACTCCACGCTAATGACCAGGAGCTTTTTTTATTGTTTTCATATAGATACTCAAATCCAAATTCTTTGGTTAAATCAAAGAGAGATTTTGCCATTTGAATTTGTTGTTCTCTAATTTCGAGAGAGTCCTTTGATGAGAGGATCCATTTATCCAAACTCATTAGCTTTTGCAAATTACCTTTTAAATTTTTGCCGTCGTTTATCTCATTGAAAATATCAAAAAAATCTAATAAAAGTCGTGCATCTAGTCTTATCTGACCAATTTTTAGTTCACTTATGATTAAGTCTTTTACCGAATTTGAATCGGTTAAATTTTTATTATGAAGATAACTCTCCATTCCCTCAGAATAACAAAATCCTCCCACTGGTAAGTTAGGACTTGTTAATAAATATTTTAATAAATGACTTTTACTCATGACTATGGCCCCCTCGTTCCGGAAAAAACTTTTTTTTCGTATTTTTTAAATCAACTTTAAAATTAAGAAGCATATTTTTAATAACATAATCACTTTTTGTTAGAAGAATGCCTTCTTCGATTTCTACTTCCACGTGCCTATTTCCAAGATGATAAGCAGTTTTAATAAGCTCAATTTTAGAATTTGAACTTATTTCAATTAAATCTTCTGTTTTGGCAATTATCTCTACATAAAAATTGGACTCATTAGTTGAAAGAATATCTCCATCATTTAATTTGCCCTCTCTAGGTAATTGTAAAATTATTTCTTGATCACAATCAGTTAATCTTTTACCTCTTAAAATTCTTCTCTCATCTGAACTTAAGGTAAGTTTTAAAAATAAACCTAATTTCGGTTTTTCCTTAATCCAATCAGTTACAACAATTTGTTTATTCATTCTCATAATCAAAATTTTTGGTTACTTTAATTTAGTAATTAAAGAAAACAATTTATGATTAAAACTTCATGGGAAGGTAATTGTTTCTTAAATTTTTTCAATAATAAAGCAAGTTTAGGAAATGTTGATAAAACAATCTTTAAATCTAGATCAACTTCTCCTTATAAGTTACTAAAGTCTACTCATGATCAAGAGGGCAGGTGCATTTTGCCTGTTCTACATACTGCAGGGGGATTGGTAGGAGGTGATTTACTTGATTTTGAGGTAAATCTTGAAAAAAACTCTAAGGTTTTGTTGACGACTTCTTCAGCTCAGAAAGTATATGGATCAGTTGGAAGATCTAAAATTAATCCAAAAGGATGTTTTTCAAAGCAAAAGAATCTCATAAACATTCTTGACAATTCTCATTTAGAGTATCTCCCCCAAGAAACAATCATCTTTGCAAATGGTTTATATGAGCAAATTTTTAAAGTATCTATTTCAGAAACTTCAAGTTTTTTATTTACTGATTTAATAAGGCTTGGAAGATCTTCTTCCGGAGAATCTATTGAGAGTGGAGTTTTTAGGTCTAAATTAGAAATTATGAGAAATAATGATTTACTTGATGATTGGGAATATGTTGATCAGATTGAATTATCTAAGGCAAGTTTTGTGGCCAAGTCAGGCATGGATTACATGCCCGTTTTTGGATCTTTAATTTGGATTTGCGAAAAAAATTTTTCCAAGTCAAAAATAAATAATCTTGTAGGAAATATAAAAAAGATTTTCAATGAAACTAATAATAATTTGTCTATTGGAATCCTTGAAAATGGAATCTCTGTAAGATTTCTAGGGACTTCTTCTCAAGATGCTAGAAAATGTTTTTTTTGTATTTGGAAACAAATTAGGTCTGTTTGTGGATTTTGTGAGCCAAAATATCAAGGTGTATGGCCTTTACAAGATTCTATGAATTATTAATTATGTTCAGAAAGAACCTTTTTTAAGAATTTATAGATTAATTTTTTATTATGCATCTTTCACCTCAAGAAAAGGATAAATTATTAATTTTTTCTGCTGCACTCTTAGCTGAGAGAAGGCTTAGTAGAGGCCTTAAGCTTAATTATCCTGAAACAATTGCTTTTTTAAGTTTTCAAGTTCTTGAAGGAGCACGAGATGGTAAAAGTGTAAGTCAATTAATGTCAGAGGGAACTACTTGGCTTTCAAAATCACAAGTTATGGAGGGCATTCCTGAAATGGTTGATGAAGTTCAAATAGAAGCGGTTTTCCCTGATGGGACTAAATTAGTTACTATTCACAATCCGATTAATTAATTATGAGTAATTTAATTCCTGGCGTAATAATTCCTGAACAAGGTGAAATCGAACTAAATCTTGGTAAGCAAGTTAATACAGTAACGGTTTCTAATTCTGGAGATAGACCTGTGCAAGTTGGATCTCATTATCATTTTTATGAAGCAAACAAGGCTTTAATTTTTGATCGAGAAATAACACATGGTATGCGTCTTGACATTCCTGCAGGAACAGCAATTAGATTTGAACCCGGTGATACAACAGATGTCAAATTAGTGCCATTTTCAGGTTTAAGAAATGCATATGGTTTTAATTCATTAGTTAATGGTTCTTTAGATAGTTAAAATTATGTCTTATAAAATTGATAGAAAAACTTATGCTCAAACTTACGGACCCACTACCGGAGATAGAGTAAGGCTAGCTGATACTGAACTTTTTATAGAAGTAGAAAAGGATTTAACTACATACGGAGATGAAGTTAAATTTGGTGGAGGTAAAGTTATTCGAGATGGGATGGGACAGTCTCAAGTAAGAAGAGCTGATGGAGCTGTAGATACTGTAATAACTAATGCTTTGATCGTAGATTGGTGGGGAATAATTAAGGCTGATGTGGGTATAAAAGATGGAATGATTTTTGAAATTGGTAAGGCTGGCAATCCAGATATTCAGGATAATGTTGATATTGTTATTGGTGCATCAACAGAAGTAATAGCTGGAGAGGGACATATTCTTACTGCAGGTTCAATAGATACCCATATTCACTTTATCTGTCCTCAACAAATTGAGACAGCACTAGCCTCTGGAATTACAACCATGTTGGGAGGAGGAACTGGACCTGCAACGGGCACAAATGCTACTACCTGTACTCCTGGTTCTTTTCATATTTCAAGAATGCTTCAATCTGCAGAAGCATTTCCAATGAATTTAGGTTTTTTTGGAAAAGGAAACTCAACAAACGAGAGCAATCTTATTGATCAGGTTGAGGCTGGTGCATGTGGATTGAAGCTTCATGAGGATTGGGGAACCACTCCTTCTACAATAAATTCTTGTCTAAATGTTGCAGATAAGTTTGACGTGCAAGTATGTATTCACACTGACACTTTGAATGAGGCAGGCTTTGTTGAAGATACCATCAACGCTATTGCAGGAAGAACTATTCATACTTTTCATACCGAAGGAGCAGGTGGAGGTCATGCACCAGATATTATAAAAATCTGTGGAGAAAAAAATGTTCTTCCTAGTAGTACAAATCCAACAAGACCTTATACAAGGAACACATTAGAAGAACATCTTGACATGTTAATGGTTTGTCATCATTTAGATTCTAAAATCCCAGAAGACATTGCATTTGCTGAATCAAGGATCAGAAGAGAGACTATTGCAGCTGAGGATATCTTGCATGATGTAGGTGCCTTTTCAATTATTGCTAGTGATTCACAAGCTATGGGAAGAGTTGGTGAAGTAATTACAAGAACTTTTCAAACCGCACATAAAATGAAAGTCCAAAGGGGGCCGCTATCGCATGACTCTGATAGAAACGATAATTATAGAGTTAAAAGATATATTTCTAAAGTCACAATTAATCCTGCAATAGCTCATGGTATTGATAAACATGTTGGGTCTATAGAAAAGGGTAAAATTGCGGATTTGGCATTGTGGAAACCTTCCTTTTTTGCGGTAAAGCCTGATTTAGTTGTTAAAGGAGGATCTATAGTTTGGTCCCAAATGGGTGATGCAAATGCTTCAATTCCTACTCCAGGTCCTGTACATGGTCGGCCTATGTTTGCAAGTTTCGGCCAATCTCTAATTAAGAGTTCTTTTACATTTCTAAGTAAAAATTCGATTGATCAAAATATTCCAAACAAATTAGGCTTACAAAAAAAATGTATCGCCGTTGAAAATACCAGAAATATTAATAAATCACACTTAAAACTTAATAGTAAACTACCTAATATTTCAGTTGATCCACAAACTTATGAAGTTTTTTCTGATGGTGAACTTCTTACTTGTGAACCTCTTGATGAAGTCCCAATGGCTCAAAGGTACTTTTTACTTTAGAAGTTTTTAATTAATTCTTTTTCACTTATCTTTATGTCTTTTGACCCCGCAATAGCTAAATCTTCTTGTAGTTTGTTCTCACAAGATAGAACCCTTGACCAACTTGGTAATTGAAGTGTCGTGGGACAAGCCAGATAATCTTCTGTAGCAGGTCTTAATAGTTTCGCAAACTTTTGTACTGATAATTCTTCTTCGTGCCTATCGTATGGAAGTTGATTAACTGCTGAATCTAATCCAAATTGTTTTACTCGATCTTCTCCAACTCTTTTGTAGAGAACTTCTAAAGTTGCTAGTTGAGTGCTAGTTAAGGTCTCAGCTTGATGTTCCATGAGACCTCTTAAAACACTTGAAAGTATTTCTGTACACATTTTTTGCAATCCTTCTTTAGAAGAATCTCCAATATTCTTATGTTTATGATCAAATAAACCTAGGTCAACCTGGGCTATTTTGGAGGTCCTTACGTTTCTATAAACCTCTGATAATAAACCTATCTCTAAACCCCAGTCACAAGGTATTCTTAAATTCATAGCAAGGTCTTTAGTAAAAGCAAACTCACCTGCTAATGGATATCTAAATGATTGAAGATATTGTAAAAACGGACCCTTACCAACTAACTGCTCAAGACTTGCTAATAAGGGACCCACGAATAATCTTGTTGCTCTACCTTGCAATTGATTTGTTTCCAGAGATAATCTACTGTAAAAAGCTTTTACATATGATATTCCATATGATTCATCCAGAAGTGGAAGTATCATTCTTGAAGGATATAAAGGACTAAAAGTTCTTATATCAGCATCAAAAAGAGCAACAACTTCTGATTTTCTAGTCGCGACTCCTATGCCTTGCCATACAGCCCATCCTTTACCTGGAGTTCCTAAAAGTTCTAATCCATTTTTTTCTTGGCTTTTTAATAGCTCAATTACAGAGGGAGAATTAGTCCATTGAACGTGAACTGGGAATGGCATTGAGTCAAAAAATGATTTTGCTGCCTCAACTTGCTCAACAGTTTTTGCTGAGAGAGCAATTACTAATTCATTTAAGCCTGAAAGGTTTTTTAAAACTTCTCTTATATCTTTTAATGCTGGACGTTCAAACTCTTCATATAAGCAAGGTATTAAAATGCTAGTTGATCTTCTTTTAAGACTTTTGTTTAATTCTTTAAGTAAATTTCCTGTAACTCCATATTCGTGTATTGTTGTGATTAAACCTTGTTGAAAGTCCATTTTCTAATTGATGTGCAGAATGGTATTAATACTTCGATGATTTTTTCAAAGTGAAGCAAATTGATTCAGAGAAAAAATTAGATAGATTAAAAATCGATAAATTGTTAAAAACAATTTATTCAAATCATACTACAGAAGAAATTAATTTTATTTCAAATCAATTATTACAGATTTTAGATGATTTCTCAGAGAAATCTGCTTATGAAGAAATAAGAGATAAGGAAAGGTGGAATGAATCTCATTCAGTTTTGATAACTTATGCAGATAGTATTTATAAAAATGGCGAGGCAACATTAATAACTCTTAGGAAGTTGTTAAGTAAACATTTTGGTAGTCTTTCTAAAGTTGTACATATTCTTCCTTTTCTGCAATCCACAAGCGATGGAGGTTTCGCCGTTTCAAGTTATGATTCCTTAGAAGAAAAATTTGGTGGTTGGGATGATCTCAAAAGTATTTCTCAAAATCATGATTTGATGGCTGATTTAGTATTAAACCATGTCTCATCATCTCACCCATGGGTTCAACAATTTATTAAATCCCAAGAACCGGGTATATCAAATGTTTTTTCACCTAAACAAAATCTTGACTGGTCAAATGTAGTTAGGCCTAGAAGTTCCTCTTTGTTTTCTCAAATAAATACTGATGATGGCCCTAAACAAGTTTGGACAACTTTTGGGCCAGATCAAATTGATTTGAATTGGCATAATCCTAAAATGACTCTTGAGTTCTTAAATTTAATTACTACTTATTTATCTAATGGAATAAAATGGTTAAGGCTTGATGCTGTAGGTTTTATTTGGAAGGAATCAGGGACTACATGCTTACATTTACCTAAAGCACATTCAATTGTGAAACTCTTAAGAGTTCTTTTAAATAGTCTTCTTGATGATGGCGTTTTAATAACAGAAACCAATGTTCCTCAGAAGGAGAATTTATCTTATCTCATTCCTGATGATGAAGCCCACATGGCATATAATTTCCCATTGCCTCCTCTTCTCCTAGAGGCAATTATTACTTCAAGAGCTGATATTCTAAACTCATGGATTTTTGATTGGCCCATATTACCTGAAGATACTACTTTATTTAATTTCACTGCATCGCACGATGGTGTTGGGCTAAGAGCTCTTGAGGGTTTAATGAATGAGCAGAGAATTAAGGATTTATTAATTAATTGTGAAAAAAGAGGAGGATTAGTAAGTCATAGACGTTTATCAAATGGTGATGATAAACCTTATGAATTGAATATTAGTTGGTGGAGTGCAATGGAAGACTCCAGTAGAGATGCTAAAAGATTTCAATATGAGAGATTTATTTTGAGTCAATTATTAGTAATGGCTCTGAAAGGGGTCCCTGCATTTTATTTGCCAGCATTACTAGCTTCAGAAAATGATATCAAAAGCTTTTCTATGACAGGTCAAAGAAGAGATCTAAACAGAGAAAAGTTTAAATCAGAAAATCTATCAGCTGTTTTAAATAATCCTGAATCTAATGCTAATAAAAACTTAAAATATCTTCGTAATGCTATGGATGTGAGATCAGAATTAAAGCAATTTCACCCTTGTTCACAAATGAAATGTTTGTCTAAAGGTAGAAGTGATATTGTTGTAATCAAAAGAGGTAAAGGTCCTGAGTCTGTTTTTGCAATCCATAATATGACTGAAAATAAAATTAATTATCAATTGAATGATAATGATCTACCAAAAATTATTGATAATGATTTCAATACCCATGATTTTTTAACATCAACTAAATACAATTGCAAAAATATTAGTCTTGATCCTTTTCAAGTAATTTGGCTAAGTGCTTTATAAAAATGATAGAAAATTCTTCTATTTGGGTAGTAAGTGATGTAGATGGTACTTTAATGGATCACTCATATGATTTATCACCTGCTAAAGAAACCATAAAAAAACTGCAAAAATTATCTATACCCGTAATTCTTTGTACAAGCAAAACCGCTTCTGAAGTAAAAGTTATTAGAAAGGAACTTAACTTGAGGGATCCTTATATTGTTGAAAATGGTGCGGCAATATATGGTGAATCTCTTAAAAGAGTAAATGGAGAAATTATTCTTGGAATAAAATATGAATCTCTTGAAGAAATCTTAAATTTTATTTCTAAAGAAATTGATTATAAACTTACTCCTTTAAATAATCTCACTGATCAAGAAGCCACTCAGCTTACAGGTTTAGAAGGCAACTCATTGAACTTAATGCGTGATAGGCACTGGAGCATGCCTTTTTTAAATCCGCCAAGTTATTTAGAAGAGAAAATTAATATCTGCTGTAAAAAATTCAATGTTGATATTTTTAAGGGCAATAGAATGAGTCACTTACTATCTACAAAATCGAATAAAGGGAAAGCAATAAATGCTCTAAAAGAATATTCAAATGTTCATAATATTGAAATTATAGGTTTAGGCGATTCTCCAAATGATTTGCCTCTACTTTTTAACTCAGATATTAGAATAGTTATCCCTGGAATAGACGGACCTAACTTAAATTTACTAGATCAATTAAAAGATTTGGAATTTACTTTGGCTTCTGAACCAAATGGATATGGTTGGAAAAATGAAATCAATAAATTAATAAATAAGCGAGAACTAAGTTAGAAAGATGAAAGATTTAGATATTAATTTTCCTCTTGATAAATTTGAAAAATTAATTATTGATATTGGTTGGGAATCCTTGGATGATTGGTTCAGTTTTTGGAATAAAAAAAGAAATATTCTTTCAATTGATCAATATTGGAATAACAAAGTAAATGATGATTGGATTTGGGGTTTGGCTTTACCTCTTTTATCTCAGGCTTACAAATTTCAAAAAAATTTTTCTGATAGAAAAATTATTGGAATCTCAGCTCTGCCTGGCACAGGTAAAACAACACTAGGTAAATGGCTCGAAGCTATAGCGTTAAAATTAAACTTCAAAATTGCGGTTATTTCAATAGACGACTTTTATCTCCCGTCAAACGAAATGAAATTAGCAATTAAGGATAACCCTTGGAATGTTTCAAGAGGTTTTCCTGGAAGTCACTCAGTTAAATTAATGCATGAAAAATTATTAAATTGGAAGATAAATGGAGAATTAAATGTACCAGTTTTCGATAAATCTTTAAGAAATGGTTTAGGAGATAGATCTCATTGGAGATTAGATAATCCTGATTTATTAATTCTTGAGGGATGGTTTTTGGGAATAAAACCTTATTCTAATGACATAAATGATCGACCCATAAATACAACAAATTTGAGTCTTGATGAATCATCTTATGTATTAAAAATTCAAAATAACCTAAACGAATATTTAGATATTTGGACTTTAATAGACAATATTTGGCACTTAAAGCCATTGAAAATTGAATACATGAATAAATGGAAAACAAATCAGGAAAAAGAAATGTATTTACAGAAGGGTAACGCCCTTATAGATGAAAAATTATCTAATTTCTTGAGAATGCTTAATGTCTCAATTCCTCATAAAAGCTTTGATCTTATAAAATCCTACGCGCTTTTATTAATTGATCAAAAAAGAAATTTAGTTGAGGCTGGATTAAATGTGTAGCATTTTCCAAATTTCTTTTTTTTCAGTAATTTTTTATACATTTTTTTCAGCTCTTAATAGTGTTTAATTGATGGGTATTTTCATGCTTAGGGATGGTTGAGTTTTCTTACAAAAATGAAGGCTGTAGGATGGTTGTCTTGAGATGTATTGGTCCATCAAATTTTTTCTTGGAAAGAGTCTTATTCCCAACTGACATTCTTACTTTTATGGCCCCAAATGATTCAAGAGTTGAAATCTGGGGAAATGAATTATATGGCCCTAAGTTGGAAGAGAGAATAAGAATTTCTGCTGATAACGAAGATTCGACTTTAGTGGCATAGAACAGATATTATCTAATTGTCTTCGAGTCAAAATTTTTTACAAATACCTAGTTTTTATTGATATTATCAAACTAGTTTTTGTTTTACAGATGTATTATTTTTCTTCCTTTGCAATAGGAGGTTTCGTTCCTTCTGCAGCTATCGCTGGAGTTTTACTTTTAGTTGGTTTAGGAGCCTTCTTTTATCTTGGTATTAAAGGACCCACAGATTATTAAACATAAGTTAATAAAAAAATTGTAATTTTTTCATAACCTTTTTGAATAAGTTAAAACTATGGATTTAACAACTATTTTATTTATATTAAGCCTACCTTTCGTTTTATTAACAATTTATTTTGGGACAAAAAATGATTTTTACGAGAGTGAAAACTATAAAGGAGATGGTTGTGCTCACGATGTTAAAAGGTAACTTTATTATTAATCACCACTAAATACATAAGTACATCTACTATCAAATTGCCAAACAGTTTTGTATATTTCATTAGAAATTTTTTCGCCTGCCTTATTACAAGTATCTAAATCTTTCATGGGAATAGAATGCAAGGAAGAACTTGTTATTCCACTAACCTCTGGCCTTCCTCCTAGCCCTTATCTGTAGATTCCAATTATTATCAATAGTAAACTTTCACAGAACCAGAAAAGATTAAGAAAAAAAGAAAAAATAATATTAAAATAGATTTTTTTTCATTTTTCCATACTAGGTTTTAATTTTTAAATGTAAATTGCTATTAATTAATTAGGTAATTTAATAATTTTTGGAATATTTAAAATTTGTTTTATATGGATTAATTCAAGGGTTAACGGAATTTATCCCTGTAAGTAGTACAGCTCATTTAAAAGTTATATCTCTATTTTTAGGAATTGATGATCCTGGCGCATCTTTGTCCGCTACTATTCAACTAGGAAGTGTTTTTGCCATAGCTTGGTATTTTAGGAATGATATTTTTAATTTCAGAAGTCAATCTTCAAAAAAATTTCTTGATTATCTTTTTCATGAAAGATTATTAAGGTCTATTTTGATTGGTACTATACCAATTGTTTTCCTTGGTGGGAGTATAAAAATATTTATCCCTTCTTTTTTTGAAAACGTTCTACGTTCAAATTTATCAATAGCATTGGTCTCATTTCTAATGGCTTTTGTTATGTACGTGGCAGATAGTTCAAAAAGAGGTTCTATAAATATTAAAAACCATAATTATTCAAATAGTTTTTTGATAGGTTTATTTCAAGCATTTGCAATTTTTCCAGGTGTTTCAAGATCGGGGGTCACTATTTCTAGCGCTTTAATATCAGGATGGGAAAGAGGCGATGCTGCGAAATTTTCTTTCCTTTTAGGGATGCCAGCTATTTCTCTTGCGGCGATTGTTGAGTTTATTTCTTCTTTTAATGATTTTTTTTTATTAGGTTTCCCCCCTCTTTTTCTTGGTCTTATTACAACATTTCTGTCCTCTTTATTAGCAATAGATTTCTTATTAAAATATTTTTCTTCAAATGGGTTGAAAATATTTATCATCTATCGAGTATTTTTTGGTATTGTAATTCTTTTGAATTTATAATTGTATAAAAAAAAATTTTTAGCAATTGTGTTAAGGTTTTAAAAAATTCTTTCTAATGAACATTTTTATATCTTTCCAATTAGGTGAGGTGGAAGTTTCAAATTTTACTATATTGGTTTTAGCCTTTTTTTCTTCTTTTACATTCATAGCAGTAGGCATAAGTTCATATAAACTATACAAATCGCTTATAAATGAAGACGATAAATAATCGGAACGGCGGGATTTGAACCCACGACCCCCACTACCCCAAAGTGGTGCGCTACCAAACTGCGCTACGCCCCGTGTATTTACTATAAAGTTTAGATTGATTTAAATGTTATTCTTTATAGGATTGTTATCAGATCTCAATACACACTTGTCAACTTCCCAATTAAAGTTTTCCCATATATGGTCTTCTAATTTATAGTTGCTTCCAGCAAAAATTCCTAACTTAACTTTTGTAGGTGAAGCGGAACAATATTGCCTGCTTCCAGCTGATGCAAGATATTGTTGATGGTATTGTTCCGCATAAAAATATGAATCAATCATTTTTATTTCCGTTTCAATTAAACCAAGATTATTCTTGTTAAGTTCCGTTTGATATTGTTCCTTACTGGCTAATATGGTTTTAATATTATTTTCATTTTTGTAATATATTGCTGATCTATATTGTGTTCCCATATCATTACCTTGCCTGTTTTTTTGAGTAGGGTCATGACATTCCCAAAACATTTTTAATAAATCACTTACATCTATTTCCCTTTTATCCCATATAACTCTTACAACTTCTGAATGACCAGTTAAGCCGGAACATACTTCATAATAAGTTGGATTGTTTTTTTCACCTCCAGCATAACCTACAGATGTTGTGACAACTCCAGGTAATTTCCAAAAACATTTTTCAGCTCCCCAGAAACAACCACATCCAAAAATTATTTCATCTTCTTCTAGATTAGGATCTTTTTTGATATCTGTATTTAATATTCTATGCAATGAATAATCATCATTAGTTAAATTTACCTTCTCATTATTCATAATTTTTTTCAGAAATTTAAACATAATTTAAATCTTTTGATTATAAGTAAAAAAATTACTTTTAGCTCTTAATAATTCTGGTAGCTAATTCTCTTTCCCATAGTTGTTTATATAGCCCATTCACTTTTACTAAATCTTTATGAGCCCCTTCTTGTACTATTTCTCCTTTATCCATTACTAAAACCCTATCACAGGTGGCTGCAACAGAAAGTTGGTGACTAATCATTATGATTGTTTTATTACTTCTATCACTCATTTCATCTATTATTCTTGAGGCTGTTTTATTATCTACGCTTGCCAAAGCATCATCAAGAACAACAATAGGAGAATTAACAAGTAATGCTCTTCCTAGTGCAGTTCTTTGCCTTTGTCCACCACTTAATGTAATACCTCTTTCACCAACAATAGTTTTAAACTTTTGAGGAAAACTATTAATATCATCAATTAATCCCGCTTTTGTAGCGCTTTCTTTAACTAAATATTTAGAAGCTTTGGGTTCTCCAAAACTTAGGTTTTCTGAGATTGTAGAAGTAAATAAGAATGCTTCTTGAGGAACTATTGAAATATTTTTTCTAAGATCGCTTAATTTTAGAGTTTTTACATCAATTTCATCTAAAAATAATTGATTATCTGGAATTTCAATAGTCCGTCCTAGAGACTTTGCTAGTGTCGTCTTGCCACAACCTACTGGGCCAACTATTGCAATAAGTTCTCCAGGATAAATTTTAAAATTGAGACTATTTAATGAATTAAATTTTGCTCCTGAATACTTTATTGTTAAATTTTTTGCTTCTAAGAATCCTTTAACGTTTCTTTTTAAAAATTTAGTTTCTGTTTTATCTACAATATTTGGGTTGTTCTTAAAGATTTCTTCCACACGATCTAAACTTACTTGACCAAGTTGAAAAGTATTTAAGGTAAAACCTAATAGAGCTGTTGGGAAGACAAGTCTTTCTACGTACAGAATTAAAGCTACTAAACCACCTATCGAAATAAATCCACTCTCTAATTGAAAAGTTCCTAAGGATAATAAAATCAATAATGAAATTGAGGAAATCCCTTGTAACAAGGGGAATAGGGTGCTCGCTGTTCTTGCAAGTTTTATCGCTGAATTTCGATAGTTATTATTATGTATATTAAATTCTTTTTTCTCAGCATTCTCTTGGGCATAAATTTTAATGGCGCTTATACCAGATAGATCTTCTTGTATTAGATCACTAAGTTTTGATAATGATTCTTGTTGAGCTTTTCTTTGTATAACCATTTTTCCGCCAAATAGACTTACAATTCCAAGAATTAATGGAAATATCATTAAAGCTGATATTGTTAATGTTTTATTAATCGAAAACATTGAAGGAATAGTGAATGAATAAGCTAAGACAATGTTGCACAAGCTTAAAACTGTAAAACCTAAAAGTCTTCTTATGTTTTCAACATCGCTTGTAGCTCTACTAATAATGTCTCCACTACCTTTTTTCTGAATCCATTCTGGATCTTGAATAAGTAAATGGTCAAAAAGTTTTTGACGAAGATTTACTTCTACTTTTCTTCCAATGCCGAAGACAATCTGTCTTGAAAATAATCTTATTAAACCCATACAAGTTGCTAAAAATATTAACCATAAAGATTTAGAAATAACAAAATCTGATGAAAACCCATTTTGTAATTGGTCAATTATATTTTTTACCTCTAAGGGTATTACAACACTTAGTATATTTACTAATAAGAGAGCTAAAGCTCCATATATGAATTCTTTTTTGTATGGTCTTAGGTATTTAGATATAACTTTTATCTTTAAATTTTTCATTTTATTTTGCCAATATGATTAAGATAGTGTTTCATTTATGAATATGTGAGCTAGTTTTATAAATGATTCAGTATTTATTTATGGGTAACGAGCAAACTCATCCATTACATGAAACAGACAAGAATATTATAGATTCCCTTATCACAAAAAAAACACCAGAAGATCTTGACTATATAAATTTAGCTAGATTAATAAATCGTTATACCAATTTCCCAGGAGAAATTGAAATTAAAAACGATATTGATAAAATTTTAAATTTTTGGAAGATCACTAAAAATGACCTTTTTTCAAAAACAAAAAATATTTGGTCAAAAAGCTTCAGGCCTTCTAATACAAATAAAGATTTAGTTGGCTCAAGTTTTGATACCTCAAATTGAATTTTATCTACATAATTTTTCTTCCATAAATAAATGTCTTCTAATTTATCTAACGCTGAAATCCTAAATAATTTGTTGGAGGGAAGGAACCTTGATGAATTAACTTCTAGATCTTTAATGCAAAGATGGCTTAATGATGAAATTTCAGATGTAGAAACAGGAGCTTTTTTAAGTGCTTTGAGAGCAAAGAGTTCTACAGGTGTCGAACTAAGTTCTATGGCTGAGGAACTTTTAAAAGTTTGCGAATTGCCAGTAGCAAGGCCAAATTTGTATTTGGTAGATACTTGTGGAACAGGGGGTGATGGAGCTAATACATTCAATATTTCAACTGCAGTTGCATTTGTAGCCGCATCTTGTGGGGTAAACATTGCTAAACACGGAAATAAAAGTGCTAGTGGAAAAGTTGGCTCTGCTGATGTTTTGTTGAATCTTGGTTTGAATTTAAATTGTTCATTAGAAAAAGTTATCAAAGCTGTAAGTGAAATTGGAATAACTTTTTTGTTCGCACCTGTTTGGCATAAATCTTTAATAAAACTTGCTCCATTAAGAAAGACCCTTGGAATAAGGACAGTATTTAATCAACTTGGACCATTGGTAAATCCTTTAAGACCCAATGCACAAGTTTTGGGTGTTGCTTCTGAGGATCTTTTAGAACCTATGGGAAGCGCACTTTTAAAAATGGGTATGAATAGAGCAATAGTCGTTCATGGGTATGGCGGCCTTGATGAAGCTTCCCTTCAAGGAGAAAATAAAATAGTATTTGTTGATAATGGTGAATTAAGGTTTTCAAAAATAAATATTAAAGACTTTAACCATGAAAATATATCTAACGAAAAGCTTGTGGTTTCTGATACTGACTCTAACGAGGAAATACTCAAGTCTGTCTTAAATGGTTCTGGACAAAAATCTCATATTGATGTCGTTGCTTTGAACTCTGCTTTAGTGCTTTGGGCCGCGGGCATTGAGGATGATTTAAATAAAGGATTTAACAAAGCTTTATTTTTGATGCATCAAGGGGAACCTTGGAAAAAGTTTTTACTTTTAAAAAATTATTTACATACAAATTAATTACAAATTGATGATTAAACAATATAAGAAAAACGCGAAATTGGTTTTAAGTAATGGAATTGTATTCCCAGGATTCTTTTTTGGTTCTTCTGGTACAGCCATTGGTGAAATAGTTTTTAATACAGGAATGACCGGATATCAGGAAGTTATCACTGATCCAAGTTATTATGGACAAATTTTAACATTCACTTATCCAGAGATTGGAAATACTGGTATTAATTTTGAAGACTCAGAATCTAATATTAACGTTAAGGGTATAATTGTTAGAAATTTTTCATCTAATAGTAGCAATTGGAGATCTAAAAAAAATTTTAATCAATGGTTAGTTGAGAAAAATATCATAGGTCTATGTGGAATTGATACAAGGGCGCTTGTTAAAATTTTAAGATCTAGTGGCGCGATGAATGGAGTTATTACCTCCCTAGATAAAACTGATGAAAGTTGTTTAAAGTTAATTTGTGATACTCCAAAGATGGAAGGATTAAATTTATCAAAAGTTGTTTCAACAAAGCAACAATATTTATGGAAAAATCATACGCAAACAATTTTTGATTTAAGAAAAAGATATGATGAATCCTCTAAAAAATTAAAAATAGTAGCAATTGATTTTGGAATTAAAAATTCAATTCTAAATAGACTTGTATCCCATGGTTGCGAAGTTTTGGTTTTACCTTCTCGATCTTCTCTAGATGATGTTCTGTCAAACAATCCGGATGGTATATTTTTCTCAAATGGTCCAGGCGATCCTTCTTCTGTTTCTGAAGGTATCGACTTAGCCAGATCACTAATTGAATATGGTGAAATACCTATGTTTGGTATTTGCCTCGGCCACCAAATATTTGGATTAGCATTAGGAGGTTCAACTTATAAATTACCTTTTGGACATCGTGGTTTAAATCATCCCTGTGGTAAAAATAATAAAATTGAGATAACTAGTCAGAATCATGGTTTTGCTATCGATCCCAATTCTCTATCAAAGGACATAGTTAAAATAACGCATTATAACCTTAACGATAATACTGTGGCTGGCCTAGAGGTTTATAATAAGCCAATATTTAGTGTGCAATATCATCCAGAGGCAGGACCTGGCCCGCATGATTCAGATTATTTATTTAAAAAATTTGTTTCTCTAATGTTAGAAAGATGTTGACATATTGTTTTCTTTTGATTTGATAATTACATTTGATATATTAATTTTTTGGAGGTATTAGATCATAGAAGATTTCCAGAAGTTAACCGTTTCTTTAAGAGGAAACCTTGAGGTTAAAACAAACATTTTGGTTTTTACTTTTAAAGGCCAACTTGATGCTTTCTCAGAAAAACAATTTAAGACTTTTGTTACTAATAATTTAAAAAATGACCTTCCATTCGTTATTGATCTTACAAAAATAGATTTTTT
>CACGDL010000022.1 GCA_902571795.1 uncultured Prochlorococcus sp.
TCGACCTTGACAAGATCTGAAGTGCGTGGAGGAGGTAGAAAGCCATACAAACAGAAAGGTACAGGAAGAGCTCGTCAAGGATCAATAAGGACACCCTTAAGACCTGGTGGTGGAATTATTTTTGGACCGAAGCCACGTTCTTACAATCTTGATATGAATCGTAAGGAACGTAGATTAGCTCTTAGAACAGCACTTATGTCTAGAGTATCTGATATGAAGGCTGTTGAAGATTTTGGATCTACTTTAAAGCAGCCTAAAACAAGTGACATCATCAATGGCCTTGCTCGATTAGGTATACAAAAAACTGAAAAAGTTTTGGTCATTCTTGATAGTCCGTCCGATGTTATAAAAAAATCCATCAAGAATATTGAAAAAGTAAAATTAATCGCCGCCGATCAATTAAATGTATTTGATATTCTCAACGCTAATAAATTGGTAATAGGTCAATCAGCGATAGATAAAATTCAGGAGGTTTATGCATCATGAGTAAATTATTCGATTCTCGTTTAGCCGATGTAATACGAAAGCCAGTTATTACTGAGAAAGCTACTAATGCACTAGATCTTAACCAATATACTTTTGAAGTAGATCATAGAGCGGCAAAGCCACAAATAAAGGCAGCCATTGAAGCCTTGTTCAGTGTTAAAGTCATAGGAGTCAACACTATGAATCCTCCTAGGAGAACAAGAAGAGTCGGAAAATTTTCCGGTAAACGTTCTCAGGTCAAGAAGGCAATTGTACGTCTTGCTGAAGGAGACAAAATCCAACTATTTCCAGAATCTTAAGGAGTTTTAATCATGGCAATCCGTAAATTTAAACCTTATACACCTGGCACTAGGCAGAGAGTAGTTACTGACTTTAGTGAAATAACAAGTACAAAACCTGAAAGATCACTAATAGTGTCAAAACACAGAGTTAAAGGCAGGAATAATCGTGGAGTTATTACTTGTCGTCATCGTGGAGGCGGTCATAAAAGACAATATAGGTTAGTCGATTTCAGAAGAGATAAAAGAAACATTAACGCTAAAGTTGCAGCCATACACTACGATCCTCATAGAAATGCAAGGTTAGCACTTTTATTTTACGAAGATGGGGAAAAAAGATATATTATCGCCCCTGCAGGAGTAAAAGTTGGTCAAAATGTTATTGCTGGAGAAAGTGTTCCAATTGAAGATGGAAATGCAATGCCACTTTCTGTTATGCCATTAGGATCTAGTGTTCATTGTGTTGAGTTATATGCAGGAAGAGGTGCTCAGATGGTTAGATCAGCAGGAGCTAGTGCTCAAGTTATGGCAAAAGAGGGAGATTATGTTGCTTTAAAACTCCCATCTACCGAGGTAAGACTTGTAAGAAAAGAATGCTATGCAACTCTTGGAGAAGTTGGTAATTCTGAAATTAGAAATACCAGCTTAGGAAAAGCAGGAAGAAGAAGATGGCTTGGAAGAAGGCCTCAAGTAAGAGGCAGTGTAATGAACCCATGTGATCATCCACATGGAGGAGGAGAGGGAAAAGCACCAATTGGTAGAGCAGGCCCAGTTACTCCATGGGGTAAACCAGCTCTTGGATTAAAGACACGTAAAAAGAACAAACCAAGTAATAAATTAGTAGTTCGAAGACGTCGTCGCATTTCTAAGAGGAGTAGAGGAGGAAGAGACTCTTGATTACTTCATCTATCATTAAAATTTCTATTACATAATCATGGGACGTTCACTAAAAAAAGGACCTTTTATAGCAGATAGCTTGCTCAAGAAGGTAGAAAAACAAAATACTGATAATGACAAGTCTGTTATTAAAACTTGGTCGAGATCCTCTACGATTTTACCTTTAATGATCGGACACACAATTGCTGTACATAATGGCAAGACTCACATTCCAGTTTTTATTACTGAACAAATGATTGGTCATAAACTCGGTGAATTTGCTCCTACACGCACTTACCGAGGTCATATAAGAGATAAGAAAGGAGCAAAATCATGACAAAAACACCTGAAACACAAAAAACTGCTGTTGCACATGGGAATTATGTTCGCGGATCAGCCTCTAAAGTGAGAAGAGTTTTGGATCAAATAAGAGGTAGATCTTATAGAGATGCATTGATTATGTTGGAATTTATGCCTTACAGATCTACAGATCCTATTACTAAAGTTCTAAGATCTGCGGTCGCCAATGCAGAACATAACCTCGGGATGGATCCATCTACCCTAGTGATTTCCTCTGCGTGGGCTAATAGTGGTCCTGTAATGAAAAGATATAGGCCCAGAGCTCAAGGTCGAGCTTTTTCAATTAAAAAACAGACTTGCCATATCAGTATTTCTGTAGAATCTGCTCCTACCCAAACTAACGCGGAGGTACAAAACTAATGGGACATAAAATACATCCTTCTGGACTGAGATTAGGAATTACACAAGAGCATCGCTCTAAGTGGTTTGCTACTTCTAAAACATATCCAATTCTTCTTCAAGAAGATTTTAAAATTCGTTCTTTCATAGAAAAAAAATATGGAGCAGCGGGAATTAGCGATGTTTTAATAGCTAGAAAAGCTGACCAACTGGAACTTGAATTAAAAACAGCAAGACCAGGAGTTATAGTTGGAAGACAAGGAAGTGGCATTGAAGAATTAAGATCTGGCATTCAAAAGACTATAGGCGATAGAACAAGGCAAGTCAGAATAAACGTTGTTGAAGTTGAACGCGTAGATGCCGATGCTTTTTTACTAGCTGAATATATTGCGCAACAATTAGAAAAAAGAGTCGCCTTTAGAAGAACTATAAGGATGGCCTTACAAAGGGCTCAAAGGGCGGGAGTCTTAGGTCTTAAAATTCAAGTAGGGGGAAGGTTGAATGGTGCTGAAATTGCTAGAACTGAATGGACTAGAGAAGGTAGAGTACCATTACATACTTTGAGAGCTGAAATTGACTATGCAATACGTGAAGCTAATACAACTTACGGTGTTCTAGGCATTAAAGTTTGGGTTTTCAAAGGCGAAGTTCTCCCTAAAGATGAACAAACTATCCCTGTGGGAGCAAGCCCTAAGAGGAAAGCTAGTAGAAGACCTCAGCAGTTTGAGGATCGTTCAAATGAGAATTCATAGGAGGTATAAAAATGCTTAGTCCAAAACGTACTAAATTCCGTAAACAACATAGAGGCAGAATGAGAGGGGTAGCCTCAAAAGGTAATACAATTGCATTCGGTCAATTTGCTCTCCAAGCTCAAGACTGTGGTTGGGTAACTGCACGTCAGATTGAAGCAAGTAGAAGAGCTATGACAAGATATATCAAACGTGGTGGTCAAATCTGGATAAGAATATTCCCTGATAAACCTGTAACAATGAGACCTGCAGAAACTAGAATGGGTTCTGGTAAAGGTAATCCGGAGTTTTGGGTCGCTGTTGTAAAACCTGGAAGAATACTTTTTGAAATGGGTGGTGAGGATATCACAGAGGAAATTGCAAAGGAAGCTATGCGTCTGGCTCAATATAAACTTCCTGTAAAAACTAAATTTATCTCCATTGATAAAAATTTAGATAATTCCTCCCAAGAAAATACAAAAAATAGTAAAAAATCTCAAGAGGAGGTTAAACAATGAAAAATTCAGAGTCTCTTCAAGAATTTAAAAAATTAAATTCTGATCAAATTACTGAAAAGATTAACCAATTACGAAAAGATCTTTTTGACTTGAGATTCAAGCAAGCCACCAGACAGCTCAATGAAACTCATAAATTTAAAATCATCAAGAAACAAGTTGCGCAATTACTAACTCTCAGTAATAGTCAATCTGCTTCTAAAACTAACTCTGATTAATTATTAGTTATGGCACTTAAAGAAAGAATTGGTACTGTTGTCAGCGACAAAATGGACAAAACAGTAGTTGTTGCTGTTATTAACAGATATCCACATCCCACTTATAAAAAAATTGTAAGTAGAACTACACGATACAAGGCTCATGATCCAGAAAATACATGTGTTTTAGGTGATCGAGTTAAAATTAGAGAAACTAGACCGCTTAGTGCTCATAAAAGATGGGCAATAGAAGAGATTCTCAATAAAACAAGTCAGGCTAAGGAGGTTAAAAAATGATTCAACAAGAAACTTATCTAACAGTTGCTGATAACAGCGGAGCGAAAAGACTCCAATGTATTAGGGTTTTAGGATCTAATAGAAGGTATGCGCATGTTGGGGATGTAATCGTAGCAACTGTAAAAGATGCTCTTCCTAACATGGGAGTTAAGAAATCTGAAGTTGTTAAAGCTGTTATCGTCAGAACTAAAGCAACATTAAGAAGAAATACTGGTAATTCAATCAGATTTGATGACAATGCTGCAGTATTGATAAATGAAGATAAGAATCCAAAAGGTACTAGAGTCTTTGGTCCTGTAGCTAGAGAACTGCGGGATAAAAATTATACAAAGATTGTTTCTCTTGCTCCGGAGGTGATTTAAATGTTGGATTCATTAAAACAAAAGAAAAATTTCCAGAGAATAAAAATGAGAATCAAAACTGGAGATTTGGTAAAAGTAATTAACGGCAAGGACAAAGGGAAAACTGGTGAGGTTTTAAAAACTATCCCTCTTGAAAATAGAGTAGTAGTTAAAGGAATTAACCTTAGGACTAAACATGTAAAACCAACTCAGGAAGGAGAAACTGGAAGAATACTTACAGAAGAAGCATCTTTACATGCTTCAAATGTAATGTTCTTTTCAAAGGATAAAAATCTTACAAGTAAGATTGAATACTTTATTGATAAAGAGGGGGTTAAGAAAAGAAGATTGAAGAAAACTGGTGAAGTAATTGATTAATTTTTCATCAGAAACCAGATTTCAACTTTTTCTAATTTATCAATTCTGACAAAGACCAGAATTAACAAAAAATTATGACTCTAAAAAATCGCTACAAAGAATCAATAAGACCAAAACTTTTAAAAGACCTTGGTCTTAAAAATATTCATCAAGTACCTAAAGTTGTCAAAGTCAACGTTAACAGAGGTCTTGGTGAGGCAGCTTCAAATTCGAAAGCTCTAGAAGCCTCTTTAAACGAAATGGCAACAATTACAGGACAAAAGGCCTTAGTAACTAGGGCTAAAAAAGCTATCGCGGGTTTTAAAATTCGTGAGGGCATGCCTATTGGTTGTACTGTAACTTTGAGGGGAGACAGGATGTATTCTTTTTTGGAGAGATTTATAAATCTAGCTTTACCAAGAATAAGAGACTTTAGAGGAGTTAATCCAAAAAGTTTTGATGGGAGAGGAAATTACACCGTTGGCGTGAAAGAGCAATTGATTTTTCCTGAAATCTCTTTTGATAAAATAGATTCAATAAGAGGTATGGATATAACTATTGTCACTAGTGCAAAATCAGATCAAGAAGGTAAAGCTCTTTTGCAGGAGTTAGGAATGCCTTTTAGTAAGAATTAAATTAAAACTATGTCAAATCACGATCCTATTTCAGATATGCTTACTCGAATTAGAAATGCGAGTCAAAAAAAGCATACAACCACAACTATCCCAGCTTCAAAAATGTCCTTAAGCATCGCTAAAGTGCTTCAAAAAGAGGGGTTTATTTCTGACATTAATGAGGAAGGTGAAGGTTATAAATCACAAATCATACTTGGCCTCAAATATAGCGGTAAAAATAAATTCCCTACTATTCGATCCATGCAAAGAGTTAGTAAACCTGGTTTGAGAATTTATAAAAATACTAGAGGCTTACCAAAAGTTCTTGGAGGTCTTGGAGTTGCTATAATATCAACTTCTAAAGGCGTCATGAGTGATCGCGATGCTAGGAAGCAAGGCATTGGCGGCGAAATCCTCTGCTACGTTTATTAAGGAGAATTAATCATGTCAAGAATCGGAAAAACACCAGTACTTATTCCAGAGAAAGTTACAGTTGATTTTGAGGGATTAACAGTTACAGTGAAAGGTCCAAAGGGTGAGTTGAAACGTCAAATGCCGGAAGGAGTTAGTTTTGATAAAAAAGATAATGCTGTTGTGGTAAGTCCTACTACAACCAAAATATATTCAAGGCAGAGACATGGTTTATGTAGAGCTTTAATTGCAAATATGGTTGAAGGGGTTACTCAAGGTTTTTCAAAGAAACTAGAAATTGTTGGCGTTGGATCGAGGGCCCAAGTGAAAGGTAAAAATCTAGTTGTAAGTGCGGGATATAGTCATCCTGTAGAAATGATCCCCCCTGATGGTATAACATACAAGGTTGAAAGTAATACAAACGTTACTGTATCTGGAATTGATAAGGAAATTGTTGGTAATGAAGCAGCAAAAATCAGATCAATTAGACCTCCAGAGCCATATAAAGGTAAAGGAATTAAGTACCATGATGAGAGAATTATCAGAAAAGCTGGTAAATCTGGCAAAAAATAATTCCAATTAAAAAAATGACCAAACTTTCCAGGAAATTACAAACCCAAAAAAGACACAGGAGATTAAGAAGATTCTTAATTGGAGATTCAACACGTCCAAGATTATCTGTTTTTCGCTCTAATAACCATATTTATGCTCAGGTTATTGATGATAGCGCCCAAACAACTATTTGCTCTGCTTCAACTGTTGATAAAGAACTAAGAGAAAAATCTGAGAAATTACCTTCTGATTGTAATTCTTCTTCCATTGTTGGAAAATTATTAGCAAAGAGAGCGATAAAAAAAGGTATTAAGCAAGTAATTTTTGACCGTGGAGGTAATTTATATCACGGTAGAGTTAAGGCACTTGCTGACGCTGCTCGTGAGGCTGGCTTAGAATTCTAACTTTTTATTTTTACTATGACAAACACTCCTACAAAACAAGAAATTCAATCCAAGAACGACAACGTTCCTGGAGCTATGCCTAGCGAACAAAAAAAGAATAATCGAAATGATCGAAAAAGAAATAAAAGAGGTGATTCAAAAAATCTTGAAAGAGATTCTGATTGGCAAGAAAGGGTTGTTCAAATAAGACGTGTATCGAAAACTGTTAAGGGCGGAAAAAAAATGAGTTTTAGAGCAATAGTTGTTGTTGGTAATGAAAAAGGTCAAGTCGGAGTTGGGGTTGGTAAAGCCGGTGATGTCATTGGTGCCGTTAGAAAGGGAGTTTCTGATGGTAAAAAGAATCTTGTCAGAGTTCCATTAACACCAAATAATTCAATACCAACTTTATCATTAGGAAGTGATGGTGCTGCTAACGTGCTGATTAGGCCTGCCGCCCCAGGTACAGGGGTAATTGCTGGGGGTTCAATTAGAACGGTTTTAGAATTAGCTGGTATAAAAAATGTCTTGGCAAAACGTTTGGGCAGTAAAACACCTTTAAATAATGCAAGAGCTGCTATGGTAGCTCTTTCTCAATTAAGAACACATAAATCTGTTTCAAGGGAGAGAGGCATCTCACTTGAACAGCTCTACTCCTAAAAATCATGACTTCAACATTAAATACACTTAAATCAAACTCAGGCTCTAGAAAGAAAAAATTAAGAAAGGGTAGAGGTATTGCAGCCGGTCAGGGTGCTTCATGTGGTTTTGGAATGAGAGGACAAAATTCACGCTCTGGAAGACCCACACGTCCAGGGTTTGAAGGTGGTCAAATGCCTCTGTATAGAAGAGTTCCAAAATTAAAGCACTTTGAAATAATTAATCAAAAGAACTTTTCCATAATTAATGTAGATAAATTTAATGATTTCAAAGAAAACGAGATTGTTAATCTCGACTCATTAGTTAAAAAAGGGTTGATTTTTAAACCTAAATTTCCTTTAAAAATTCTTGGTAATGGAGAAATTAATGTAAAGCTAATAGTCCAAGCTCATGCATTTACCAAAGTTGCAAAACAAAAAATTGAGGACGCGGGTGGATCCTGCGAGCTTATAAATAATAAATAAAGTGACTCAAAATTTAGGTAAGCTTCAAAATGTTTGTCAACAAAAGTAGAAACCCTAGCGCTTCTGAAATACTTTCTCAACTATTTTTAAATAAAGAGCTAAGGAGTAGAGTATTAACAACTTTAGGTCTTCTCCTCTTAGTAAGACTTGGTATTTATATTCCTATGCCAGGTATTGATAGGGTTGCTTTTAAAAGTTTTATAGACCAAGGGGGTCAATTAATAGGTTTTTTAGATATTTTTACTGGAGGAGGAATTTCAACCCTAGGAATATTCGCATTAGGCATTCTTCCTTTTATCAACGCATCAATTATTATTCAGCTTCTTACAGCTTCATTACCTATTCTTGAAGACTTACAAAAAAATGAGGGAGAAGCTGGAAGAAGAAAAATTGCTCAAATAACAAGATATGTTTCATTAGGATGGGGGTTTTTGCAAAGTATAATTTTCTCATTAATTCTCAGACAATATGCTATTCAGGGGATAAGTGAAACTACATTTGTCTTACAAACCTCCATTGCCTTAGTTACTGGTTCAATGTTGGTTATGTGGTTTAGTGAAATTATTACGGAGAAAGGGATAGGTCAAGGAGCTTCACTGGTAATTTTTTTGAATATAGTTTCGACTTTACCTAAGGCTCTAAGTTCAACTATTGAAAAAGCTCAAACTGGCGATAGAGGAGATGTTTTAGGTATAGCAGTTTTACTTGGAGTATTTTTACTAACAATTGTTGGGATCATTTTTGTCCAAGAGGGAGCAAGACGCATTCCTATTGTTAGTGCAAAAAGGCAAATAGGAAATTCAACACTACTTCCTACAAGGCAAAGTTATTTACCTTTAAAATTAAATGCAGGGGGAGTAATGCCTATTATATTTGCATCTGCTTTAATATTTTTACCTATAACTATTGCAAATGTTACGGGCAATCCAGTCTTAATCAGGTTAGCGAGTAGTTTAAATCCTGGATCTTCTAATCCATGGCCTTATGCTCTTACATTCTTCGCCTTGATATTGGGGTTCTCCTATTTTTATGCATCTCTTACTATCAATCCAGTTGATGTGGCTTCAAATTTAAAGAAAGGAGGCGTAGCAATACCTGGAGTTAGACCAGGTACAAATACGGCAAACTACCTATCAGGTATACAAAATAGGTTGACATTATTGGGAGGATTATTTCTGGGTTCAGTAGCTATAATTCCAGCTGCAGTAGAAAGAGCTACAAATGTTCAGACTTTTCAAGGTTTAGGAGCAACTTCATTACTTATTCTTGTGGGTGTTGCTATAGATACTGCGAAGCAAATTCAAACTTATGTTATTTCTCAAAGGTATGAAGGAATAATTAACAATTAATGAAAAAGCATTTACTATTTTTAGGAGCTCCTGGGGCAGGGAAAGGAACTCAAGCTGAATTGCTAAGTCAAACTAATTCTTACTTACACCTTTCTACTGGTGAATTATTAAGAAAAGAAATCGAAATGAATACTATTCTTGGTATTCAGGTAAAAGATATTATGAATAGAGGGGAACTTGTTAGTGATGAACTTGTATTAAAGATAGTAAGACAAAATTTAGTTAATAATAATAATAAAGGCTGGATTTTAGATGGCTACCCAAGAAATTTATTTCAAGCAAGTTCATTGAATGGGGTCTTAAGTGAAATAAAGCAACCTTTGGAAGTTGTATTTTATTTAGATATTCCAGAAGAAGTACTAATAAAGCGTTTGCTTTTAAGAGGGAGAAAAGATGATACGGAAGAGACAATTACAAAAAGACTTGACATTTATAAAAAAACTACAGAACCATTGATTCAATATTTTAAAGATCTCTCGTTGTTAGAATATATTGATGCTGATAGAGATTTAAAAACCATTTCTTCTGATATCAAACAAAAAATGGCTTGATGATGATGTAGAATATACTATCAACGTTTTAATTGTTAAAACCCTATGAAGGTCAGATCTTCAGTCAAAAAAATTAGTCCTGACGATCAGATCGTGAGGAGAAGAGGTAAAATCTATGTTATTAACAAGAAAAGACCTCGCAATAAACAACGTCAGGGTTAGTTTTAAACCCTTAAATTCAAACTTTTACTTATTCAAAACACGTGGCCAGGATTGCAGGAATTGACATACCTCGCGAAAAGCGAGTTGAAATTGCACTTACATACGTCTATGGAATTGGTTTAACGAGATCAAAGCTAATTCTTGCTAATACTGGTGTAAATCCAGATACTCGTGTCAAAGACCTTTCAGATTCTGATGTTCAGAAGCTTAGAGGTGCTACTGAAGAATTCACTTTAGAAGGTGATTTGAGAAGAAAAGAGGGAATGGCTTTAAAACGTCTACAAGATATAGGGTGTGTAAGAGGAAGAAGACATAGAATGAGTCTTCCAGTAAGAGGTCAAAGAACTAGAACCAATGCAAGAACAAGGCGGGGTTCTAGGAAAACAGTTGCTGGAAGAAAAAAATAATTTACTAAATCTATTTACAAATTGAAGTATTAAATTAAACATTATGGCAGCTACAGTAAAAAAAACAGGTTCAAAGAAATCCAAACGTAATGTACCTAATGGTGTGGTACATATCCAAAGCACTTTTAATAATACTATCGTTTCAATTACAGACACTTCTGGCCATGTAATTTCTTGGTCTTCTGCAGGGGCAAGTGGATTTAAAGGAGCTAGGAAAGGTACGCCATTTGCTGCTCAAACAGCTGCCGAATCAGCAGCAAGAAGAGCACTCGATCAGGGTATGAGACAAATAGAAGTACTAGTTAGAGGACCTGGCGCAGGTAGGGAAACGGCCATAAGAGCTTTACAAGTGGCCGGATTAGAAATAACTCTAATAAGAGACGTCACTCCATTACCTCATAATGGATGTAGAAGACCTAAACGGAGACGCGTTTAGGTCTTAACCATTCTCACCCCCCCCCCAACAAAAACTCTTAACCTCATTATTTTCCGTGTTGCAATACCAGATTGACAGAATCGACCATCAAATAGCAGATGATCGCTCCCAAACAGGAACATTTTTAATTGGCCCTCTAGAAAGGGGACAAGCTACAACTTTGGGTAATTCTCTTAGAAGAGTCCTTATGGGAGGACTTGAAGGGAGTGCAGTGACTGCAGTAAGAATAGCAGGAATTAATCATGAATATGCCACTATCCCTGGAGTTAGAGAAGACGTTTTAGATATTCTTCTGAATTGCAAGCAACTATCAATAAATAGTTCTAATCCAGAGCTCGAAATCGGCAGGTTAGTAGCGAGCGGTCCAATGGAGGTGAAGGCAAATGACATTCAATTCTCCTCTCAAGTTGAAATTGTTGATGGCGAAAAACCGATCGCAACTATTCAAGAGGGTCATAATTTAGAGTTGGAAATCCATGTTGAAAGAGGTGTTGGATATAGACCCGTTGACCGTAAGAGTGAAGAGACAAATGCTATTGATTTACTTCAAATAGATGCTGTATTTATGCCAGTTAAGAGAGTGAATTTTACTATTGATGAAACTGCTGTAGCAGAAGGTGCAACAGGGAGAGAAAGATTAAAAATGGAAGTAGTAACAGATGGCTCAACAAGTCCTGACGATGCTATTGCTGAAGCTGCAAATCAATTAATAGAACTATTTCAACCTCTTGCTACTGTCACAATGGTTGAGGAAATTCCTGAAGAACCAGAACCATCTCCGGAAGCTCAAATTCCTCTCGAGGAACTAAACTTGTCCGTTAGAGCATATAATTGTTTGAAAAGGGCGCAAGTTAACTCAGTTTCGGATTTAATGGGCTTCAGCTATGAAGATCTTCTTGAAATTAAGAACTTTGGCTCTAAATCTGCAGATGAGGTCATTGAAGCTCTCGAGCGCATAGGCATTTCTATCCCACAAAGCAGAACATCTGTTTAACAATTTTTAAGATTATGAGACACCAACTTAGAATTCCATTATTAAGTAAACCTGCTGACCAGAGAAAAGCACTACTAAGAGGTTTAACTACACAATTAATTAGGGAAGGTAGGGTAACCACAACAAAAGCTAGGGCAAAAGCTTTAAGAAATGAAGCTGAAAAAATGATTTCACTCGCCAAAGATGGCAGTTTGGCTTCTAGGAGAAGGGCTATTGGATATATTTATGATAAAAAATTAGTTCATTCATTATTTGAAAAAGCAAAGGAAAGATATGGGGATAGGAATGGTGGTTATACACGCATAGTCAGAACTGTATCAAGAAAAGGTGATAACGCTCAGATGGCCATAATCGAGCTTGTTTAAGTTAGATAATAAAGGGGTTTTTACTAAAAAATAACTTTTGAAAAGGGTAGCTTTATTAGTCCAATATGATGGATCTCATTATTCAGGTTGGCAAAAACAAAAAAATGCAACTACTGTTCAAGAAATTTTAGACAGAGCTCTCTTAAAGATTACAAATTACAAAGTAAAGACTTTTGCAGCAGGAAGGACTGATGCTGGAGTTCATGCATCAGGTCAAGTAGTACACTTTGATGTTGATTGTGTTGTTCCAGGAAATAGTTATTCTGATCTCTTAAATAGTATTTTACCTTCAACAATTAGGATCTTGGAATCAGTTGAGGTTAAAGATAGTTGGCATGCATGCTATTCAGCAATGTATAGACATTATCGATATGTCATTAATAACAGTAAATTCCCTAATTTGTTCATCAATAATTGGTCATGGCATAGATATCAAAAAGTATTAGATGAAGTTTTAATGTTAAATGCATCCAAGACAATGGAAGGTGAACATGATTTTTTTGCTTTTCAGAAAAGTGGTAGTAATAGATCAAATTCTATTACAAATATAAAAAATATTGATATTAAAAGAGTAGAAGATTTGATTTTAGTTGATATTAAAGCTAGTGGTTTTTTATATGGAATGGTGCGTTTAATTATTGGTCAACTAGTTTTAGTTGGAGAAAAAAAAATATCGCCAGAAATTTTTACAGATAGATGGGTACATAAAAAGAAAAATGATGTTAAAGAATCTGCTCCAGCTAAGGGGTTATGCTTTGTAAATGCTGTTTATGAAAAAAATGTTTTTAAAAAGATTAATAACAACGATTTTTTCCCTGTATTCTTAATTAAGGGTTTTTCTTAGTTTAATTTAAGCTAAATTTTTTGTAATGATTTCAAACTGTTGTTTAATATTCCTCCAATAAGGTAGAATTTAGAACTAACTTTAAATTTATTTGCATAAATTTGGTAAATGAATAAAACAATTACTCCATCTTTAGAAACCATTGAAAGAAATTGGTTTTTAGTTGACGCACAAGATAAGACACTTGGGAGACTTGCTACAGAAATCGCAACTGTTTTAAGAGGTAAGAATAAACCAACATTTACACCTCATCTAGATACTGGAGATTTCGTCATTGTAGTTAATGCTGAAAAAGTTGAGGTAACAGGTAAAAAAGCATCACAAAAGTTGTACAGAAGACATTCTGGAAGACCAGGAGGAATGAAAATTGAAAAATTTGAGTCTCTACAAGAAAGAATTCCTGAAAGAATCATCGAGCAAGCTGTAAAGGGCATGCTGCCACATAACTCTTTAGGAAGACAGCAATTTAAAAAGTTAAAAGTTTATAAAGGTGCTGATCATCCTCATGCTGCTCAGAATCCTGTATTATTAAATAGTTAATTTATTAAAATGAATAGTCAAATAAAAAACAAAGCTGTGTATTGGGGAACTGGAAGGAGAAAAACTTCAGTAGCTAGAGTTCGCTTGATTCCAGGAAATGGACTAATAAAAATTAATGGTCGTTCTGGAGATGATTATTTAAACTTTAACCCTCTACACTTAAATTCAATAAAAGCACCTTTGCAAACATTAGGTCTTGAAAATTCTTATGATATCTTGGTAAATGTTTTTGGTGGTGGATTGACTGGTCAAGCAGATGCTATCAAGCAAGGAGCAGCAAGAGCACTTTGCGAATTATCTCCTGACAATAGGAAACCGCTAAAAACTGAAGGCCATCTCAGTAGAGATCCTAGAGCTAAGGAAAGAAGAAAATATGGTCTTAAAAAAGCAAGAAAAGCTCCTCAATTCTCCAAACGTTAAAGGAATTTAAATCATGCCAAAATCAGAAATACACCCAAAATGGTATCCAGATGCAAAAGTTATTTGTAATGGAGAAATTGTAATGACTACTGGCTCCACTCAACCTGAATTACATGTTGATGTATGGAGTGGTAATCATCCTTTCTTCACTGGCACTCAAAAAATTCTTGATACAGAAGGTAGGGTTGATAGGTTTATGAAAAAATATGGAATGGGTTCAGCTAATTCTGCTACATCAAAAGAGCAAAAAGAAGAGAAAGATTCTAAAAAATAGAATTTTCAAAAATTAAGCATAATTTCAATTGGAATACTCAACATTAATTGCAAGGTTGAAAACTGCTTCAGAAAGTTTTGAAAATTTGGAAGTTCAGCTTGCAGATCCAGATATAGCTAATGATCCAAAAAAATTAGAATCAATAGCAAGAGAAAGGTCAAAATTGGAACCTTTAGTGATTGATTTTAATAAGTTACTTGATACTGATAAAGAAATCGAAGATTCAAAAAATCTACTAAAAGAGAATAGAAACGATAAAGAAATGGAATCTTTGATAAATGAGGAATTAATAACTCTAGAGGAATGTAAAAATGAATTGATTCAAAAAACGACAATCGCTTTGTTACCAAAAGATCCAAGAGATGAGAGAAGTGTAATGTTAGAAATCAGAGCCGGTGCTGGAGGTAACGAGGCTTGTATCTGGGCGGGTGATTTAGCAAGAATGTATGAAAGATATGGACAAAAAATTGGTTGGTCTGTAAAACCTGTTAGTGCTTCCGAGTCAGATATGGGAGGATTCAAGGAGTTAGTAATCTCTGTTAAGGGAGATTCTGTATATAGTCAACTTAAATTTGAGGCCGGCGTACATAGAGTTCAAAGAGTTCCAGCGACTGAATCTCAAGGTAGAGTTCACACCTCTACTGCCACTGTGGCCGTCATGCCTGAGGCTGATCCTGTTGAGGTTAAAATTGATCCAACGGATTTAGAGGTTGGTACAGCAAGATCGGGAGGTGCAGGGGGACAAAATGTTAACAAGGTAGAGACAGCTATTGATCTTCTCCACAAACCTACAGGAATAAGAGTTTTTTGTACTCAAGAGAGATCGCAGTTGCAAAATCGCGAACGAGCAATGGAAATTTTAAGAGCTAAATTATATGAAATTCAATTAAAAGAAGCTAATGCAAAAGAGAGATCACAAAGGCTTTCTCAGGTTGGAACAGGCGATAGAAGTGAAAAAATCAGAACCTACAATTTTAAAGATAACAGGACAACTGATCATAGATTAGGTTCCAATTTTTCTCTTGAGCCAATTCTTGCTGGTCAATTAGAAGAAGTGATTAATGCATGCATAGCTCAAGAACAAAAAAGAATGATGGAAAATTTTAATAAAGAAGAAGGTTAAGATTTTTTTATTAGATTGCAATCCCTATTACGTATTTACTCCATTCTTTATGCCTGCCAGAGTCAATTTGTCTTGTAGCTTCAAAATTTAGATTACTTAATGGACGATAAGGCTTACGTTTTAAGGGCATATTCGCCTCTTCGGGGGTTCGATTACCTTTTTGTACATTACATCTGAGACATGCTGTAGTAACATTTTCCCAGTTATCTGTTCCACCTCTGCTTCTCGGTAAAACATGATCTATTGATAGGTCACTACCCCTATAGTTACAGTATTGGCAAGAATTATTATCTCTCAGAAGAATATTTTTTCTTGTTAAAGAAACCTCTCTAAAAGGAACTTTGACGTAGTAACGAAGTCTTATAACTGTCGGCAAATTTTTCCCGCTATGTATTGAATATGTTTTATCTTCCTCTAAGCTTTCTGCTTTACCTTTTATCATCAAAATTACTGCTCTTCGCCAAGAAGTGATGTTTAAAGGTTCATAAGATGCATTTAAAACTAGAGTCTGGCCCATGCCAAAATACAATTTACATGTCATGCTAACTGTATATTTCCATAAGCGCATATATTTGTGCAAAGTTAATGCAAAATAGTCAAACAAATCAGGTATTTAATTTTGATAAATCTCCAAATTTTGAAAAATATATAGATCTAAAACAAAGAGCATGGATTGAAGTTAAAGGTAAAGCAATAGAAAAAAACGTTAAACAGTTAAGATTAAAATTAAGTAAAAATTGTCAATTTATGGCAGTCGTTAAAGCTGATGGATATGGACATGATGCGAAATTAGTATCAGAGTATGCTATCAAAGGTGGAGCATCTCAATTAGGTGTTGCCACATTAAATGAAGGCATTAAGCTCCGTTCTTCTGGAGTTAAAAAACCAA
Source organism: uncultured Prochlorococcus sp. (assembly GCA_902571795.1). Classification (GTDB taxonomy): domain Bacteria; phylum Cyanobacteriota; class Cyanobacteriia; order PCC-6307; family Cyanobiaceae; genus Prochlorococcus_A. The sequence goes on from CACGDL010000022.1 coordinate 16,210, forward strand.
TACTTATCCTCGGAAATCTTTATTCGAAAAGGGATCTTATTATATGTTTTAAAAATGATCTTATGCCAACTATCAGTAGTATAAGAGAATGTTTAATTTGCAATAACATTGGTAAGCACTTTGGATTGAAATTTCCTGTACACCTTAAAGTTGATACCGGAATGTCAAGATTAGGATTTGAATACAATAAATTTGTTCAGCAATTTGAAAAAATCAAATCTTTTGAAAATATTTCTATTGAGGGAATATATAGTCACTTATCATCTGCAGATGAACCCAACTCATTAGATCCAAAAAGTATTACACAATTACAAAGGCAGAAGTTTCAGGAATTATTAAAGCAAATTAATGTTTATAGAAACAAAAATATCAAGATTCATTTGGCTAATTCAGCGGGAATGCTTCTTGATAAAAATTTCCATTTTCATATTGTACGTGTTGGATTATCTATGTATGGATATAAACCTTTGTCAAAATTAAATAAAAATTTATTGCTTAAACCAGCTTTATCTTTGAAGGTCAAAGTAGCTTTTATAAGAACTATTGATAAAGGTGTAAGTGTAAGTTATGGAGGCAAATTTGTAAGTCATAGAAAAACTAAGTTAGCTGTATTAAGTATTGGTTATGCAGATGGTGTACCAAGAAATCTTTCAGGCAAGATTAACGTAATTCATAATAATAAATTTTATCCTCAGGTTGGATCCATAACAATGGATCAAATGATGGTAGACATAACAGATTCTAATGATATTAAAGTTGGTAGTACCATGGTATTACTAGGATCTGATGGAGATAAAACAATTTCTCCTCTTGAATGGGCAAGAAAATCTAATACTATCCCTTGGGAAATTCTTTGTTCTTTTAAAAATAGATTACCGAAAGTTCAAGTAGATTAGACATTTCGATTAAATAAAAAATTTTGAATGTTTGCATAAAAATTGATAATGTATAAGAACTGGAGAGGTGGCTGAGTGGTTGAAAGCGGCTCCCTGCTAAGGAGTTACAGGAGGTAACTTTTGTCGAGGGTTCGAATCCCTCCCTCTCCGTGATTTATTTAGAAAATTTTTAATTAATATTTATTTTTAAAAAAAGTCAAGATTAATATCTTTAAGGTCATAAATAGAATTTAAAATCAAGTCAGCGCCAGCATCTCTAAGATTGGTTTCGTAAGAATTACGTTCTTTTAATCGAGAATTTAAATGTAAATGAGGGGGAGCTATTCCGATACTTATGAATTTCTGAGATGGAATTTCCTTTCTTGCGTTTATAACTGTATTTATATCTGCAACAGTATCACCCACATATGCAATGGGAATATTTGATTCGCCAAGTTTATCTCCTATAAGCTTTTTTGATAAGTTAATAAAACCTTTAGGATCAGGTTTGTCAGGGGCATCTCCCATAGATATTAATGGTGGTGATTTTAGTCCAAGTCTTTTTTCTAAAACAAATTTTGCAGAAGCAGACTCTGCACCACTAACAAAACCCCAGATTATTCCATTACCTTGAATTAAATCAAAAAACTTTTTATCAACTAATAACTCCTCATTTGTTATGTAACCAGACCAGTATTTACTATCTTTATTTGGATCTCCACCAAAGTAAAACTCTTCAAAACATTTTACTATCTCCTCTCTTGGAGGAATTTTAAGATTTAAGTTATCTTTTTTTATACATCTTTTTATAAGTTCTAAACTTAAATCCCAGTCATTATTCCAGATCCCTTCATTTTTTGCATTATCAATATCTATATAGCTAGGTTCCCATCCGGAAAATTTGTAAACTGTTTTTTTTAATGAAAGTCTGTAACTATTTTCTACGCTGCGTATTACCCCATCAATATCAAACAAAATTAAACCAATATTTTTCAATTAATTTTCTCGCATCATTATTATAAAAGATTAGTATTCTTATAAAGAAAAAGCAAAGAAAAACATTCTATGATAATAAAATTATGGATTATCTAAACTTAATTTTGTAAATATCCTCTGGGAGTGAGAAATATTTCGTCAACTAAGGTTGTTTGAGAATTCCCAATAATTATGATTGATAACATATCAATCTCTTTAAAAGGAATTTTGTTTAAAGTAAAAAATTTTTTGGTTTGATTTTCTCTCCCTACTTGTCTAGCTATTAAAACTGGAGTATCACCATGCCTAGATTGTAAACATATATCTATTACACTTTTTAGCTGCCAATTTCTTTCAATGGATTGAGGATTGAATAAAGCTATTACAAAGTCACCCACTAGAGCTCCTTCAATTCTTTTTTCTATTAAAGACCATGGAGTTAATTTATCGCTTAAGCTTACTGAACAAAAGTCATTCATTAGTGGTGCACCACTAATCGCAGCAGCTAATTGAACACTACTTATACCTGGATGTACTTCAAAATAGGGTCTATATTGTCTTTTGATTTTTTGAAGTAATTCTAAAAGTAAACCTGCCATTCCATAAAATCCAGATTCACCTGAAGAAATTAAAGCCACTTTTATTCCTTCCTCAGCTAATTTAATTGCTTTACCGCATCTTTCTTTTTCTTCAGTAAGTTTACTTTCAATTAAGATCTGATCATTCCTTTTTAAGGGTTTTATTAAATCTAAATACATTTTGTATCCAATCCAAACAGTACATCTTGAAAGTGCTTTTCTTGCATTATTGGTTAGGAAGGAGATATCACCAGGCCCACTTCCAATAATATGGATTTCGCCATGGTTTGGATTATATTGATTTTTTGATTCTGCTACGGCGATAGTTACTGCCCCAGATTGATTTTTAAAAATTCTTTTTTCT
>CACGDL010000023.1 GCA_902571795.1 uncultured Prochlorococcus sp.
TCCTTGGGATATTAATAGAGTGCCAGGAGGCAGTTCAGGCGGTAGTGCTGCTTCGGTTGCTGCTGGATTTTGTGCAGCGGCTATAGGTTCTGATACAGGAGGATCAATAAGACAACCAGCTTCTTTTTGTGGCGTTGTAGGTCTTAAACCTACCTATGGCAGAGTTAGCAGATGGGGACTTGTAGCATTTGCTAGCTCTCTTGATCAAATTGGTCCAATTACAAATACTGTCTCAGATGCGGCTGAAATTCTTTATTCGATATCTGGTCAAGACCCCTTTGATTCGACATGTCTTGATAAGCCAGTACCAAATTATTTGACTGAATTAAATAAATCTATAAAGGGTTTAAAAATTGGAATCATTAAAGAATGTTTTGAACATCCTGGACTTAATCCAGAAGTTAAGGAATCTGTTCTTTCTGGAGTTGATAGATTCCAAGCTTTAGGGGCTGAAATTATCGAAGTTGAATGTCCTAGATTTAACGATGGAATTGCGACATATTATGTCATTGCACCATCTGAAGCCTCCGCAAACTTAGCTAGATATGATGGAGTTAAATATGGCTACAGATCGAATGAAGGTTCAAATCTTATAGATATGACTTCTAAAAGTAGAGCAGAAGGTTTTGGAGATGAGGTACAAAGAAGAATTTTGATAGGTACTTATGCTTTGTCAGCTGGATACAGTGATGCCTATTACAAGAAGGCACAAAAAGTTAGGACACTTATAAGAAAAGATTTTGATAATGCTTTTAATAAAGTAGATGTTTTATTAACTCCAACTTGTCCAACCACTGCTTTTTTGAAGGGAGATTTTGTCAATGATCCACTTTCAATGTATTTGTCTGATCTATTAACTGTTCCTGCTAATTTAGCTGGCCTCCCAGCAATTAGTATTCCTTGTGGTTTTGATACGAAAGGATTACCTATTGGAATGCAATTAATAGGCGATGTATTAGAAGAAGATAGAATATTGAATGCCGCAAATATCTTTGAAATTGATGCTCAGGTAATTAAGAAAAGACCTTCATTTTAAATTTGTATTAATAATTAATTTGTAATCACAAACTATAGATCTTTTAGAAATTTTCTCTATCTTATATATATAAATTATTTGAATATGGCTTTCGTACCTCTTCATAATCATAGTGACTACAGCTTACTTGATGGTGCCAGTCAAATTTCAAAAATTGTTGAAAGAGCTTGTGATCTTGGAATGGAATCGATAGCTCTTACTGATCATGGAGTTATGTATGGTGTTCTTGATTTAGTTAAGAAGTGTAGAGAGAAAGGTATAAAACCAATTATTGGTAATGAAATGTACGTGATTAATGGTTCTATTGATGATCCTCAACCAAAGAAAGAAAAAAGATATCATTTGGTGGTTTTAGCAAAAAATTATACTGGTTATAAGAATCTAGTGAAGTTGACAACAATTAGTCACCTAAATGGGATGAGAGGTCGAGGCATTTTTTCTAGGCCATGTATTGATAAATCACTTTTAAGCAAATATAGTGAAGGCCTTATAATTTCTACAGCTTGTCTTGGTGGAGAGATACCTCAGGCTATTTTAAAAGGCAGATTAGACGTAGCAGAGGATATAGCTCTTTGGTATAAAAAATTATTTGCAGATGACTTTTATCTAGAAATACAAGATCATGGTTCTATTGAGGATAGAATTGTTAACGTTGAATTAATAAAAATTGGGAAGAAGCACCAAATAAAAGTCATCGCAACCAACGACGCCCACTACTTATCAAGTATGGATGTTGAAGCACATGACGCTTTGCTTTGTGTATTAACAGGAAAATTAATTAGTGATGAAAAAAGATTGAGATATACCGGAACAGAATATATAAAAAGTGAAAATGAAATGCTTGAGCTTTTTAAAGATCATATTGATGATGAATCTATTATTGAGGCAGTCAATAATACTGTAGAAATTTCTCAAAAAGTAGAAGTATTTGATTTATTTGGTAATTATAGAATGCCAAAATTCCCTCTTAATGAAGATACAGATTCATTTTCTTTCCTTACACAATTATCTAACAAAGGCCTTTTAAAAAGACTTAAAAAAAATGATCTTACAGAAGTTGATGAGAACTATAAAAAAAGACTATCTTCCGAATTAAAAATTATTAAAGATATGGGCTTCCCAGATTATTTTTTGGTTGTTTGGGATTACATCAAATTTGCTAGAGATAACTCTATCCCTGTAGGACCAGGTAGAGGTTCTGCTGCAGGCTCATTAGTAGCTTATGCTCTTCAAATTACAAATATAGATCCTGTTGAGCATGGATTATTGTTTGAGAGATTTTTAAATCCAGCAAGAAAGTCAATGCCAGATATTGACACCGACTTTTGTATTGATAGGAGAAATGAAGTTATTGATTATGTAACTAATCGTTATGGAGAGGATAAAGTTGCGCAAATAATTACTTTCAATAAGATGACCTCTAAGGCGGTTTTAAAAGATGTTGCAAGGGTTCTCGACATACCATATGGAGAGGCTGATAAATTGGCTAAGTTAATCCCGGTAGTAAGAGGGAAACCTTATAAATTAAATGAAATGATTGATAAGAATTCTCCTAGCCAAGAGTTTAGAGACAAATATATTAATGATAATAGGGTGAAAAAATGGGTCGATTTGGCTTTGAGAATTGAAGGAACTAATAAAACATATGGAGTTCATGCTGCTGGAGTTGTTATAGCATCAGATCCTCTTGACGAACTTGTACCACTTCAAAGAAATAATGAAGGACAAATAATAACTCAATATTCTATGGACAATATCGAATCACTTGGATTATTGAAAATGGATTTCTTGGGTCTTAAGAATCTTACGATGATTGAAAAGACAGTTTCTCTTATTAATCAATCTACTGGCAGGAAAATAAACATTGATGATTTACCGCAAAATGATGGTAAAACATTTGAGCTTATTGGGAGAGGAGATCTTGAAGGTATTTTTCAACTTGAATCTTCCGGTATGAAACAGGTCGTTAAGGATTTCAAACCCAATTCTCTAGAAGATATTTCGTCGATACTGGCTCTTTATAGACCTGGTCCTCTTGACGCTGGCCTTATACCTAAATTTATAAATCGAAAAAATGGGAACGAAAAGATTGATTTCCCTCATCCTTTTATTAAGTCAATTCTCACTGAAACCTATGGAATTATGGTTTACCAAGAACAAATCATGAAAATTGCTCAAGACCTAGCCGGTTATTCTCTAGGTGATGCTGATTTACTCCGTAGAGCGATGGGGAAAAAGAAAGTTTCTGAAATGGTAAAGCATAGAAATATTTTTGTAGATGGTTCTATGAAGAAAGGTGTAAATGAAAAATTAGCAAATGATCTTTTTGATCAGATGGTTTTATTCGCAGAATATTGTTTTAACAAAAGTCACTCAACTGCTTATGGTGCTGTAACTTATCAAACGGCATTTTTAAAAGCGCATTTTCCTGTTGCATATATGGCAGCCCTTTTAAGCGTAAATTCCGGCTCTAGCGATAAGATGCAAAGATATATTTCTAATTGTTATTCCATGGGAATAGAAGTTATTTCACCGAGCATTAATTTTTCTGGGGTTGATTTTACTATTAAGAACAATCAGATTTTATTCGGTTTATCTGCAATAAAGAATTTAGGGGATTCTGCAATAAGAAATATAATTGAAAACCGAAATAGTTTTGGAACCTTTAAGTCATTATCTAATTTGTGCGACCGTTTGCCTTCTAATATTCTTAACAAAAGAAGTCTTGAATCTCTAATTCATTGTGGAGCACTAGACGAGTTTTCAAATGATAATAATAGAGCTCAGTTATTGTCAGATCTTGAGCATGTTATTGAGTGGGCCTCTTCAAGAAATCGTGATAGATTATCAGGCCAAGGGAATCTTTTTGACTCTAAAGATGAATTTTCTAATATTGCTTTTTCTGATTCACAATTAGCTAAGGTTGATGATTATTCTCTTATTGAGAAGTTAAAGTTAGAAAAGCAGCTATTAGGCTTTTATTTATCTGATCATCCTCTGAAGCATTTAACTAAGCCAGCAAAACTTGTATCACCTACAAGCATTTCTCAGTTAGAAGAAATAAAAGATAGAACTAAAGTCTCTTTAGTTGGAATGATTCCTGATTTGAAGCAAATTACAACGAGAAAAGGAGATAGGATGGCTATAGTTCAACTAGAAGATCTTTCGGGAAGTTGCGAAGCAATAGTTTTTCCAAAAACCTATTTAAGATTATCAGAATTTCTTTTGACTGATACTAGGTTATTGGTTTGGGGAACAATAGATAAAAAAAGTGATAAGACTCAATTAATAGTTGATGATTGTAGAGAAATAGATAACCTTAAATTGCTTATTATTAATCTTGAAAGTTCTCAAGCATCAGATGTAAGAGTACAAAATACATTAAGAGACTGTTTAATTAAATTTAAACCAGCTAAAGACACATGTGGAATCAAGATTCCAGTTTTAGCTGCAGTAAGAAATAAAAATAGTGTTACCTACGTTAAATTTGGAGATCAATTCTGTATTGGAGATATTCAAGGAGCTCGCAAATTATTAGAAGATAAATCATTCCAAGTTAATTTGAAATCTTTAGTTTCCTAGATTAACTTTTATCCTCAAAATTTTGAGTTGCAGGTTTAAAGGCAGCTTTTGCACGTTGTATGTTCATTGGGATATTTTCAATACCAAAAAATGATCCAGGCTCTTTATCCCAACTAGCTGATAATATTCCAAAACTCAATCCTGCTAGACCTAACAAGAAAAATAATGCTGAAATTGCAATGGTTGAGGAAGGAGGTATTTCAGCAATATTTCTTGTAACTATAATGTAGCTAACAACAAAAACAGACATTCCTAATATTGTCGGTATTCCCGCTGTAAAGAATATTCTTCTTGCCATTCTGTCAGCAACATATTTTGGGATGCCACTTGATGATCGCTTTGGCTTGGTTACAGGAATAGATGTTTTTTCTAGATTAGCGAAAGCAGTTGTTTCAGAATAGTTTTTTTTCTTTTTATTTTGTGTCTTTTTTTTTGATTGTTTTTTTTTCATTAATTGAGATCATCCTCTGATTCCAATTTTCTTAACGAGTTCTTGATATTTTTGAACGTTTTTGTCTTTTAAGTAAGACAGTAATCTTTTCCTTTTACCAATCATTTTTAATAATCCTTGCCTTGAAGCGAAATCATGAATGTTTCCTTGAAGATGGTCACTTAATTTCGATATTCTTTTAGAAAGCATTGCTACTTGTACTTCAGCTGAACCCGTATCAGTTGGATGCACTTGATGATTTTCAATCAGCTTTTGTTTTTCAGCTGTATCTAATGACATAAAATTTATTTCTTTTTATCTATGATACTACGTCATCTAGCTATATTACTACTATCCTCATCCAGATAATGCATAGCTAATTTCAATAGTTTTTCAAATGATAAATTATTTTCTTTTTTACCTAGGAGATCTATTTCTTTAATAATTATTGGCAAAATAGTATTTATTTCTTTGTTTTTGTAACTTAATGATTGAAGAGTTAATTGAAGGTCTTCTATCATTTTATTTATCTCAGGATTCTTAATCTCAAATTCATCTTTGCTTTTTTCTTCTTCAGATAATATTTCGCTTTTAAATTTACTTTTTAATTCTAAAATTAACCGATCACTCATTTTTTTTCCTATACCAGGTACAGAACAAATTAATTTTTTGTCTTGTGTTTTTATTGCATTTATAACTTCACTAATAGAAAATTTGTTTAATATCCCAATACCAATTTGAGATCCAACACCTCGAATACTCAAAATTTCAATAAAGAAATTCTTTTGATCCTTTGATGTAAAGCCAAATAATAAATCTGAATCATCTTTTTTTATATGCTTTATCCAAAGAGTGATGTTATTAGTAGGTATCTGATTATTTTTTAATTTGAGAAAAAAGGATTCTAGTATTTGTATTTCGTATCCTAATCCTTGACAATTTATTAAAACAAAAAATTTTTGATTAGTTTGCCATAAATCAACTAATTCTCCATTTATCCAACTAATCAATTAACCACCGTCCACCTGACATCCAATTAGCGCTCCTGCAGTACCGCCCGCTGGTACGGCCCAAAACCTATCTTTCCCTCTAGATGAGGACAATGCAATTCCAGCACCAAGAATACCCCCTATAACAGAACCTTCACTACAGTCATTATCATCTATTTTTTCAGCTTTGTTTTGACCTCCGCAAGGTATTACAACGTCTACCTCATAACTTTTTACGTAGCCAGGGTTTGATTTCGTTCCAGGAATGTACTCTTCTCTATATTCAGTTCTTGTACAAGTTACTGATTTTGGAGTTGTTGCATTAACTTGAGCAATAGGAGAAAAACAAAATAATAAAGCTAAATAGCGAAATTTCATCATCATTTTTAATCTAATCATATTCTATGTCCTTTTGATTTTTTTGGTAGTAGATATAATAGTTCCTAATAAAACTAGTGAGGCGCCTAATAAAAAATTTATGTTTATTATTTCACTAAAAAACAAAAACCCCCAAATTGAACCAAATAAAACTTGTAAATAATTAATTATTGATGCTTCAGAAGCAGGTAAATTTTTTAATCCTATAGTTAAGAAAGTCTGACCTAATTGAGTAAATAAGCCAATTCCTAATATCCAAACTAATTCACTCCAATTTGGGGTAACCCAATTGATTAATACAATTGGTAATAAAGTTATAAAAGAAACAAGTGGAAAATATCCAATAATTACATAAATATCTTCAGTAAATGAAAGTTTCTTAACTGTAACGTAAGCTAATGCAGTGCAGATTGCTCCAAGAAATGCTATTGAAATCGAAATGTTTTCAATTTCAGCGTTTATATTTGATAATTGACTTGGATTCAATATTACCAATATTCCAATCCAGCCAATAATTAAAGCAAAAATTACATTACGAGTTATTTTTTCGTTTATAAATATGCCAGCAAATATAGATATAAAAATTGGATATGTGTACTGAATGACTGTAGATATACTAAGAGGCATATTTCTTATCGCATAAAAAATACAAACTAAAGCTAAAGTTCCTAAAAAACCTCTTAAGATGAGTAATGGTCTATTTTTGCCCCATGGATTTATATTTTTTATATTAATAATTAATGATGTAATTATTAAACTTAACAATGATCTGAATAAAACTAATTCATAAATAGGTATCCTTTTATCAATATTTTTAACGCACAAAGTCATCAAACTGAAAAACAATGAGGCAAATACCAAATTATACTTTTTTAATGAATTAAATCTTTTTTCTAATTCCTCGATTTGTCTCATTTAAAAAAATAGTTTTTTTGTGAAAATAAGTAGATTCTTATTTGATTTTGACCTATAAAGAATAAATCATTATTTATTTTTCGATAAAAATCTCAATGGTTCATTCTATACACCCAAGAACTATTCAAGAGGTTAAGGAAAAAGCAGATATCGTTGACGTTATATCTGAACATATTGTTCTTAAGAAGAAAGGCAAAGAATTTGTTGGGATTTGTCCTTTTCATGATGATACTAAGCCATCTATGACAGTATCACCAACTAAACAATTCTATTATTGTTTTTCTTGTGGAGCTGGAGGTAACTCTATAAAATTTTTAATGGAATTTACTCGTGCAAATTTTTCTGATGTTGTACTTTCTCTTGCTAAGAAGAATAATATTAATGTTGAAAATCTTGAAGGTCCCCAAGTAGAAGCTTATAAAAAACAATTATCTAGAAAAGAGGAGCTTTATAAAATATTAAGAGTCACTAAAAATTGGTTTAAGTCTCAATTAAATAATTCTCTAGGTGTTGAAGCTATGAAATATTTAACAAACAAGAGAAACTTGAGTAATAAAATTATTGATGACTTTGAATTAGGTTTTGCCCCAAATTCATGGAATGATTTATTTAACTATCTATCCAATGTTGAAAAATTTCCTATTAATCTAATTTTGGCTTCAGGTCTTGCAATTTCTAAGGATAATTCTGACAAGATTTATGATCGTTTTAGAAATAGATTAATTGTTCCGATACTTGATAAGCAGGGACGTGTAGTTGCGTTTGGTGGAAGATCACTTGATAGACAGGAACCCAAATACCTTAATTCTCCTGAATCAGAGATATTTGAAAAGGGCAAAATGTTGTTTGCATTTGAAAAAGCTTCTAGCAATATTAGGAAAAGAGATAAAGCTATTATTGTTGAAGGCTACTTTGATGTTATTTCTCTTCATTCAAAGGGCATTACTAATTCTGTAGCTTCTCTCGGTACCGCATTAAATAAGTATCAAATTTCTCAACTATGTAGATGTACAGATAATAAAAATATAATTTTGAATTTTGATTCTGATAATGCAGGTATTTTAGCTACAAAAAGAGTAATTAAAGAAGTCGAGAGTCTATCCATTCATGATCAAATTAATCTTAAGATACTTCAACTAAGTGATTTTAAAGATCCTGACGAATATTTAAATAGTCATACTCCTGAAGATTATTTTAATTTAATTGATAATGCATCCTTTTGGATTGATTGGGAGATTGATCAGATCTTTAAAGATAAAGATTTAACTAAGTCTGAAATTTTCCAGAGTGTTATTTCGTCATTGGTAAAATTGTTGAGTAAATTACCTCAATCTTCAACCAGAACTCATTATCTACAAAAAGTTTCTGAAAAATTAAGTAAGGGACAAGCTAGGTTAGCAATACAGTTTGAACAAGATTTAAGAAATCAAGTAAAAGGATTTCGTTGGCATGGTAGATCAAAAAAATTTGAACAACCAAATGAAATTTCCCGAAGGGAGAAAAATGAATCGGAAATAATTTTTTATTATTTACATTGTCCAGATCTTAGGCTATTTATTCGTGATGAATTTCTCAAAAGAGAAATTAATGGTTTTAATACTAGTTATATTCAAAGTTTATGGGAAGCTATTTCAAAAATTGAACAAAATAATTTAGGTTTAAACTACTTAAATGATTTAAAACAAACAAATAGTCAAAATCTTCAAAAAGATTTTTCTTCTATTAAATTAATTTCCCTTCTGCCTGATTACTTAGCTCTCAATAATCCTGAATCATCAAATAAAATTAATATTTTTATTAATCCAAATGAGTTGTTTTTAACATTGCTGAGTAATCCTAAAGACAATTTACTAGGAACATTATCACTTCTTGAGAAATATAATTCTCTTAAAAGATGTAGACACTTAATCGAATCTTGGGGATCTCAAAGATTAAAAACTTTAGAAAATTGTATATCTATTTTAATTGATAATCCTTCTTCAGGTTCTTCAAATACAAATAAAGAGATAGATGATCTTTTTAAGGATTTAAACTCAGATGCGATCAAATTTCAGGAATTATATTACTTAGAAAGGCAACATATTAATTTTTTAGATAAACAACGTTGTGGCAATTTCATCGCTAGCTAATATAAAAATTTTTAATTTATAGGCAGTATTTTTTAATCAAGTTTTTAACTTTTTTGGGTTTATCTTCAAGAACATAAGCTTCTACTTCTTTCGCATAAGTTCCAGAAAAATTTGAACTAGAGAACTCTAATGCTTTTCTTTTACTTTGATGCAATTTGCTTTCTAATTTTTTTATATCCCCTATTGTTTTATTGTCATTACATTTTTGTATCGCATGAGTTGCTTCGTGTCTTAATGCTTTTCTTATCGCCCTTGCTGTTTTGAAGTTATCTTTATTTGGTTGTTGATTCTTATTTCTATAATTTGTTTTCTTTTTTGCGTTTTTAGTACATATTATTATTTTATTTTCTTTAAAATTATGTAGCCCTTTTATTTCTTTGTTTAATAGACATTCAATTTTATTTTCTTCAACTATATAGTTTGCTTTGATTAATAAGTTAAGAATCTCTTTATCTAATTTGCTCAAAAATAATATAAATTCCATTTTATTTTGTTTACTTTACTATAGTTGGGATTTGTTCTATATCAGTTGTAGATGAGCGACTTAGGAAATTCTTATTCATCTTCCAACTTTGTGAATTTTTTGTAATGGCCCATGTAATTGCATTGTTATTAAATCTTTTATTTAATAAATCAATCGTTCTCATAAGATTTGCTGATTTTTTTAAGTCTTTCTGAGATTTGTAATTGATAACTGATTGCTGTAAATATTGGCTATTAGTTAAATCCTGCATTAAAACACCAGCTTTTGAGAATTTATATTCGGGATTATAAATTTCTTCAGATAATTCAACTACTATTTTTAAAATTTTATTTGTGTCATCTGTTGCATTTGTAAGTTTTCTATGAGCACTTCTTTGATAATTTCGACTTGAATATTTACTGGTTCTGGCAAATACTCTAATATCAGATGATTGCAAATTCTGACTTCTCATTTTTTCAGAGGCTTTTATTGCGTGAGTTGCCAGTGCTTGAGTTAAGTCTTCTAATTTTGTGATAGGCGTGCCGAAACTCCTGCTTACCTGAATTTCTTTTTTTGATTTCTTGTTTTTTTCTATGGGCAGGCATCTATGGCCTTTCAGTTCTAATTGCAGTCTTTTCCCTACGATGCCTAATTTCTTAATGATTTCATTTTCTTCCATATCTCTTAGTTCTCTCGCATTTTTAATACCTTTACTTTGCAACCAATTAGAGGTTTGTTTCCCGACTCCCCATATGTTATCTATACTAATTCTTTTCAAATAATTATTCTCATTTTCGGTTCTAGCTAAATCAAATATTCCAGCTGAATAATCAATATTTTTAGCTAGTTTATTAGCAATTTTTGCTCTTACTTTATTTTCTCCTATTCCTACTGTTATGGTAATCCCTAGATTCTGATATATTAATGATCTTATGCTTCTTGCCCAAGGATATAGATTTTCATCATTAGGTCTAGAAATAGAGACAAATGCTTCGTCAATAGAATAAATTTCTATCTGTTCACAGTAGTTTTTCAGTAAATTCATTAGTCTTCTGCTCATATCCCCATAAAGCGTGTAGTTTGAGCTTAAGACTGCTACATCTAATTTATTTAATCTTTCTTTGACCTTAAAATACGGAGTTCCCATTTTAATTTTTAAAGCTCGCGCTTCAGGACTTCTCGCAATGATACATCCGTCATTATTAGATAAAATTACTACTGGTTTATTTCTCAAATGAGGATTAATATTTTGTTCACATGACGCGTAAAAATTATTAGCATCTATAAGAGCTATTGCATCAATATTTGAAATTCTCATAAATAGCTATGTATTGAATAAATAACAACTCCCCATATCTGTACATCAATATGGTTTTTAAATCTAAAATCAGGATAATTATGATTTTCTGCTTTTAAATATAATTCATTATTTTTTATAGATAATCTTTTTATTGTAAATTCTCCGTCTATCATTGCAATGATGATATTCCCTGGCCTGGCTGTTAAGCTCTTGTCTACTATTATTAAATCTTTATCTTTAATTCCTGCATTTATCATTGAGTCACCTTTAACTCTAAGAAAAAAAGTGCTAAACGGATTAGATATTAAATGTTCGTTTAAATCAATATTTTCTTCTGTATAGTCATCTGCAGGAGAAGGAAATCCTGCAGATACCGAATCAGTTAATAAGGGGATTTTAAATTTTTTAGTAGTTGAATCAAAAGAATCCAAGATTTAAATTAATAGTATATATGTACTATATAGTAAAAATCAAAAAATAGTTAGTTATTAAACTTTTATAAATTAATTTTAGATTGAATCTAATCTTTTTAAGAACGATGGTAAGGGGAGTTGTTAGATATAGAAATAGCTCTATAGATTTGCTCGATTAGGATTAATCTAGCTAATTCATGAGGAAAAGTTAAAGGAGACAGGCTTAGTACAAGATCTGATTTTTCTTTTATATCTGAACTAATTCCATCAGTATCACCGATTAAGAAATTAATTTTTTTATTTTTAAAATTCAAGAGTAAGGAACATAGTTCAACTGAATTAAACTGTTTCCCTTCTTCACTTAAGCAGATAATAATATTGTTATTGGATCTAAGATTATTTAAATTAAAAGTCTTTAACTCATTAATGATAAGTTCAGGCATTCTTTTTTTGTATTGATTAATTCCATCTCTAATCCAAACTTTCTTTATTTTGCCGATAGCATAAATTGCTAATCTATTACCCTGAAGCATAAGTGAATATTAAAACTAATTATTCATCAAGAAGATAATTAAATTCATCATACAGTTCTTCTTCGGTTGTTAAATTCTTGGAAAAATTATCTTTTTTAGAATTCATATTAATTTGATTAATCTCACTTTTTCTTAGTGAATTATTAACGTTAGAAGTCTCTTCTAAAGATTCTGAATTATCAATTAACGAATAAAAAATTTTATTGGGATCTTTTGAATTAAGTGGATTGGTGATTAAATTATCATTATTAGTTAAATTTGTGTAGTTATTTATATTTGTACTTTCGTTCTTTAAATTTTTCTTTTTTTTAAATTTATTGAGTTTATCTAAATTTTTTTTTGATAAGCTCATGATATAAAGTATTAAATAAATTCATATTTAATTTAAACATATTATTTATCTTTTAGATGAATTCTAAAAACTATCATCAAAAAAAAAGATTTGGACAACACTGGTTGGTAAATAAAAAAATATTAGAAAAAATTAAAGAAATTGCTGTTCTTAATGAAAATGACTTTATTTTAGAAATTGGTCCTGGTAAAGGAGCTTTAACATCTAAGTTATTAGATTCAGAAATTAAAAAATTACATGCAATTGAATTAGATAAAGATTTAATAAATTTATTAAATGATAAATTCAATAATAATGATAAGTTTTCACTCCAACAGGGAGATATTCTTTCTGTAAATTTAGATTCGATCAATAAGAAGATTACAAAAGTGATTGCAAATATTCCTTACAATATAACTGGCCCAATATTGGATATTTTCATAGGTCGATTGGGCATTATAAGAAATTATAATTACGAAAAAATAATATTTTTAATGCAGAAAGACGTTGTAGATAGGATTTTGTCAAAAGAAGGAAGTCCCAATGCTGGTGCGCTTAGTGTAAGAATGCAACTTTTATCAAAAATAAAAAGAATATGTGATGTGCCCCCTTCATCATTTAGTCCGCCTCCAAAAGTTTTTTCTTCTTTAGTAGTTTTCGAACCAATTAAAAATGATTTAAGATTAGATATTAGTCTAGAAAAATATATAGATAAACTTCTTCGAATTTCATTTAATTCAAGAAGAAAAATGCTAAGAAATACTCTTAATTCAATACTTTCGAATGAAGAGATAAATGAATTATCTGAATCTTCAAAAGTTTGTTTTAATTTAAGACCACAAGATATTTCAATTGACCAATGGATTAAGCTTGCAGAAAATTGTATTAAAATTAAAAAAAAAATTTTTTAAGTATATGCAAGATTTAGCTAAAACGAAAATAAATATAAAATCTCCTGCCAAAATAAATTTGCACCTTGAAGTTATTGGTAAAAGAGAGGATGGATTTCATGAGTTAGCAATGATTATGCAAAATATCGATCTTTCTGATTATTTAGAATTTGAAATTAATAATGAAGGTTTAATTAAACTTGAGTCTGATTGTAATGATTTAAGTTTATCTGATGATAATTTAATTGTTAAATCGGCAAATCTATTAAGGAAAAAATCAAATGTAGATTACGGTGTGAATATATTTTTAAGAAAAAATATTCCAATTGGCGCAGGATTAGCTGGTGGATCCAGTAATGCAGCAGCAACTTTAATTGGTCTTAATAAGTTATGGGATTTGAACTTAGATCAAGAAATATTATGTTCATTAGCATCAACTTTAGGATCTGATATTCCCTTTTTTATAAATGGTGGTATTCAATTATGTTTTGGAAGAGGAGAAATTTTGGAGAAATTAGATTCAAACTTTGAATATGGAGTAATTCTTTTAAAAAATCCAAATGTATCAGTATCTACAGTTGAAACTTATAAAAAATATAGTAATAGATTTTGTGATCAATATCTTACTGATAGAGAAATGATTGAGAACATAAGAAAAAATTTAAGAGATAATGGTTTAAATAACTTAAATTTTGATAATCAACATTTATTTATTAAAAATGATTTGCAGTTAGTTGTTGAAAATGAAAATGATTCTGTAAAACAGGCATTATATTTACTTTCTAAATTAGATAATTGTCTTACATTTTCAATGAGTGGATCAGGCCCTACATGCTTTGCCCTCTTTAAAGATATAGAGATTGCTAAAAAAGAATTAACTGCAAATTCTAAATTATTTAAAGAAAAAGGCTATGATTCATGGGTTTGCACTTTCCTTGAAAAGGGAATAACATTCATTTAAATTTTTTTTATATAAAAATCTATTGTGGCTGATAATAGTAATGAGAATATTGAAAAAAATATTCCCGAAAAAGGACCTTTAAATTTTATTGTTGGATCATTAACAAGTTTTTTATTATTTATATTTTTTTATTTTTTAAGTAATAAAATTGCAATTTATTTTTCAGTACATAAACCATCTAATTCTTCTGAAATAGTTCAAAATATTTCCTCTAGTATTAATACCTTAATAATTGGATTATCTTTTTTGCTAACTTTCTCTTTTGCTTTCATTGGTATAGGACTTTTTATTGTATTTATTCGCAGTTTTATTGTGAAGAAAAGTTGAATTGCCAATATTATTAAGAAAACACTTTCTTTGAATGTCTTTACATGACTTAGGCCTTTTAGTCCTTTTACTATCGCCTGGAATGATTTTATCAATATTACTACTTATAACCTTCGCTGAAGGAGGTTGAATTATTCAAAGTGGTAGGATTATATTTGTGATTAATTAGGTAATTAATTGTGGCTGGGACATTATTATTTAATGCTTTGAAAGAGGCAATTGATGAAGAAATGGCAAATGATGTAAATGTTTGCGTAATGGGGGAAGATGTTGGTCAATATGGAGGATCTTATAAGGTAACTAAGGATTTATATGAAAAATATGGAGAGTTAAGAGTCTTAGACACTCCAATTGCAGAGAATAGTTTTACGGGTATGGCTGTGGGAGCGGCAATGACTGGCTTAAGACCAATAGTAGAAGGAATGAATATGGGTTTTTTGCTTTTAGCTTTTAATCAGATATCAAACAATATGGGAATGCTTAGATATACTAGTGGCGGAAATTATAAAATACCAGCAGTAGTTCGAGGACCAGGAGGAGTTGGTCGTCAACTTGGTGCTGAGCATAGTCAAAGACTTGAAGCATATTTTCATGCAGTTCCTGGCATAAAGATTGTTGCATGTAGTACGCCCACAAATGCTAAAGGTCTAATGAAAGCAGCTATAAGAGATGATAATCCGGTTTTATTTTTCGAACATGTTCTTCTATACAATTTATCTGAGGAATTACCTGAGGGTGATTATACTTGCGCTTTAGATCAGGCTGATGTTGTAAAAGAAGGGAAAGATATTACTTTATTGACTTATTCAAGAATGAGACATCACTGCCTTAAAGCTGTTGAAGAATTGGAAAAAAAAGGAATAGATGTCGAGTTAATAGATTTAATAAGTTTAAAACCATTTGATATGGAAACCATCTCAAAATCAATAAGAAAAACAAATAAAGTAATTATTGTTGAAGAATGTATGAAGACTGGAGGTATTGGTGCGGAATTAATTGCCTTGATTACAGAAGAATGTTTTGATGATCTTGATGCCCGACCAATTAGATTATCTAGTCAGGATATTCCTACTCCTTATAATGGAAATCTTGAGAATTTGACAATAATCCAACCACATCAAATAGTTGAAAAAGTTGAAGATTTAATTAGTGGGAGTATATAAGCAATGAAAAGAAGGCAAGGTTGGCTTTTTTTTATTATATTTCTACTTACTTTATCTGTTTATCTATTAATAAATTATCCCTTACAGTTAGGTTTGGATTTACAAGGGGGTTCTCAACTTACACTACAAATTATTAAAGAAGAAGGTAAGGTAACAAGTGATGAACTAGAAGCAGTTAATTCCGTTATAGATAAGCGCGTTAACAATTTAGGAGTTTCTGAGTCTAATTTGCAAACCCTCGGTGGAGATCAATTGATTTTAGAATTACCAGGTGAACAAAATCCATTAGTTGCTTCAAGGGTATTAGGTAAGACTGCTTTATTAGAATTTAGAACCCAAAAGGAAGGAACATCTACAGATTTAAAAACCCTGCAACTACAGAGATTGAGTGTTAAAGAATTAATTGGACAATATTCCTTTGCAGAAAAAAGTCAAAATAATGATAATTTCTTAAATTTTATACAAGATGATCTTAAAGAGATAGAGCAAGAATTGAATTACTCATCTACTAGTAATGATTTATATGGGAAGTTAATCGAAATCAAAAAATATGTTGATAAAGAAATTACAAATTTATTTATTAAAACAGATTTATCAGGTAAGGATCTTATTAACGCAGGAAGGAGACAAGAACAAACAAATAGTAATTGGGAAGTTTTATTAACTTTTAGTAATTCAGGAGGTGAAAAGTTTGCAGAAATTACAAAATCAATTGCTGGCACTAATCAACTATTGGCTATTATTCTAGATGGTGAATCAATAAGCGAAGCCAGTGTTGGTAATCAGTTTGCTAGTACTGGGATTACAGGCGGATCAGCAACAATAAGCGGTAATTTTAGTGCTGAAAATGCTAGAGAATTAGAAGTTCAACTTAAAGGAGGCTCATTGCCATTGCCAATTGAAATAGTAGAAACTAATACAATAGGGGCTCTGTTGGGATCCAAAAATATTTTAAAAAGTCTTTATGCAGCTATTAGTGGGTTAATTTTTGTTGGTATTTTTATGATTTTTAATTATAGAATTCTAGGTTTTGTTTCAGTTCTTTCTCTAGTACTTTATGGTTTCTTTAACTTAGCCATATATTCTCTAATTCCTGTAACTTTGACTTTACCGGGAATATCTGGGCTTATACTTAGCATTGGTATGGCTGTTGATGCAAATATTCTAATATTTGAGAGAATTAGAGAAGAATTATATGATGGTAATACTCTTACAAGATCTATTGATAGCGGTTTTCAGAGAGCAAATTCATCCATAGTTGATGGTCACATTACAACTCTTCTTAGTTGTTTTGTATTGTTTTTATTAGGAACAAATTTTGTTAAGGGTTTTTCGGCGACATTAGGTATTGGGGTCTTAATAAGCTTGTTTACCTCATTAAATTGTTCTAAAACTATTTTGCGATTTTTTACAACATATCAATCTTTGAGACAGAAAAATCTTTATCTTCCAAGGAATAATTTTTTAAATTAAATTTTTTATTTCTAATTTCCCATGAAATACAATCTTGAACTAATAAAAAATAAAAAAAAGATAATTGGGTTTTCAACTGTTCTTATTTTGTTTAGTCTTATAGGAATTTTATATTCTACTTTTAATACTTCTTATAAGAAACCTATAAATTTAGGGATGGATTTTGTTGGAGGAAATGAACTAAGAATTGAAAGAGTTTGTGAAGCGGAATGTTCTAATTTTTCCCCTGATTCAGTTTTGGAAAATTTAAGAGAGATTTCTAAAAATAATAAAGTTTTAAATAATATCAAGTTACAATTCCAAAATAATAATAAATTAATTTCAGTAAGAACACCTTATTTAAGTATCGAAGAATCAAATAATCTTATTAATAATCTTGATAATATTGTTGGGCCTCTAAATTATGAGAGTAAGGATTCAAGATTAATAGGTCCAAAGCTTGGTAAAAGATTACTTACTAATTGCCTAACTTCATTGTTAGTTTCTTTATTTGCAATATCTTTATATATATCAATTAGATTTGATAAAAAATATGCATTATTTGCGCTATTAGCTTTATTTCATGATTTAGTAATTGTTTTCGGTATATTTTCTTGGTTGGGAATTATATTATCTGTCGAGGTAAATAGTTTATTTGCTGTGTCATTATTAACTATTGCCGGTTATTCTGTAAATGATACTGTTGTTATATTTGATAGAATTCGTGAGAATTTAAAATTAAAGAATGAAGGCTATAACGAAACTATTCAATTATCAGTTAACGAATCATTTAGGAGAACAACGTTCACGAGCATAACAACCCTTTTCCCTTTATTAAGCATAATTTTGTTTGGATCTTACTCATTATTTTGGTTTTCTTTGGCCTTATCTTTAGGAATTATAGTTGGAAGTTATTCAAGTATTTTATTGGCGCCATCTTTATTACTGAAAGACTGAATTTAACTTTCTAATTTTATGAAATTAAATTACTATTTGATAATTTTATTTTCTTTAGTTTTAATAGATCTTTCTACTGAGTTAAGAATTTTATTTGATCATTTTACTTTTAGCTCATTATATTTTGCTATTGGTAAACATCCCTTAGCTTTCTTTGTACTTTTTTCATATCCATATTTATATAAATATCTTTTAATGATTCTTTGATTATTACCTGCATTACTACAGCTAATGGAAGAGATAGAATTAAGCCTAA
Organism: uncultured Prochlorococcus sp.; assembly: GCA_902571795.1. Lineage (GTDB taxonomy): Bacteria > Cyanobacteriota > Cyanobacteriia > PCC-6307 > Cyanobiaceae > Prochlorococcus_A. The sequence goes on from CACGDL010000023.1 coordinate 18,506, forward strand.
AGGACCAAAAATGAAGGTGAATCCAAATTGTGAAATTAATGTTAGGCCAGGAAGTAAGTTTGCTTTTCTCTTCATTATAGATGGCATTATTATATAGCTTTCAATATTTTGAATGATTACATATGCACCTAATACGGCCAGTGGCTTCCAAAAATTATCTAGTAGTGCAATTGAGATAGGAAATATACCACTAATAACTGGACCTATATTTGGAATTACATTAAGAACCAT
>CACGDL010000024.1 GCA_902571795.1 uncultured Prochlorococcus sp.
CCAATATTTAATCTTATTAAAATCCACTTTATATTAATCAAAGGTAAAGTGAGATTTAATCTATAGATCAAATTCTTGTCATGCCAATTTTTGCAAAATTCGTTTAAGAAATTTACAGTTTGCGAGCAATTTATCTTGTTATTTGGTCTTATTATCCAATCTCCTATTTGTTTGGCAGGGTCATCCCAACCTGCATGTTCGAAGTCAAAGAAATAGAGATTACCTTTATAATCTAGACAATTATGCAAACCTACATCTGATTGAGAAAAAACTTGATTTTCCTTAAATAAAAGATTATCTTCAAAATTATTATTTAAGTACGATTTTTTATAATTTATAAGTTCATCATTAAGAAACATTATCAATTTATTTTGAGATTCATTTTGATCTTTCAAATATTTAATTTTAGTTTCTATACCTTCAATAAATTTTCCAATTTCAATAAGACTATCAGATGCTTCCATTATTTTTAAGTCATCTATTTTAAGATTGTATCTCCTTAAATTTAAATTAAAACCAATAATCTGGTTAAAATATGTTGGAGAAAAAAAACTTGTTTTTTTACCATTTAAAAAATTTGTCAAGATAAACAATTTTTTATAATCAAATGAGACTAGATAAGGAATATTTGTAATTGAATTTAGATTTAAAAGTTTTAAGGCATTTATCTCTCTTTGTATTCGTAATTTAGAATCTTTATTTAAATTATTAAAGATCTTAAGAGCAAATTTTTCATTTTTATTTTGCAGCAAATAAACATTGCTATTAATACCTTTATATAAAGTTCTCACATAATCAAGATCGAGATTATCAATAATTTCGATAAGACTTGGCGCTAAATTTCTCAAATTAAAAATTATTTTAATTGATCATGATATAAATTTGACAATCCAGAATCTATTTTTACGTTATTACCAGTAAAATATATTGATGAATTTTTCATGATATTAATAGCCTCTTTAGCAACGATTTTAGAATTAATAAGACCAACTGAAGTATATTCTATCCAATGTTTATTTTTTGGATGATCAGACCAAAATGAATCAGAATTCTCTTTAACAACGGTTCCTGGACTAAGCATATTTATATTGAAAAATCCACCGCTATTCAAAGAAAAATATTTTACTAATGATAATTGAGCTGATTTTACAGAATGATAACTCCAATCCTGATCTTTACCAATTCTTGTGGAATAGGTAGAACCAATAATTAATAAACGTGAGATTTTATCTATATTAATATTTTTACTATTTTTACTTTTTTTAATATGTTGATTAAATTGAATTATAAAGTTGGCTATAGAATCAACCATAACTTTATATTCTTCTAATGATTTATTACTTTTCCCTTTATATGATCCCCTGTATCGCTGAGCAAAACAAATTCCATCAAATATAGGATGATTATTAAAAATTTCGTCAATATTTTGTTTTTCTAAATTCAATAAATCCACTTTTATAATTTTTACATTTGGGATTTTCTCAATATTTATATAATTATCTCTTGAAATAATAAATACTTTATGTCCCTCATTTGCCAACTGCTTACTAATACTCAAACCAATTCCCTTTGTTCCTCCTAAAATTAAAAAAGTTTTCATTTTAGCGACATCCATAAATTGTCTTAAGGTATTTATTCATTATGATTTTTATATCAACTCAAAATTTTTCAAAAAATCTAAGGGCTGATCTGTAAATGGTCCAATTGTATTTTCTACAAATACAAATTTTGGAGAAAGAGGTTTAAAGGAGTGAAAATTTCCCTTACAATTTAATATGGAATCTCCTTCTTTCATATTAACATGATCTATTATTCTCCCAGATTGATCATACTCTATATATAAACAATTTCCACTTATAATTGTGTATGATTCATCTTTCCATGAATGTCTATGAGGCGGATAAATATAATTATTAAGCAATACAATTAACATTGTCATTAATTTACTTTCTGAATTTTCATGTAAACAAATTCTTCCCATATCTAAACCTTCTTTTTCGCAGGCATTAACTAAAAAATTTATAGCAGTATTATCTGCTAAATGAAATTTTCTCTTAGAATAGTAAACGCCCTTTTTTACTTTTTTAAACATAATTATTTGGACATTTAAAAATTGATAAAAAGTTTTTTACACCATACTTTTTATTTAATTTATCAGAAATATTATTTAAAGAACGATCATTAGTTGCAAGGATAAAATCATAGTCTTTATGATTTTTAATATGATCTAATGAAATAATAGCCTTATCAAAATTAATTAAAAATTTGCCTTGTTTATCCTTACTATCATCAATTAAATAATCAATATTTTCATAAGAATTTATTATCTGAAGAAATCGATCAGCATTATGTCCTATTCCTAAAATTATTTTTTTTCTATTCTTAAGATTAAGATAATGCCTCCAAGAATCAACATATTTTTTAAAATTAAATTTTATATTTTTTATGGTATTTGTATTATCTACTTCCAATTCTTTTTTTTTAAAACTTTTATCTAAACATAGTCCATAACAAAAACATCCAATACTCGGTTCTATGTCTTCACCATATTTTAGGATTTCATAATTAGATACTCCAGAATTTTCTATAATTGTAGAAATTGAATTTTTATCAAAATAACTTACATGTTGCTCCCATAAAAATAGAGGATTTCCTTGAAGAATAAACTTTGAACAATCAGGCACTTCCAAATAAAGTAATCCTTCTAGATTTACTAACTTTCGTATTATTTTTAATAATTTTAAAGGATATTTAAAATGTTCCAAATAATGCCTAAAAATTATCAAATCGTATGTCCTATTTAATTTTAATAATTTTTGGATAATAAATTCTTCATCAAAATCTTCAGGGAAAGAACCGAAAATTCCAATTTTTGGATCAAACAAACAATCTATATATATATCTGAATCTTTTCCAAATCTGTAAGCTAAAGTTTTATCTTTATAAGAAAAACATAAGATCTTTTTTTTATTTCCATTTATGAGTATTTTTTCAAATACGCTATCCAGATGCTCCTCAGGTTCATTAGATTCTATCCATCCGTCAAGAGGTTTAAACTCTTTTAAATCGACTGGATTTTTTTGACAAAGTAAATCTTCTTTATAAATTAAAGAGATATTAAACATTGGATTTTTGATAAAACTATTGCTCTTATATAGTTTTCCTGTTGGTTGAAATTGAAAAATCTGGTTTGACATTCAAATAAAATTTTTTAATTTTAAATAAATTTATTGGTAAGAGAAATTTCTGATTTTTTTTTTATTATTTTCTCAACTATATTTGGCAATTGATGCCATTCTGATATTGATTCAAATTCATTATTTTTAATTTCTTTATTAAGATTAAAATGCAAACCAAATATACTATCATCAAGTTTTTTAAGTATTTCAGGTAGATCGTCTATGAATAAATTGCAATTCAATTTAATAATTCTTTCAATTTTATTATCTAATGTTTCTTCAAAGTACACATTATCAAGATTTAGATTAATTCCATCTTTACTAAAAAATTGATTAATTTCAAGCCATTTCGTAGCTGCTTTGTGTAAATCATATTTTGGTCCAAGAAAAGGTGTTTTTGTTTTATGACTTATAATAAATAATTGATGTCCATCACAAATTAATTTTTTTAAAACTTTTAATAAATCTTGGGATGCTTTAATTTCTAATATTTTTTTTCCGTAGACTTCTCCTTGCATTAATGTAAAAGCACTTTCCTTGCCTGTCTCTCTGAGATAGTTTCTTACACTAACTTTAGTTTTTTCAATATCTCGATTTATTAGCCCTTTTTCAAATGCTAATTCATAAAAAATATGATCATAATTAACTAGGGTATTATCAAAATCAAATCCTATCTTCAACATAATTTTTCAAGTACATCAAAAATACCCTCTGAGTCTAAACCATATTGACTTCTTACGAATTTTTGATTCCCTAATTTATGAATAAACTCATCAGGAATGCCTAACTTAATTAATTTAATACTTTTTGGGGAGTTATTTTTCTGAAGAAAATCAGCAACTGTTGATCCAAGTCCACCAATTACACTATGTTCCTCCAAAGTAATCCAGTATTTATATCCTTTAGAAAGTTGAGTCATTAAAAATTTTTCATCTAATGGTTTTAGAGAACCCATGCTTACAATAGTCGGCTTTAAACCAAGAATTTCTTTTAATTTATTTGAGGTCTCAATTGCTTCAGATGTAATTGGACCTAAACATAAAATCAGAAACTGATTACCATTCATTAGTTCTGTGACCTTACCAATTTTTATTTGTTGATGAGTATTTAATATTGGTTCACCTTTTTTGCCAATTCTTATATATATAGGGCCATCTAAAGTAATGGCCTCTCTCATAAATGCTTTTAACTCATTTTGATCACAAGGAGCCAACACTTTAATCCCTGGCAAACAATTTAGAATAGCCATATCTTCAAATGAATGATGTGTGGGGCCTAGTTCGGAATAACTTAGTCCAGAGCCAGTGCCAACAATAACTACAGGAGCATTATGATAAGCTAATCCAATTTTTATTTGTTCAAGACATCTAGTTGTTGTAAATGGAGTAATCGTATAAACAAAAGGTCTTAATCCAGATAATGCCATCCCAGCAGCCATACTCATCATATTAGCTTCTGCAATCCCACAATTTATAAATCTATTTGGAGCATTTTCTTTAAAATTATCAAACATTCTATTTCCTATATCTCCAGATAATAAACAAATATCTTCTCTCTCTTTTGCAAGTTTTGTTAATTCTGAAGCAAAGGCATTACGCATTATTAATTCTCCAACTCATAAAGTGCATTTTTTAATTCTTGTTCATTTGGTACCCTATAATGCCAATTATTATCATCCTCCATAAAAGAAATACCTTTGCCTTTAATCGTATGACAAATTATTATTTTTGGTTTATTTAATTGAGTTTTAATTTTCTTATAAGCATTATCTATTGAATTAAAATCATGTCCATCAATTTCATCAACTTCCCACCCAAACGATTTCCATTTTTCTGCTAATGGTTCCAATGCCATTATTTCTTGACTTCTTCCTGTAGCTTGCCATTTATTATAGTCAACAAATGCATATAAATTATCTAATTTTAAACTTGCTGCAAGCATTGCTGCCTCCCATATACTTCCCTCGTTACATTCTCCATCGCTTAAAAGCACAAAACAGCTTGAACTTAATCCTTTTATTTTTTTTGCCAAAGCCATACCTAAGGCCATAGGAAGGCCATGGCCTAAAGAACCAGTTGCGGCCTCAACTCCATTAATGTATCCAGGTTTAGGGGGATGTTCATGAAAAAAACTTCCTGACTTACCGAATGTATCTAGTAGTTTCTCTTCAAAAAACCCCTTTTCAGCTAAAACTTGAAACAAAGCTGGGGCTCCATGACCTTTACTTAATATGAATATATCTCTATTGGGGTCATCAACTTTTTCAATTTGTATTTTTAGTACAAACCAATAAATATAAACAAGTAAATCTACACAAGATAAGCAAGAACCAAGGTGTGGGATTTTTGAATTATAAGATGTCTCAACAACTTTTCTTCTAATTAATCTTGCTTTTTCTAAAAAAATAGACTTATCAATATTCATAATTTTATTAGAAGAGTTTGAATTATCTATTTAATTATCATATGTTTTACTTTATGATAATACTATGTGATATGCAATTTATTTTTTACTTACCTTTAATAATTTTGATTTTTTTATTGTTAATTACACTTAAAATATTTAGAATTCAATTTAAGTTTTCATAAATATGGGCATAAAAAAACATTCATATTTCAAAGCTAATCTTTCATCTATATATTATATTTTTTTAATTTGGAAAAAGCTTTCTAAGAAGAGAAAGATCCAACTAATTTTGGTACTAATTTTTACTTTATTTGGAACATTTCTGGAAACTATAGCGATAACGACATCAATCCCTTTTATAGGTTATTTAACCAATCCAAATAATATTACTAATACAAAGTTTTTGACTTTTATTTATAGTAATTTTAAAATTTATAATCCTCAAGATCAATTCATCTTTATAAGCATAATATTTGGACTAAGTATAATTTCTGCTTCTATTTCAAGACTTTTTATTCTATATTTTAATATAAACTTATCAGAATTAATAGGTTTAGATCTTGGAACAATAATATATAAAAAATCTCTTTATGAGCCATATATTATCCATATCAAAAGATCAAGTAGCGATCTAATTGATGGTATATCTGTTAAGGTACAAGAATTTGTTGCAGCTATAAATTCATTCTTACAGCTTATAAGTTGGACATTTATATTTCTTGGTATCTTAACATCATTAATAATGATAAATTATAAAATTGCTTTTGCTTCTTCTTTTATTTTCTTATTTATCTATTTATTTATTTATTTGTTTACAAGCAAAAAATTATTACAGAACGGGAAAATCGTAGCAAAAAAAAGTGCTGATCTTATAGAAATTATTCAAGATTCTTTTGGGGGTATTAGAGATATAATAATTGGTAAATATCAAGAAAATTATATTAAAAGATATATTAATATAGAGGGTTTACGTAGAAAGAAGAGTGCTGAAATTAACTTTCTAACTTTATCACCAAAATTTATTTTAGAAGCAATAGGATTTACTTGTTTAATTTTAATAGTTATATACTTGTATTTTAAGAGTGAATCATCTCAGATTCTTGCAACACTAGGAGGATTCGCAATTGGAGCACAAAGACTACTTCCAGCACTTCAACAAATTTACTCAAATATTGGCAAACTTAAAAGTTACGAAGCGGCACTAGAAAAAATAATAATACTATCCAGCAAAACAGCTAAAAGTAAATGTAATACTTTGGTAAAAAATTTTGAGTTTGAGAATTCAATAGAATTAAAAAATGTTTCTTTTCAATACAGCAAAGATGATAAATATATTTTGAAATCAATAAACATGTCTATTAAAAAAGGCGAATCTATTGGTTTGAAGGGCCGCACTGGAGAGGGGAAAAGCACACTTTTAGATATATTAATGGGTTTACTAGAACCCTCTAAAGGAAAGTTCCTATTGGATGGTAAAAATATTTATGAAAAGGATTCTCAAATTATTTCAAAATGGACTAATGAAATAAGTCACGTCCCACAAACAATATTCTTATCTAACAATACCATTGCAAAAAATATTGCTTTTGGAATAGATAAAGATTCAATTGACTATAAAAAATTAATGAAAATAATAAGTATTTGCCAATTAAGTAATTTCATAAATAAACTTACTTATGGAGTTGATACATTTGTGGGAGAGAGAGGAATACTACTAAGTGGCGGACAGAGACAAAGAATTGGAATTGCAAGAGCTTTGTATAAAGGTAGTAATGTCATTTTTTTAGATGAAGCCACAAGTGCTTTAGATTATGATACTGAAAAAAAAATCATGAATGAAATTTATAAGTTAAGAAAAAGAATCACATTTATTATTGTGGCTCATAGATTATCAACACTTAATTGTTGTGATAAGATTTATGAATTAAAAGATCAAAAATTATTAATAACCTAAATCTTATTAATTGAATAAAATTTAAATTCATGGCTAAGTTAGATCAAGAAAATTTTATCAATTCTTTTATAAAGGAAAGTGCTTCTACTATTTCTAAACTTAAACATCAAATTGAGTTAATTAATAAAATCAGTGAATCCATAAGTAAATCAATAATTAATGGTAACAAAGTTCTTGCATGCGGTAATGGAGGATCTGCGGCAGATGCCCAACACTTTGCGGCAGAAATGTTAGTAAGATTTAGATCTGATAATAATAGAATTTCCCTTCCCGCAATAGCCTTAACCCAGGATGTTTCAACATTAACAGCTTGTGCGAATGACTATAGCTTTGAAGAGACATACTCGCGTTTGATAACTAGCCTTGGTAATTCAGGAGATATTCTTTTAGCAATTTCGACGAGTGGTAATTCCGAAAATATTCTTAAAGCAATAGAAACAGCAAAAAGTAAAGATATCAAAGTTATTCTTTTGACTGGTGTAAAAAAGACAAAGATGAGTTCCTTGGCTGATTTTGTTTTAAAAGTTGAAGATAACAATACAGCAAGAATTCAACAAGCTCACATAACAACAATTCACTTAATTATGTATCAAGTTGAATTTAATCTTTCAGAAAAAAATTTTATATGAAAAACATAAAATATATTTTTACAGATTTCGATGGTGTTTTGACAGATAATAAGGTTTATGTTTCCTCTGATGGAATAGAAACAGTTTTGTGTAATAGATCAGATGGTATGGCAATTAATGCATTAAAAAAGTCAGGAATTCGAGTAATTATTATATCAACTGAAACTAATCAAGTAGTAAAGTTAAGGGGTGAAAAATTATTAATAGATACCTATTTTGGAATAAAAAACAAGAAACAGTTTTTAATAAATTTTTTAACTAAAAATAATTTTGACATTGAAAATATACTATATGTTGGAAATGATATTAATGATCTTGGAGCAATAAATCATTTAAAATTTTCAGCATGTCCATCAGATGCACATTATGAAGTAAAAAAAAATGTTTCATTCATTCTTAAAACCAAAGGTGGAGATGGGGTATTGCGTGAAATAGCTGAAAACATTCTTCAAATCAACCTAATCAGTGTATTGGGTTATGATAATTAAAAATATTTTTTTTACATCCCATCCAACTTTATTAATTACTTTATGCTTAGAAATTTTATAAAAAGAATTTTAAGGAATTTCTATAATGATAATTTCATAAATGTTGTAGATTATTTTGCACCACTAAAAGGCTCTATATCTCAAAGTGGATTTAAAATATATAAAAATTTCTTTAAAAATGAAGAGTTTATAAATCAAAAAAAAATTCTTTGCAAAAAAATAATTAACTCTAACAAAATAAAAAAAGAATTAACCAATTGCGAAGGTTTAGGTAATTCGATTAGTTTTAACGACCATTTATTATATTCAGATTTTCTTATTGAAGTTTTTAATTCCAAAATTATTGATGATATAAGATCTTATTTAGGAAATGGATTTAAGTTAGATAATACTTATTTATCTGTATTTAATACTTTTAATGGTGAAGTTGAAAATCGTATCTCATCAGGATTGTTACATCATGACTCTGTTGGACATAGAGTTAAAATGTTTATTCCAATTAATGAAAAAGGGACAATAAATAATCCAACTATTTATTTAAAAGGCAGTAACAAGATAAAATGGAAAAATTTTGAAAATATTGAAAATAAAGAGAGAAATAGAATAAATGAGCAGCAAATTAAACTATATAAAAATAAAGAAAAGAAGTTAGGATTAAATTTTAATGACATTTTAATTTTTGATACAAATGGTATTCATAAAGGGTGTTATGAAAATAGTAATCAAAATAGGTTAATCATACAATTTGAATTTAGTAATCACAAAACTTACTTAAGAGGTCAAGTAGGACCTGGGTCTTTCTTCTTATCGCCTTTGATTTTCGATAAACTAAAAGAATTGGGTCTCCTAAGATTAAATCGTTGTACTTCTCATAATAAACAAATCTTACATTTAGGTAATAAAAAAAGACGCTCGATAAAAAAGCTTTCTGATTATTTTCAAATTTAGAAAAATATTTAGTCTAATGTGGTAATATCTGGTTTAGGATTTTTTAAATTTAACTTTGAGCATTTTTTTTATATCTGAAATAGGTATTAATCATAATGGTGATCTTTCTCTAGCAAAAGAATTAATTAAATTAGCCCATGATTGCGGTTCTGATGCGGTTAAATTCCAAAAAAGAGATATAGATTCAGTTTATACCCAAGAATTTTTAAATTCTCCAAGACAATCACCTTGGGGAGATACGCAGAGAGATCAGAAATTAGGACTTGAATTCGGAGAAAATGAATATCAAGAAATTGATAAATTTTGCAAAGAACTATCCATAGAGTGGTTCGCCTCATGCTGGGATAAAAAAAGTCAAGAATTCATGTCTAGGTTTAATTCCAGATTTAACAAAATTGCATCCCCAATGATAGTTTGTAAAGAATTTCTAGAGATGGTTGCAGCAGAAAAAAAACACACCTTTATTTCTACTGGCATGACAAACCTAAGAACGATAGATCAGGCAGTAAAAATATTTGAAAAGAATAATTGTAGCTTTGAATTAATGCATTGCGTTTCAACGTATCCTGCCAAAAATGAAGATATTAATTTAGAAGTTATAAAAACTTTGAAGTCAAGATACTCATGCGAGGTGGGGTATAGTGGTCATGAATCAGGTGTAGCCGTATCATGCGGGGCCGCAGCATATAATATCTCCTCTTTAGAAAGACATATTACATTAGATAGATCTATGTATGGGAGTGACCAATCAGCATCACTGGAGCCAAGCGGTCTGAGATTTTTAATTGGTGCTATAAGGAATATAGAAATGGCTAAAGGTGATGGAATAAAAAGATTTAGTTCAGAAGAGGAAAAAATCTCTATAAAACTTAGACAACATTTAAATTACAATATTTAATTATCTAAGAGTTATTTTATTTAATAAGAAAAATATTTAATATGATTAAATTTTAATATCAAGAATCAATAAAATAAGCTTTAAAATTAAAATTTTTTATTTTTTATTTTTTAGATAATATCTCATAGCCGCAATATTATTTAGAAATCCAAAAATTAAGGTCTTTAATGTTCTTTGAATTTAAATAATCTAAATCTTTATTTTTTATTGCTTTTCTATATATCTTAAGTGTTTCTTTAACGATCTTAATTTCAGAATATTTATCTTCAATAAGATCCCTTGAATTTAAAAGTTTTTGTTTTAAAAGACCTTTTTGATAATCAATCAATATATGATGTAATGCTTTTTTGACCTCTTTCAAATCATTAGACTCTAATAGATAAATATAATTTTCATCAAACAATTCGCATGCGGCGATTTTTGTAGAAATCACAGGAATACATAATGACATTGCCTCTATCATCGTGCGTGATAAACCTTCTCCATACTGTGAAAGTAATAATAAAACTGGAAATCCTTTTAAATGATTAAAAAGTGGATTATCAATATTTCCTTCTAGAGTTAAATTTTTATGATTTTCTAATTGCTGTTTTAATTTATTAATATCATCTTCTATAAAGCCTTTATCAAAATCCCCATAAACATTATATTTATTATTTTTCAAAGAATTTGCTATTTTATAAAAATCATCAATTCCTTTTGACTTAATTAATCTCCCACAGTAAATAAAGTTTATTTTATCTATTTTGAGATTTTTTAATTTAATTGGTAACTGTGTAATCCATTTATTTTCAACATCTTTGCTTTTTTTTAAATATATCTCAGGCAATCCAGAGCCAAATATAAGGTTAAAACTTTTGAAGTCAATTTTATTAGGTTTGAAAATACTTTTTACGAATCTAAGGTCCCTTGGATTTTGAAAAATATATTTACATCTAAGTTGATTTTTTTTTATTTTAAATTTTGAAACCCTTTGAATAGAGGAAAATAAATAAATAGATTTTAAAATAATTTTAAAAATAAACTTTTTATATCTATTGCTTGAAAACATTCTTCCCATCCCAGCGAAAGAATAAATAATTGGAATTCCATAAAATGAAGCAATTATGGATGTAATAAAATTTGCTTTTAATGTATGAGAATGAATTAATGAAGGTTTTAGTGCTCTTATAATAAAAAACATTCTTAAAGTAGAAATAAGTAAACTAAATGGGCTTAATCCTCCAGATCTATCTATCCGGTAAGGTATATGAAGAATATATTCAGATAATTTCTCTGTGGAAGAATCTATAGGACACATTGCGATTACATAATTGTAATTAACTTTTAATTCTCTAATTAATAAACTCCTATAATGATTTAAATACCAACTACTATTAGAAACTATAAGAATTGGCCTATTCAGTTTACTCTTAATTACCATACTGATCTTCCACGATTTATTACTAAATTATGCCCATTAATATAAGAAGAGGCATAAGAACACAAAATTGAATAGCTGATTTATATTCAGGTGACAAGTAATTTTTAATCATTTATTTTTAAATTTCGATAAAAATTTAATAATAAATATAATATACTAATCATTAAATTTTTAAAAAATTTTTATCGAAAGTAATTCAATGAAATTAAAAGATAGAATAAATCTTTTCTATCTTTTAAAAGTTCAATTTTTATTGATTATTTTTTATTAGTAAGTATTTACTTAAAAGTGAATTTTTAGATTCTGCAATAAACCCTCAGTAATTGTTGGGCGACCAAAATCTGGATTTGCTGTTGAATTTAACTTAAGATCCATATTTCTTATAATTATGGTCTGGAATTTTATTAAATTTTTCATTAGGGTCATTTATTAAATAACCAGAATATCCATCTAAACTTGCAAGAATTAAGTTCTCTTTTTTAATGATAGGGAACCTCCAATAAATGTAAACGAACTACAATGAAAAGCTATATTTAACTTTTTTTATAGAAAAAGTACAAAGAAATATAGTCAAATCCTTAAGTAAATCTTCTGAGATTACTTATTTTAATATTTTAATTTAAAGCCATATTTGTGATCTTTTAATATCATTTGTAAAAATATTAAATCTTTCTCCAGACTGCAAGAAGTTTTCCTTGAAAAACAACTTCATCCAAATTTAATTTAATAGGTTCATAAGCAGGATTTGCTGCTTCAAGAAATATTTTTCCTTCTCTTCTAAAAAAATATTTTAAAGTTGTACCAAGTCCTGGAACCAATGCGCTTACAATCGTTCCATTTTTAAGAGAGTATGAATTTTCTAAAGGTTCCATTAAAACCATATCTCCATCAGCTATGCAAGCATCAATCATTGAATCTCCATTTACTGTAAGAGCAAAAACATTTTTCTTTTTTAAAACATCAGAAATATCTAAATTCTCTTGAACATCAGAATAAGTTTCAATTAAACCTCCAGCTGCGACTGAACCCATAATTGGTACACCTTCTATAATTTCATCAACTATTTGCATTGTTCTTGCTTTACCTTCTTGCCAAGAGATGTAGCCCTTTTCTTGTAAATGTTTTAAGCGACTTTGAATTGGAGCAGGAGATTTTAATCCCATAGCTTGCATCATTTGTCTGATGGATGGGCTATGTTGAAAGTTATTCATATATTCTTTGATCCATCGATAGAGCTCATTCTGAGCTTGGGTAAGATCGTCCCCTGAAGAAGTTCCCATAAAACATATGTACTCTAATACATTTGTACCCTTTTATTAATTAGTTTGCAAGTATTCTTATTGGAGAATACAAGATAAAAGAGCTTGTTGAGCATGTAATCTATTTTCCGCTTGATCAAAAATTCTACTTTTATGACTTTCAAATACTTCATCAGTTATCTCTTTGGATCTATAAGCAGGAAGACAATGAAGAATAATTGCATCTTTATCAGCCTTACTAACTAAATCACTGTCAATAGTGAAACCATTAAAAACTTTTTCTTTCTCATCTTTTTGATTTTCTTCACCCATAGATGACCAAACATCTGTATAAAGAACATTTGCTCCTAAAACAGCAGTATTGGGATCATTAGTGATTTTCAACAAATTCTTATTTTTATATACTTCATATGCTTTATCGATTAACAACGAGTTAGGCTCATAACCTTTAGGACATGCAATCCTAACTTCTACTCCTAATAACGCGCCAGATAAAATAAGAGAATTTGCGACGTTATTACCATCTCCAATAAATGTCAAAACTACATCTTTAAAATCAAGAAATTCCTCTTTAATTGTCATAAAATCAGCTAAAGCCTGACATGGATGTTCTAAATCAGTGAGTGCATTAATAACTGGCTTAGAGGACCATTTTGCATACTCTTCCAAATCATTTTGTTTAAATGTTCTTATTGCAAGAACATCGCAGTATCTACTTAGCACTCTTGCTGTATCTCTAATTGGCTCTCCCCTCTCAATTTGTGAAGTAGTAGGATTTAGGTCAACTGTGGTGCCGCCAAGTCTTGACATTGCAACCTGAAAACTAACTCTGGTACGAGTTGATGACTTATCAAAAATTAATCCTAAAACTTTTTCTTTAAGTTTTATATTTAGATCTTTATTTTTAAAATTTTTTGCTAAATCTAAAATATGAATAAATTCTTCACATGAGGTATCCAAGCTTGATAAAAAATTTTTACTTTCAAGCTTTATGGGGTTTAACATCTATCTATATACGAAAACCTCAATTCTACTATGCAGGCATTTTACTTTCTGCTAAGAGGGTTTTAAGATCCTCACCCTCTATTACTTCTTCTTGGAGAATTTTTTGAGAAATCGATTCAAGAAGAGGTAAATTATTCCTTAAAATATTGAGTGCTGTTTCGTGTGCATCATCAACTAAATCTCTTACCTCTTTATCTATTGCTTGAGCAGTAGCATCACTAACAGATCTTCTTGGGTTGTTTCCAGTTCCTAAAAACTGACCTCCACCTTGTTTGTCATAAGCGAGGGGACCAAGAATATCACTCATTCCGAATGTTCCAACCATTTGTTCTGCTATATCAGTTGCTCTTTGTAAGTCATTTGAGGCTCCGGTAGTAATTTTTCCAAAAACGACCTCTTCTGCTGACCTTCCTCCAAGAAGTGTAGCTATTTGACCCTTAAGTTCTTCTTTGGAATTCAAAAATCTTTCTTCAGTTGGTAATTGAAGAGTATAACCAAGTGCACTCATACCTCTTGGTACGATAGAAATCTTTGCAACTTTTGAACCTCCAGGCATAAGATGACCAACAATTGCATGGCCGACTTCATGATAGGCAACGACCTTCTTTTCATCATCTTGCAAAACTCGACTCTTCTTTTCCAAACCAGCCACAACTCTCTCTATCGCTTCGCTTAAATCTTGTTGCTCTACGCTTTTCCTTTTGGCTCTAGCTGCAAGTAAAGCAGCTTCATTAACCATATTCGCCAAATCAGCTCCTGCGAAGCCACTAGTAGCTTGGGCAATTGAATCTAAATCTATTGAATCTGAAAGTTTAACTTTTTTAGTGTAGATCTCTAATATGGTTTTTCTACCTGATAAATCTGGTCTATCTACCAAAACCTGTCTGTCAAATCTTCCTGGCCTGAGAAGTGCGGCGTCAAGCACCTCTGGCTGATTAGTAGCCGCAAGTACTATAACTGGCTTATCAGCTGAGGCAAACCCATCCATTTCTGTAAGGAGCTGATTTAAAGTTTGTTCTCTCTCATCATTACCACCAACAACTCCCATAGATCCAGAACGACTTTTGCCAATAGCATCCAATTCATCAATAAAAATAATACAAGGAGCTTTTTTCTTTGCTTGTTCAAATAAATCCCTCACTCTTGCCGCACCCGCACCAACAAAAAGTTCAACAAATTCAGATCCTGAAATAATAAAAAATGGAACTTCTGCTTCGCCCGCAACGGCTTTTGAAAGAAGTGTTTTACCTGTTCCTGGTGGTCCTACAAGGAGAACTCCCTTAGGAATTCGAGCACCGATATCTGTATATCTCTCAGGTTTTTTTAAAAAATCAACTATTTCCGTTAATTCGTCCTTAGCTTCATCGACTCCAGCTACATCAGCAAATGTTACTTTTGATTCATCATCGGGCACATAAACTTTAGCTTTACTTTTAGTAAAACTAAGAGCACCTTGTGCACCTCCACCTCCCATGCTTCTTCTAGCAAAGAATTGTAAAACAAGGATAAATATTAAAGGAGGAACAACCCAACTCAAGATGGTTGAGAAAAAATTAGGTTTTTTTGGAGGAGCCGCAGCGAATTCAACCCCTTTACTCTCTAATCTTTGTGGAAGGTCCATATCAAATATTGGGGTTGTCGCCAATACAGAAGGTGCGCCCTCTTCAGCTCCGTTTAATTCATATCTAATTTGTTCTTGAGTAATATATGCACGCTTAACTTCCCCGTCGTTAACCTGATCTATGAATAAAGAGTAAGGAACCCTAGGGATTTGCATATTTTGGTTCGGGAATAGGCTACTAAATAAAAGTAATGCTCCAACTCCTATCAAAATTATATTTACTATTCCAAATCTTCTATTAGGTTGATTATCGTCTTGTCTTATTGGCATGGTTTGGGAAATTTATAACTTATTATAAACTAAACGAAGAGATTCCGTATCTGTATTGTTTTATTTGGGTAAGAACCGTACGGTACTTTGACCAATTGAAAAGCCTATAAAAATTTATTTTTAAAAGAACTCTTAACGCATATATCGTTCCCAATCAAACTAAATTGAGAATCATTTAATTTAATAATTTCATGCATCTCTTTAAATTCAAAATCACCAAAGGGATTCATACTTTTTTCTCCACCTAAAATTTTTGGAGCAATAAAAGTAATTAATTCCTGAATACAGTTAGATTGAATAGCGGCGGTAGCCAAACTAGGGCCACATTCCCAAAGAACTTTATTACAACCTCTTTTTGCAAGTATTTTTGAAATTAACTCTGGATTATCCGATGATACCTTCTCAACCTCTACACATTTCGGAATCCTTGAGAGGTAGCTTTCATTTGCTGTAGAAGAATCATATATAACTAAAGTTTTTGCCTTACTACAATCCCAAAGATAAGATTTTGAAGGGAGGTCTAAACTTTTTGTGAAAACAACTCGTAAAGGCTCAGGATTTTTAGCACCTCTAGTAGTCAAAAGTGGGTTATCTCTTCTTAATGTGTTTCCCCCAATTATTATCGCATCAAATTCTGCTCTAAAAGAGTGCACTAATGACCTTGATTCTTCATTAGTAATCCATTTACTTTTTCCATTTTTTAAAGCTATTCTTCCATCAATACTCATTGCCCATTTAAGAACACCAAATGCCTTTTTTGTAATATTTCTATAAATGAAAGCCTTATTTAAATCTAAGGATTCTTTTTTACATAATCCTAAGTAGACTTCTATTCCAGCTTCTTTTAGCAGTTTAATACCTTTACCTGAGACTCTTTTATCAGGATCTTCAATAGATATAAATACCTTTTTTATCCCAGAAGATATAACTTTTTCTACACATGGAGGTGTTTTACCATGATGGCAACAAGGTTCAAGATTGACATACATAGTTCCACCTTTAGCATCCTTTTTTAAATTATTAAAGGCCATTGCCTCTGCATGAGGCATACCTGCCTTGAAATGAAACCCTTCTGAAATAAGGCTTCCATTCTTATCAAGTATCACTGCCCCCACCCGGGGGTTAGGACTCGTTGTATTACTGCCTAATGAAGCCAAAAAAATTGCTCTTTTCATCCACTTTGTATGGCTTATATTTTTTTTAGACATCTCCAAAAATCAAATTCAGTTTATTGATCTCCACTCTTTGACAACGAAAGGAGGCACAGGCAACTCAGAAAAAACTCCTGACAGAGATAATCTTAATGGTCTATTTTTATCTAAATTTTGTATCAATTCATCAAGATCAAATTCTGCAGCAGCTTGTCTTCCATCATTTGCTAATTCCACATTAAGTAATGTTTTATCATCTAAAAACCACTGTTTTCTTCCTGATTCAACCCTCAAGTCAGTGGGATGATCAATTCTGAGATTTCCTGGATATCCTATTACTCTCAAGATTAATTTATCTTCAAAAAGAGGTGATTTGTAAGCTACTAATTGCCAAGTTTCAAAGTCCAAGTCCCTTAAAAACTCACTACTAGCATTTATTAATTCCCCATTTATTTCTGTTTCTGCAACTTCTGCAGATACTTTTAATGGGTTAAAAGTAAAAGATAACAGTAAAAATAAAGGTAATATTCCTTTAAAAAAAATTTTTTTATTTGATTTTGTAATTTTCTTCATTTTCAGAATCCATCAGAGCATCAAGAGTTACAGCTGTTCTTACAATAGCTTGATATCTTTTGATTATTTTACGATTTTTTTCTATAACTCGAGATAAATTCAAAGTGTCTTTTTCAGAATAGCTAGATGTTAAATCGCTAGTATCTTCCTCAATAAACTCAAATTCACTATCTTTATTAATTAGAGTTAACAATAAATCATGTAATCTCTTTCTCCTTTCAGACAATTAATTTATTATGATAACTCGAATAATAATAAGATAATTTAATAAAACATTCAAACAATTTAGTTCTATTTCATTAAATATTGATGACTGAAGTGCATAGAAAAATTCATGTAATTGGGATTAATTCTTTTAAATTTGAGAATCTATCTTTCAAATTACAAAATCTATTTTTAGAAACAGCAAATATTGCAGTTCCAAATTCATATTTTGAAGAAATTAAATCATGGAGCGAAAATAGTTTATTAAAAAAGAAATCATTTTTTTCGAGCAAAAGTAATAACGAACTTCTTAACTGGCTTAGATCTCAAAAAACTGATGTTATTTTAATTTCTAGAGGAGATCCACTTTGGTTTGGAATTGGGAGAATATTACTAGAAAATTTTTCAAAAGATGAATTAAATTTCTACCCTTCAAATACTTGCATTCAATTAGCATTTAGTAAGTTAAAGATTCCGTGGCAAGATACTGTTAATGTAAGTATTCACGGCAGAGATCCTACCAAGTTAGTTGAGGCTCTTAAAGCAAGGCCTTCAAGTTTGGCTATTATTACAGATTCAAATAATAAGAGTCTAGAAATAATCAAAGAAAATTTATCAGAATTAAATCTGATTAACTTCTATGATTTTTGGCTCTGTGAAGAAATAGGCTTCGAAAAAGAAAATATAAGAAAATTAAATCCTAAAGAATCATTACCCTCTGAT